>NZ_JBHSUF010000006.1:0-360612 GCF_042660575.1 Nocardiopsis tropica
GTGGAAGTGGGCCACCACGAAGTAGGAGTCGGTGACGTGGAAGTCGATCGGCGGGGAGGCCAGGAGCACGCCGGTCAGGCCGCCGAAGAGGAAGGTGACCAGGAAGCCGATCGTGAACAGCATCGGCGTCTCGAAGGACAGCTGCCCCCGCCACATCGTGCCGATCCAGTTGAAGAACTTCACGCCGGTCGGGACCGCGATGAGGAACGTCATGAAGGAGAAGAACGGCAGCAGGACCGCGCCCGTGGGGAACATGTGGTGCGCCCACACGGTGACGGACAGGCCCGCGATGGCGATGGTGGCGGCCACCAGGCTCTTGTAGCCGAAGATCGGCTTGCGGCTGAACACCGGCAGGATCTCCGTCGCGATGCCGAAGAACGGCAGGGCGATGATGTACACCTCGGGATGCCCGAAGAACCAGAACAGGTGCTGCCACAGGATGGCGCCGCCGTGCTCGGCGTTGAAGACGTGTGTGCCGATCATGCGGTCGGCGCCCAGGGCGATCAGGGCGGCGGTCAGGACCGGGAACGCGATGAGCACCAGGACGCTGGTGAGCAGCGTGTTCCAGGTGAAGATCGGCATGCGGAACATCGTCATGCCGGGCGCGCGCATGCACAGGCCGGTGGTGATGAAGTTGACCGCGCCGAGGATGGTGCCCAGACCGGAGACGGCCAGGCCCAGGATCCACAGGTCGCCGCCCAGGCCCGGCGAGCGGACCGCGTCGGACAGCGGCGTGTACGCGAACCAGCCGAAGCTGGCCGCGCCGCCCGGGGTGAGGAACCCGCCCACGGCGATGAGGCTGCCGAACAGGTACAGGTAGTACCCGAACAGGTTGATCCGGGGGAAGGCCACGTCCGGGGCGCCGATCTGCAGCGGCATGAGGATGTTGGAGAACCCGACGAAGAGCGGGGTCGCGAACATCAGCAGCATGATCGTGCCGTGCATCGTGAACAGCTGGTTGAACTGCTCGTTGGACATGACCTGCATGCCCGGTGAGAACAGCTCGGCGCGCATGAGGAGCGCCAGGACACCGCCGAAGAGGAAGAACGCGAACGAGGTGATCAGGTACATGTACCCGATGACCTTGTGGTCGGTCGACGTCAGCCAGTTGACGATGATCGAGCCCGCGCTCGACGGCGCCTTGCCGTCGGTGCGGGCCGGTGTTGCCGTCGTGGTCATTACTCGTTCTCCTCGGCGTCGTCCGCGCCCGCACCGGTGCCCTCGGCATCCGATCCCTCGGCGCCCGAGCCGTCGGCGGAGTCCGCTTCGGAATCCACGGCCTCGGCGGCCTCGTTCTCGGCGGTCACGGCCGCCTGCTCCTGCTCGGCGGCCCAGGCGTCGTACTCGTCCTGGGGAAGGACCTCGACGTTGAAGAGCATGCGGGTGTGGTCGACCCCGCACAGCTCCGCGCAGCGGCCGATGTACTGGCCCGCGCTGTCCTCGGTGAGGCTCGCCTGGAACGCGTTGTCCCGTCCGGGGACGACGTCCATCTTGAAGCCGAACTCGGGGATCCAGAACGAGTGGATGACGTCGGGCGAGTGGAGGTCGAAGTGGACGGTCGCGCCCTCGGGAAGCACCAGGGTGGTCTGCGTCGAGGGGTCGGCGGTGCCGTCCGGGTTGGGGATGCCCGTCTCGGAGAAGAGCACCTCGCCGCCGTTCTCCTTGGTGTCGTCGAGGTAGTTGAACTGCCAGGCCCATTGGAAGGCCACGACCTCGATGTTCACGTCGGCCGGCTCGTCGGTGTCCAGGATGATCGCCTGGTCCCGCGCGGTGAAGAAGAAGAGCACGGAGATGACGACGATCGGCAGGACGGTGTAGAGCGCTTCGATGGGCATGTTGTACCGCACCTGCGGCGGCAACTGCTCAGAGCGCTTGCGGTGGAAGATGACTGACCAGATGATCAGCCCCCACACGAGAATGCCGACCGCGAAAGCCGCCACCCAGGAGCCCTGCCAGAGCGAGAGAACACGCTCGGCTTGGTCGGTGATCGGCTCCGGCATGCCCAAACGAGTGAGATCGTTCGACGCGCAGCCGGTCGCGGCCAGCCCCAGCACGGCGAGCGCGGCGCCGCGTGGTGCCCATCGGCGCGGATTGGGGCGCCGATTTTCTTGGCGGGTCGGACTCACGGATTGCCTTCCCAGCGGTGAAGCCCGTGGATCCTCCACGGGCGGCCTAAGTGTCCAAAGCTTGTCAAGGGGAAACATTATCGCGAACCGCCCGGCGTGCCGTTCATGGGCTTACCTGGTCAGCGTGTTGCCAGACGCCCCTGCGCGGAACGCGCGGCGGTACGTGGAGCCGGGCCCGTTCGCCCGCGGAGGATACCCTCCCGGCTGGCTACGGAGCGCGGCCCGGCGTCCCCCCGGGCCCTCCTCCCCGCGGGCGACCCCGCCGCTCGTGGGCGGCGGTTCCGGAAGCTTCGCGAGGAAAGACCAAGGCGAGCGTATCGCTGGGTTTACGACGCCCTTAACCGGGTTCGCCTTACGGGGCCGGGCGGGTCAAGATGGTGGGGACAGGACGACGACGCGCAGGGGGTGTTCCGTGCCCGGGTATCCGCCGCAGGCCCCGCTGGTCACGGTCGAGGCGGTGGGCCGCAAGTGCCCCGTCCCGATCATCATGCTGGCCGCCAGACTGGGAGAAGTGCCCATCGGGTCGGTCATCGCGGTCACCGCGGACGACCCGGCCGCGCGGGCCGACATCCCCGCGTGGTGCCGCATGAAGATGCACGAGTTCCTCGCGGAGGAGCCCCTGGGTCGGGGTAGCGCGTTTCACATCCGCCGGATGTACTGAACCGGCTCCGGCGCACGTCCCGCCATCCCGTTGCGATAACGATTCGCCGCCCGGCGTTTCCCGGGAGCGGCGCGGGAGGGCGCCCGCACACGACGAGGCCGCGCGGACGGGGTCCGCGCGGCCTCTCCGGTCCCCGGTGCGTCCCTGGGGACGCGCGCAGGGCGCGGGGTTCGCGACTAGCGGGCGTAGAACTCGACGACGAGCTGCTCGTCGAAGGGCACCGGGATCTGCTCGCGCTTGGGGCGGTCGATGACCGCGATGCGCAGGTCCTTGTGGCTCACCGCGAGGAAGCCGGCGATCTTGTCGTCCGCGTGGACGCCCTCGGCGGCCTCGACGAACGGCACCATGTTGCGGGACTTCTCCCGAACCTCGATGATCTGGCCCGGCTTGACCTGGTACGACGGGATGTCGACCTTCTTGCCGTCCACGGTGACGTGGCCGTGGTTGATGAACTGGCGGGCGGCGTAGATCGACGCGGCCAGACCGGCGCGCAGCACGACCGTGGCCAGACGCATCTCCAGCTCGGCGAGCATCTCCTCACCGGTGCGGCCGGAGCGCTTCTTCGCGTTCTCGTAGATCCTGACCAGCTGCTTCTCGGTCAGGTCGTAGTACCAGCGCACCTTCTGCTTCTCCGCCTGACGGACGGCGAAGTCGCTGCTGTTGCGGCGGACACGGCGACCGTGCTCACCGGGCGGGTACGGACGCTTCTCGAAGTAGCTGACCGCCTTACGGGTCAGCGGGGTGCCGGCGCGCCGGGACAACCGCACCTTCGGTCCGGTGTAGCGCATGCAATGTCCTTTCAGGGTGAATCAGGGAATCCCAGGTAAGGCTTGCCTAGATCTGGGAGGCGCTCACGGCGCCCGAGCCCCGACCGCGTGCCGTGGCACGGGGGTCCGGGGTGGGTTCCCCACCGTCGCGGCGACCCTGCGCGGACGGCTTGGGCTAGGTAACCGGTACGCGTTTCAGCGCACCGGCGGGCACGGGGCTCCCCGTGCGGGCGGCCGGGGCGCCCTGGGGCGCACGGCCGACCGTTCGGGGCGCGGCCCGGTCCGGGATCGGATCGGGTCGTGCGGGTCGCGACTATCTACTCTACGGGTTCCCGGGCACCGCCCCGACCCGCGCGGGCGGGGGACGGCGCCCGGGACCCCCCGGTCAGACGAACGGCCGGACCTCGGCGGCGGCCGCGGCGCCGTACGACTTCTCCACGCGCTCCAGCAGGGAGGCGCCGGTCATGGTGTACTCCTGCGGACCGTCCGCCTCCAGGCAGTGCACGGCGGTGGCGTTGCCGACCTGGGCGGCCCGCTCCAGGGACAGACCCCAGGAGTGGGCGGCCAGGAAGCCCGCGCGGAAGGCGTCCCCCATGCCGGTGGGGTCGACGAGGTTGTCGACCGAGGCCGCGGGGACGTGCAGGGCCGGCTCGCCCTCCCGGTCGATGCGGGCGCCCTTGGCCCCGAGGGTGGTGACGCGGGTGCCGACCCGGCTCAGGACGTCCGCGTCGGACCAGCCGGTCTTCTGCTCCGCGAGGGCCTTCTCGTACTCGTTGCCGAACAGGAAGGTCGCCCCCTCGATGAGGGTGCGGACCTCGGGGCCCTCCATCCGGGCCAGCTGCTGGGAGGGGTCCGCCGCGAAGGGGATGCCGCGCGTGCGGCACTCCTCGCTGTGGCGGACCATGGCGAGCGGGTCGTCGGCGCCGATGAGGACGAGGTCGAGCCCGCCGACCCGCTCCGCGACCGCCTGGAGCTCGATGTTGCGCGCCTCGGCCATGGCGCCCGCGTAGAACGAGGCGATCTGGTTCTGGTCGCGGTCCGTGGTGCAGATGAAGCGGGCGGTGTGCCGCAGCTCGGAGATGTACACGGCGGACGTGTCCACCCCGTGGCGGTCCAGCCAGGCGCGGTAGTCCTCGAAGTCGGCCCCCGCCGCGCCGACGAGGACGGGGGCGAGGCCGAAGCCGCCCATGCCGAAGCAGATGTTGGCCGCGACGCCTCCGCGACGGACGTCCAGCTCGTCGATCAGGAAGGAGAGTGACAACTGCTGGATCTGGTCGGGGATGATCTGTTCCGCGAACCGGCCCTCGAAGGACATGAGGTGGTCGGTGGCGATGGATCCGGCAACCGCGATACGCACGGGACGAAGGCTCCTTGGGTGGGAGGCGTCCGGTCGGGGCGACCGGACGGGTGCGGGCAGGCCGAGGACGTGCCCGTTTCGGACCGACCCAGGGTACCGAGTGCCGCTCCCGGACGGGGTTCCGTCATCGGGATTCCCCGCGCGGGGCTGCGGAAACGACGAGGGGGAGGGCGGATGTCCGCCCTCCCCCGGTGCCCCGCCGCCCGCCGCGGCCGGCGGCGGGGGCGTACCCCCTAGTTGAAGGAGTCGCCGCAGGCGCAGGAACCCGTGGCGTTGGGGTTGTCGATCGTGAACCCCTGCTTCTCGATGGTGTCCACGAAGTCGATCGTGGCGCCGACGAGGTAGGGGGAGCTCATCCGGTCGGTGACGACCTCGACGCCGCCGAAGTCGGTGACCACGTCCCCGTCCAGGTCGCGCTCGTCGAAGTAGAGCTGGTAACGCAGCCCCGAGCAACCACCGGGCTGGACGGCCACACGGAGACGGAGGTCGTCCCGGCCCTCCTGCTCCAGAAGCGCCCTGACCTTGCCGGACGCCTCGTCGGTGAGGTTGATCCCCTCGGTGACCTCGCTCTGAACCGTCATGTTGTAAAGCTCCTCTGAAAAGGGGTTGCGGCTGCCTGGCGACCCCTGGTCGCTTGGGGGACCGGCCCGCCGCGGCGGGTCCTGTCCTCTTCAACGGGTCCCAACGCCCGGGGCCGGTCCGGCATTCCGCCGTGCCGCCGCTGTGTTCTCCCTGCCACCGTTCCCCAGTGCCCCCTGGCGTGGGGGAGGTTCCGGCGAAGCACGGGTGTGCTCGTCCTCCCAGGGTAATTTGTCCGGCCCCGGGACGCCATCTCCCGGCGCGGTCCGTGCCGCCGGGAGACGGCGTCCCGGGTCACAGTCCCGGCGCGCCGTAGACCGGGAACCAGCGCGAGCGGTCCCGCTCCAGGGGCAGGTCGTCGCCGACGGCGGCCTCGAGCTGGAGTTCGAGGGCGTTGTCCCTGTGCCGGCCGTCGCCGGTGGGCGCGAAGGGGTAGAAGGTCCCGCGCTTGTACAGGTACACGAGGCCCAGGGAGCGCGTCCCGTCCGTGAACCCGACGAGGGAGCACAGGAGCGAGGGTCCGTACCCGTTGGCCTCCAGGGTGGAGTTGACGGCGTGCAGGTCGGTGACCAGGCCGGTGATGTCGGGGTCGGTGACCTCCCCCTCCGCTCCCGCCGGGTCGTGCGAGCGGACGACCAGCCACGTGTAGCCGTAGTCGTCGGTGACCTGGTCGACCGGCGGCCCGTCGCCGGCGTCGAGCAGCGCGGTGATGTCGCGTTCCAGGTCGGCGAAGGCCGCGCCCTCGGTGGCGCGGAAGGCGACGGACCCCGCGCCGGTGGGCCGGAACCCGGCCGCGGCCCGCAGGGTGACGGCAGCCGAGGGCAGGCCGAAGAGGGCGTCGAGGTCGGGTGCGGTCGGCTTGGAGCGGCCCAGCAGGGCCCGCCAGAAACTCATCGTGTGCTCCCTCGTCGGTCGGGTGGCGCCCGCCGCGACCCCGCTCAGCGGCCCTGTCCGAGCTGCCGGGAGATCTCGGAGAGCTGGGACAGGCGCTGGTCGACCGGGGGGTGGGTCGCGACCAGCCGGCTGAAGCTGAACCCCTTGCGGGAGAGCGCGGGGGCGAAGAAGAACGCGTTGAACGGCTCCACCTGGCGCAGGTCGCGGCTCGGGATCCGCGCCATGTCGCCGGTGATCTTGGTGAGGGCGCTCCCCAGCACGGAGGGGCGCCCGGTCAGGTAGGCGGCGGCCCGGTCGGCCGAGAGCTCCCGGTACCGGGACAGCGCCCGTGTGAGCAGGAAGCTGAGCGCCCAGGCGACGGCGCTGACCAGGACGACCAGGAGGGCGACCACCGCGGGCGCCGGCCCGTTGTTGTTGTTGCCGCGGCTCGCCCCGGCGAACATGGCGAAGCGCAGGCCCGCCTGGGTGAGGAAGCCCGCGACGATGCCGAGGAACCCGGCGACGGTCATGACCATGACGTCGCGGTGGGCGATGTGGGACAGCTCGTGGGCGACGACCGCCTCCAGCTCGGGGCCCTCCAGGCGGCGCATGAGGCCGGTCGTCACGCAGATGACCGCGCTCTTCTCGTTGTGGCCGGTGGCGAAGGCGTTGGGGACGTCGGTGTCGGCGACCCCGACCCTGGGCTTGGCCATGTCGGCCATGGCGCACAGCCGGTCGACCACGGCGTGCAGCTCGGGCGCCTGCTGGGGCGTGACCTCCTTGGCACCCATGGAGAACATGGCGATCTTGTCGGAGGCGAAGTAGCTGAAGAGCGCGAACCCGGCGACGAGGAGGACCACGAGCCACACGTTGAGCCCCACCAGGACCAGTCCGACCACGAAGGCCGCGTACACCAGGGCCAGGAGGCCCATGGTCGTCACCATCCGGGTGGTGAGCCCGCGGTCCGGCCTGAACTTGGAACCAGCCATGCCGCACTCCTCTCCCCGACTGTCTCGGAGTGTAGTTCGCACAGGTGAGAAAGGGGTCAAAGCGGTGTACAGCGTGTCCCCCACGGTGCGTCCCCCTCTCCGGTCAACGGGGACGCGGGGGCGCCGGGTTCCACCGGGGCGGTCGAGCTCGGGGTGTTCCGTCGCACACCGGCCCCCGCACACGCCGAGGCCGCCGTGACGGTGTCACGGCGGCCTCGGCGAAAACACGCGCGCGCAGGCACCGAGCGCGGTTCCGACCGGCCGTGGCCGGGCCTGTCGGATCCCGCTGCCCCTGTCCGGCGCACACCTGGACGGATGCGGTGTGCGCGGACGGAGAGGACCGGTCCTAGCCGGGGATGAGCCCGTCGTCCTGGAGCATCTGCCGCACCTCTTCCATGCTGGCGTCGGCGTGCGGAAGGATGAACTCGGACGGCTCCAGGGCGTCGGGGGGCAGCGGCCTGCCGTCCTCCCGGACCTTCGCGAGAAGGTCGTGCAGGGCCTGGCGGAACGTCTCCTCGTCACCCGACTCGATCGCCGACTCCAGCGCGGAGTCGAAGGAGTTGAGCAGTTGCAGGTCGGCCTCGGTCAGGTCGACCTGGCCCTCACCCATGATGCGGACGATCACGAGCCCTCCCGGTTCCCGGTGCTGCCGGCGCCGTTCCCGCCCTCGATCTGAGGGGTGGAGCTGCCGCCGCCGAGCTCCATCTTCATGCGCTCCAGCTCGGCCTCGACGCCGGTGGTGCTGGCCATCCGGTCGAGCTCGCTCTGGATGTCGTCCTTGGCGGTGCCGGTGACGTCGTCGAGCGCGCCGGAGGCGAGCAGTTCGTCGACGGCGCCGGCGCGGGCCTGCATCTCGGCGGTCTTGTCCTCGGCACGCTGGACCGCCATGCCGACGTCGCCCATCTCCTCGGAGATGCCGGAGAAGGCCTCGCTGATCTGCGTCTGGGCCTGGGCGGCGGTGTACGTCGCCTTGATGGTCTCCTTGCGCGTGCGGAAGGCGTCCACCTTGGCCTGGAGGCGCTGGGCCGCCAGCGTGAGCTTCTGCTCCTCGCCCTGGAGGTTGGCGTGCTGCTCGCGCAGGCCCTCGATCTGCGTGGCCAGGCCGGAGCGGCGGGTGAGGGCCTCGCGGGCGAGGTCCTCGCGGCCCTGGGTCAGGGCCGCCCGGCCCTGGTTCTCCAGCTTGCCGGACTGCTGCTCCAGCTGCTGGATCTGGAGCTCGACCCGCTTGCGGGAGGTCGCGACGTCCGCCACCCCACGACGGACCTTCTGCAGGAGTTCGAGCTGTTTCTGGTACGAGTAGTCGAGGGTTTCCCTGGGGTCCTCGACCGAGTCCAAGGCCTTGTTGGCCTTGGATTTGAAGATCATCGAAAGTCGCTGAAACACGCTCATCGGCGTGGCCGTCCCCTTCTCGGTGCGTACATCGGCTGTTCCCAGCGGGCGCTTTGCCCAACCCTACGCGGTCTGGCCCGCGGTCGCCATAAAGCTATGACCGGCTACCCTGTGGGTGTGTTCCGACGTCGCTCCGCTTCCGCAGCCACGGATTCGCACTCTTCCGAATCCGCCAGCCCCGAGGCCACTGAGGCCACCCAACCTAAGGGATACACCCCCAAGAAGGGTGTCCCCACCCCAAAGCGCAGGGAATCCGAGACGATCCCCCGCAAGCCGGTGAAGGCCCCCGAGAGCCGTAAGGAGGCCTACCGCGCCTACCGGGACCGTCTCGACCGTCAACGCGGCCAGACCGTCCGGAGTTCCGGCGGCCTCAAGGGCGTGCCCAAGGACGAGGCCCGCTACTACCGCCAGCAGGACCTGGGCGAGGCCCGCGCGTTCGCCCGCGACTACATCGACTCGCGACGCAGCGCCAGCGAGTTCTTCCTGCCGTTCTCGATCGTCATCATCGCCCTGCTGTTCATCAACAACCCGCTCTTCCAGGTCGGCGTGGCCTACGTGGCCTGGCCGCTGATGATGGTGACGATCATCGCCGAGGGCGTCCTGGTGGGCCGCGCCGTCAAGAAGCGCGCCCTGGAGTACTTCCCCGACGACACCGCCATCCGGGGCATCGGGATGTACGCGGCCATGCGCCAGCTGCAGTTCCGCCGCCTGCGCCTGCCCAAGCCGCGGATCAAGGTCGGCGAGGACCCGACGCCCCGCGGCGCGCGCTGACTCCCCGCGCCTCCCCGCCCCCGCGCCACGTGAGTAGGGCCGGTGTCCGCACCGGCCCTTCACTCCTCCCCGGCTCGGGAGCGGTCCCAGTCATGCCGTTACATTCCTGACAAATCGGCACGATCCCCCACTAGAGTGCTGCCCATGGACTTTCGGCATCTAGGCAACAGCGGTCTCATGGTCAGCGAGATCGCCTACGGGAACTGGCTCACCCACGGCTCCCAGGTGGAGGAGGACACGGCCGCGGCCTGTGTCCGCGCGGCCCTGGACGCGGGCATCACCACGTTCGACACCGCGGACGTGTACGCCAGGGGCAAGGCCGAGGAGGTGCTCGGCCGGGCGCTGAAGGGCGAGCGCCGGGACGGCCTCGAGATCTTCTCCAAGGTCTACTGGCCCATGGGCGACGGCAGGAACGACCGCGGCCTCTCCCGCAAGCACGTCCTCCGCGGCGCCGAGGACTCCCTGCGCCGCCTCGGGACCGACTACCTGGACCTGTACCAGGCGCACCGGTTCGACTACTCCACCCCCCTGGAGGAGACGATGCGGGCGTTCGAGGACCTGGTCCGCCAGGGCAAGGTCCTCTACATCGGCGTCTCGGAGTGGCGCGCGGACGAGATCGAGCAGGCGCTGAGGATCGCCGACGAGATGGGCTTCGACCGGATCGTCTCCAGCCAGCCGCAGTACAACATGGTGTGGCGGGTCGTGGAGTCCGAGGTCGTCCCGGTCTGCGAGCGCGAGGGCATCGGCCAGATCGTGTGGTCGCCCCTGGCGGGAGGCGTCCTGAGCGGCAAGTACAAGCCGGGCCAGGACCTGCCGGAGGGCTCGCGCGCGACCGATCCCAAGATCAAGCAGGCCATCGCCGACAAGGTCGGCGACCAGGTCCTGCTGGAGCGGGTCCAGCGGCTGGAGCCGTTGGCGGCCGAGGCGGGCCTGACCCTGGCGCAGCTGTCCCTGGCCTGGGTCCTCCAGAACCCGAACGTGTCGTCGGCGATCATCGGCGCCTCACGCCCCGAGCAGGTCGAGGGCAACGTGAAGGCCGCGGGGGTCCGGCTCGACGCGGACCTGCTGGAGCGGATCGACGAGGTCCTCGGCGACAGCATCCAGCGCGACCCCGCGCTGACGAAGAGCCCCGAGGACGTCCACGGCATCTAGCCCGGCGTCCGGCCCCGGGCCCGTGACCGGGCTGTCGTCCGGTCACGGGCCCGGGCTGTGGACGGGTACGCCGCACGACCACGTCCCGGGCCCGCGCTCCGGGGCTCCGCCCGTCGCGCCCGCGGGGGGCGGCAGGCGCCGGGCCCTACTCGACGGGCTCCAGGGCCATCGCGTAGACCTCCCGGTCGTCCTCCAGGAGGGCGACGCGGCCGACGCCCCCCTCGGCGAGCTCCTGCCAGTTCTCCCCCAGCCAGCTCTCCGCGTCGCCACGCGAGGTGAACGACTCGGACGGCAGGTCCTCCGCCAGAGGGTCGGCGCCGTCGGCCTCGAAGTACCGCCAGGTCCACGCCATGTTCGACCGCCCTTCGTCACGCAGGCCGCGGTGGTGGTCACCGTGATCCTGTGCCGAGCTTAACCAAGGCGCGGTCCGGCATGCTGTTTACTTTTCCGGTGCGTATCCGATTTCAGGGGACGGCGGGTCCCGCGGGCTGGCCCGCACCGCAGTGCACCTGCTCCTCCTGCAACAAGGCCCTGGCCGAACGCCGCCTGCCCGTGCGGGTGACCGTCGACGACCGCTTCCGCGTCCGCGAGGCGGGCGCGGTCGGCCCCGTGCCCCCGGGATACACCGTGTCCGCGACGCCGGACGGCTGCCTGGTCGAGGCCGCCGACGGCGGCAGGCTGCTCTACGCCCGGTCGGGCCCGGGCCCGCTGCCCGGCGGCCCCCCGGTGGAGGCACGGGCGGAGGGGCTCTCCGGCTACTCCTCGGCACGGCCCGAACAGCAGGTGGACATGGTCGTCGTGGACGCCGCGCGGCGCCCGGAGGTCATCGGCGAGCTCCGGCGCTCGGGGGTGATCGGGGTGACCACCGCCGTCGTGGCCGTGGGCGGCGACCACCGGATCCCCTCGCCGCAGGAGTTCGCCCGGCGCGCGCGGCTGTGGGGCGCCCTGGCCCCCGGAGACGGCCAGGTCATGTCGTGCCCGCCGTCCGTGTGGCCGGAGCCGCGCCCGCAGGGGCCGCACCGGACCCTGGTCACCGGCGGCGCCCGCTCGGGGAAGTCGACGGAGGCGGAGCTGCGCCTGCTCGCGGAGCCGAGGGTGCTGTACGCGGCGACCGGGCCGGAGCCGGACCCGTCCGAGGACCCCGAGTGGGCCGACCGGGTGGACAGGCACGTGCGCCGCCGCCCCTGGTGGTGGCGGACCGAGCAGACCGCCGACCTGGCCCCGCTGCTCCGGCGGGCGGGGGGAGCGGTCCTGGTCGACTGCCTCGGCACCTGGCTGACCCGGGTGATGGACGGGGCGGGGCTGTGGGACGAGGCGCCGCCCCCCGACGCCGAGGAGCGGGTGGAGGCGGCGGTCCGGGACCTGCTGGAGGCCTGGCGCGGGACCCGGGCCTACGTCGTGGCCGTCACCAACGAGGCGGGGTCGGGGGTGGTGCCCGCGACCCGTTCCGGGCGGCTCTTCCGCGACCACCTCGGCCGGCTGAACCAGTGGGTGGGAGCAGAGTCCGAGGACGTGGTCCTCGTGACGGCCGGCCGCGTCCTGGAACTGCCTTGACGGGCGGGCCGACGGAGGGCGGTCCCCCCTCCGCGGGCCCGGCCGCGGCCGACGTGCTCGCGGGGGCCCGGATGGCCCTGGGCACGTTCACCGCCTTCCCCGTGCAGGCGGGGCGGGTGGACCGGGCGACCGCCGGCTGGGCGATGGCGTGGGCGCCCGTGGTCGGCGCGGCCCTGGGCCTCCTCTCCGGCGCGGTCGCGGCGGCCGGCGCCTGGGCCGGCCTGGCCCCCTCCCTGGCGGCGGTGCTCGCCGTGGGCCTGGGCGCGCTCGCGACGCGGGGGCTGCACCTGGACGGGCTGGCCGACCTGGCGGACGGGCTGGGGAGCGGCAGGCCGGCGGAGGGGGCGCTGGAGGTGATGCGGCGGTCCGACATCGGACCGTTCGGCGTGGTGTCGGTCGTGGTGGCGACGGCGGCACAGGCCCTGGCGCTGGGACAGCTGGTGGCGGCCTCGCCCTGGGCCGCCCTGTCCGGGGCCGCCGTCGCGGGCGCGACGGGACGGCTGGCGGCGACGCTGGCGTGCGTCCCCCGGGTGCCGCCGGCGCGGCCCGAGGGCCTGGGGGCCTTCGTGGCGGGGACGGTGCGCGGGCCGCGTGCGGCGGCGGCCGTGGCGTTCGTCGCCGCCCTCTGCCTCACGGGGGCGGCGCAGGCGCCTGCCCTGGCCGCGGCCCACGCCCTCGCGGCGGCGGCGGGCCTGGTCGCCGCCGGGGCGCTGCTGCGCCGGGCGGTGCGGCGCCTCGGCGGGATCACCGGCGACGTCCTGGGCGCCCTGGTGGAGACGGCCTCGACCGCGGCGCTGGTGGCGGCGGCCGCGGCGACCGCGTGGGTGTGAGGCCGGGCACGGTTCCCACCAGGGGGTTCACGGCCGTGCGGTCGCCTCCGGTGGCGGGATGTCGCCATCGTCACATTTTTTCACACGGAGTTTCACGGTCCTCCGGCACGGGCAGGCGCGGGCCCCCGGGAGCGGGCGTGCGACGCCCCCGGTGGGCGACCAGGGGCCCCCTCCCCGCGCGGGCGGGCCGGGGCCGCCCCCGGGAACACCCCCCGCCCCCGGTCGCGCGGAGCGCGGCGTCAGACCCCCTGGGGAGCCGGGGTGCCGCGTCCCCGCCCGGCGCGGGAGGCGACTAGCATCGGGGGTGTGAGCACGTCGTTGGCAGTAAACACGGAGTCCCCCAGTTCGCTCGACGCCGACGCGGTTGTCGTCGGCTACCACTCCGGAGGCGACGCTCCGGAACCCGCGTCGGGCGCGCATGACGTCGACGCCGCCTTCTCTGGCGGCCTCGCCCCGACCCTGTCGCTCCTGGGAGCGAGCGGCGCACCCGAGGAGGTGCACACCATTGCCTCCCTCGGAGCCGTCAGGGCCCCGGTCGTCGTCGCGGTCGGTCTCGGCCCGGCGCCCGCCGAGGGCCCCGTCGACCCCGACGTCCTGTCCCGCGCCGCGGGCGCCGCCCTGCGGTCGCTCGCCTCGCGCCCCGGGGGCACCGGCCGCGTGGTCCTGGCCCTGCCCGCCGGGAGCGCCGCCGAGGCCGGGGCCGTCGCCCTCGGAGCCCAGCTCGGAACCTACGTCTTCGACCGGTACCGCACCGGTGACGAGGCCCGCGAGCAGGCCGAGGGCCGCGCCGCCGGCTCCCTGGTCCTGGCCAGCTCCGCGCCGGGCGCGGACGCGGCCGTCGAGCGCGCCGCGGTCATGGCCGAGGCCGTCAACTTCACGCGCGACCTGGTCAACACCGCCCCGGCCGACCTGGTCCCCGAGGACCTGGCCGCCGCCGCCCAGGAGATCGCCCAGCAGGCCGGCCTCCAGATCGAGGTCCTGGACGAGCGGGCCCTGTCCGAGGGCGGCTACGGCGGCCTGACCGGCGTCGGCCAGGGCTCGTCCAACCCGCCCCGCCTGGTCCGCCTCGCCCACAGCCACCCGGAGGCGACCAGGACCGTCGCCTTCGTCGGCAAGGGCATCACCTTCGACTCGGGCGGCCTCTCCCTCAAGCCCGCGGGCTCGATGGACTGGATGAAGTCCGACATGGCCGGCGCCGCCTCCGTGCTCGCCGCCATGCGCGCCATCTCCACCCTGGGCCTGAAGGTCAACGTCGTCGGCTACCTGGCCGTGGCGGAGAACATGCCCAGCGGCACCGCCCAGCGCCCCTCCGACGTGCTGAGCATCTACGGCGGCAAGACCGTCGAGGTCCTCAACACCGACGCCGAGGGCCGCCTGGTCATGGCGGACGCCCTGGTCCGGGCCCAGGAGGACCAGCCCGACCTGGTCGTGGACATCGCCACGCTGACCGGCGCGCAGCTGGTCGCGCTCGGCACCCGGGTGTTCGCGGTCATGGCCAACGACGACGACGTGCGCGAGGCGGTCGTCGCCGCGGCCGGGGCGGAGGGCGAGGCCTCCTGGCCGATGCCGCTCCCCTCCGAGCTGCGGGCGGGGCTCGACTCCGCGGTCGCCGACATCGCGAACGTGGCGGGCGAGCGCTGGGGCGGCATGCTCTCGGCGGGCGTCTTCCTCCAGGAGTTCATCGGCGAGGGCGTCAAGTGGGCGCACCTCGACATCGCGGGCCCGTCCTTCAACCAGGGCGGTCCGCACGGCCACACCCCGAAGGGCGGCACCGGCGCGGGAACCCGCACCCTGGTCCGCATCGCCGAGGAGTACGCCGAGTAGTCACCGTGTGCGGGTCCGGTCCCGGTGAGCCGGGACACCGCCCGCGCGCGGCCACCGCGGTCGCCGACACCCTCCCCCCTCTGTGGGCGCCACCCGCGGATCCACCACCCACACCAGCCACCACAACTAGGAGTTCGTTCCCGTGAGTGAGAACGGCGGCACCTTCGACCTCGTCGTCCTTGGCGGCGGCAGCGGCGGCTACGCGGCAGCGCTCCGCGCCGCCGAGCTGGACATGAGCGTCGTCCTGATCGAGAAGGACAAGCTCGGCGGCACGTGCCTGCACCGCGGCTGCATCCCCACCAAGGCCCTCCTGCACTCCGCCGAGGTCGCCGACTCCGCCAAGGAGAGCGAGGCCTTCGGCGTGAAGGCCAGCTTCGAGGGCATCGACATCGAGGCCGTGCACAAGTACAAGGACAAGGTGATCGGCGGCCTCTTCAAGGGCCTGACCGGCCTCGTCAAGTCCCGCAAGATCACCGTCGTCGAGGGCGAGGGCAAGCTCACCGGCAAGGACGAGGTGACCGTCGGCGACACGGTGTACAAGGGCCGCAACATCGTCCTGGCCACCGGCTCCAAGCCCAAGACCCTGGGCCTGGAGATCGACGGCGAGAAGGTCATGACCAGCGACCAGGCCCTCGACCTGGGCCGGGTCCCCGAGTCCGTCATCGTCCTGGGCGGCGGCGTGATCGGCGTGGAGTTCGCCAGCGTGTGGCGTTCCTACGGCGCCGACGTCACCATCGTCGAGGCCTTGCCGCACCTGGTGCCGGTCGAGGAGGAGTCGAGCTCCAAGCTGCTGGAGCGCGCCTTCCGCAAGCGCAAGATCAAGTACGAGCTCGGCACCCCGTTCGAGTCGGTCAAGACCACCGACTCCGGCGTGACGGTCACCCTCAAGGGCGGCAAGACCCTCGACGCCGAGGTGCTGCTGGTCGCCATCGGCCGCGGCCCCGTCTCGGAGGGCCTGGGCTACGAGGAGCAGGGGATCACCCTGGAGCGCGGCTTCGTCCAGGTCGACGAGAACCTGCACACCGGCGTCGGCGGCGTCTACGCCGTGGGCGACCTCATCCCCACCCTCCAGCTCGCCCACGTCGGCTTCGCCGAGGGCATCTTCGTCGCCGAGCACATCGCCGGGCAGAACCCGCCCGCGATCGACTACGACGGTGTGCCCCGGGTCACGTACTGTGAGCCCGAGGTCGCCTCGGTGGGCCTCACCTCCGCGGTGGCCAAGGAGCGCGGCCACGACATCGTGGAGATGAACTACAACCTGGCGGGCAACGGCAAGAGCCAGATCCTCCAGACCTCCGGCGCGATCAAGGTCATCGCCGAGAAGGACGGGCCGGTGCTGGGCGTCCACATGGTCGGCAGCCGCGTCGGCGAGCTGATCGCCGAGGGTCAGCTCATCTACAACTGGGAGGCGCTGCCCTCCGAGGTGGCCCAGCTCATCCACCCGCACCCGAGCCAGTCCGAGGCGCTGGGCGAGGCGCATCTGGCCCTGGCCGGCAAGCCGCTGCACGTCCACGACTGACCGCACCACCCGGGGGCGGGCCCACACGGCCCGCCCCCGCACACATCCGCGCTGCCCAGTCAAGGGGTTGGGCAGAGACCGCGCCCAGATCCAACGAGGAACCCATGCCGACTTCCGTTTCCATGCCCGCCCTGGGTGAGAGCGTCACCGAGGGGACCGTCACCCAGTGGCTCAAGAACGTGGGCGACACCGTCGAGGTAGACGAGCCGCTCCTTGAGGTCTCCACCGACAAGGTGGACACCGAGATCCCGTCCCCGGTCGCCGGTGTACTCACCAAGATCCTGGTGGACGAGGACGAGACCGTGGAGATCGGCGCCGAGATCGCCGTCATCGGCGGCGAAGGCGAGAGCACCGACGAGGCCGGGTCCGCGCCCGCCGCCGAGACCGCCCGGCCCGAGGCGGAGCCGGAGCCCGAGCCCGAGCCGGAGGCCGCCCCGGAGCCCGAGGCCGCCGCCGAGCCCGAGCCGGCCGCGTCCCCCGCCGCGTCCGCCCCGTCCTCCGACGGACCCACCACGTCGGTGACCATGCCCGCCCTGGGTGAGAGCGTCACCGAGGGGACCGTCACCCAGTGGCTCAAGAGCGTGGGCGACACCGTCGAGGTGGACGAGCCGCTCCTCGAGGTCTCCACCGACAAGGTGGACACCGAGATCCCGTCCCCGGTCGCCGGTGTACTCACCAAGATCCTGGTGGACGAGGACGAGACCGTGGAGATCGGCGCCGAGATCGCCGTCATCGGCGGCACCGGGGGCGAGGCGCCCTCCGCCTCCGAGGCGCCCGCGCCCCCTCAGGCCGAGCCCACGCCGGAGCCGAAGGCCGAAGCGAAGCCCGAGCCCGCCCCGGAGCCGAAGGCCGAAGCGAAGCCGGAGCCCGAGCCGGCCCCCGCCGCGCGCGCGGACTCGGCGGACGACGGCCCCTCCGTGGACATCGAGACCCTCAGCGGCACCGGCCGGGCCTCCGGCACCGACGCCGTCACCGAGGCGTACGTGACGCCGCTGGTGCGCAAGCTCGCGTCCGAGCACCGCGTGGACCTGGGCCGGGTGAGCGGCACGGGCGTGGGCGGCCGCATCCGCAAGCAGGACGTGCTCAAGGCGGCGGAGGAGCAGGAGGCCGCCGCCGCGCGCGCCACCGCCCCCGCGGCGCCCTCCTCGGCTCCCCGCAAGGTCGCCGCCGACACCTCCCTGCGCGGCCGGACCGAGAAGCTGACCCGCCTGCGCCAGTCCATCGCGGACCACATGGTGGAGTCGCTGCACGTCTCCGCGACGGCCACGCAGGTCATCGAGGTGGACGTCACCAAGATCGCCCGCCTGCGCGAGCAGGTCGCCAAGCGGGACGGGGCCGCCCCGGACTTCTTCGCGTTCTTCGGCCTGGCCGCGGTCGAGGCCCTCAGGACCCACCCCAAGCTCAACGCGGTCATCGACGGTGACAAGCAGGAGGTGACCTACCACGACGTCGAGAACCTCGCCGTCTCGGTGGACACCGAGCGCGGTCTGCTCGCCCCGGTCGTGAAGGACGCGGGCAAGCTGAACCTGGACGGGCTCGCCCGCACGATCACCGACCTGAGCGAGCGTGCCCACACCGGCAGGCTCGGCCCGGACGAGCTGGGCGGCGGCACGTTCACCATCGCCGAGACCGGGTGCACCGGCGCCCTGTTCGGCACGCCGATCATCAACCAGCCGCAGGTGGCCATCCTCGGCACCGGCGCGATCGTCAAGCGCCCCGTCGTGGTCGAGGACCCGGCCATGGGCGGCGAGGTGATCGCGGTGCGCTCGATGGTCTACCTGTCGCTGGCCCACGACCACCGCCTGATCGACAGCGCCGACGCCGGACGCTTCCTCCAGACCGTGAGGGAGCGGCTGGAGGAGGGCGACTTCGAGCGCGAGCTCGGCCTCTCCTAGGATCCGCGTGTTCCGGCCGGGCCGGGCGCCGTCTTCGGCGCCCGGCCCGGTTCCGTTTCCAGCGCGCCTGATTTGACCTGAATCGCGGTTCAGGTCCTAACGTTGTCCCGTCACCCGGAAGAGAACGGACGCCGTTCCGCCCGAATCCCCGTGGGGCCGCCGGTCCCCGCGTGCCCAGGGCCGTCAGGCACGAAGACGACGAGGACCACATGGAAAACCTTCGGATCGCGGTCATCCTCGCTGGCAACAGCAGGGGCCGCACCGGCCCCGCCGTCTCGCGGTGGTTCGTGGAGCGCACGGCGAAGCACCCCGACCCCCGCCTGCGGTTCGATTTCCTGGACGTGGACGGCATCGGCCCCGAGGACGGCCACGGCGGCCCGATGGCGCCTCATGCGGCGGAGGTCGTCGACGCCGCCGACGGGTTCGTGGTCGTCACACCGGAGTACAACCACGGCTACCCCGGCGGGCTCAAGAGCGCGATCGACTCCGCGCGCCGGGAGTGGTTCGCCAAGGCCGTGGGGTTCGTCTCCTACGGCGGGATGTCCGGCGGCCTGCGGGCGATCGAGCAGCTGCGCTCGGTCTTCTCGGAGCTGCACACCGCGACCATCCGGGACACCGTCAGCCTGCACAACGCGCAGTCGATGTTCGGCGACGACGGCGAGCCCGCCGTGGACATGTCCGGCGCGGAGGCGGCCGTGGAGCGGATGCTGGGCCAGCTGGCCTGGTGGGCGCAGGCCCTGCGCGAGGCCCGCGAGCGCCGCCCCTACCCCGGCTAGCGGGCCGGCCGGAAGCGCTGCCCGTACGCCGTGAGTGGTCGCAGGACAGGGTGGGACGGGGTGGCCGCCGGGCTCGACGGCCGCCCCCGGCGGTCCCCGGGGCGGGCCGCCCCGGCCGAGGGGCTCGACTAGCTCCCCGTCGCCGCCACCACGTGACCCCGAGGCGCCGAGCCCCGCCACGAGTACGAGATCGCGGACGAGGGGCGGGTCCGCGCCCGCCCCGGCGCGGGGTCAGAGGTCGATGACCACCTTCACCTGGTCGCCGGCGGGCTCCGCGAACACCCGGGGGGCCAGGTCGAGCGGGAGCCGGCGGGTGATGAGCCCCCGCAGCCAGTCCCGGTCGGCCGCGGCCAGGTGCCGCGCCGCCAGCTCGTAGTGGCGGCGGTTCGCGTTGACCGAGCCGAAGAGCACGTCGTTGTCCAGGACCAGCCTCCGGCTCAGGCGGCCGGGGCTCACCTCGACGCGGGCGCGGCCGGCGCTGAGGCCGACGTAGCAGACGATCCCGTCGGCGGCGTTGTGGACCGCCGTGTCGAGGACGAGGGCTTCCGCGCCGGTGGTCTCGATGATCACGTCGAGCGCGAACTCCCGGGCGATCTCCGCGACGCCCCCCGTGTGGTAGGTCGCCCCCAGCGCGGCGACCAGGTCCGGCTTGGGGCCGCTCCCGACCCTGTCGAGGACGTGCACGTCGAGGCCGCGCCGGACCCCGATCAGGGCCGCCAGGAGTCCGATGGGCCCGGCGCCGGTGACGAGCGCGGTGCGCGGCTCGAACCAGGCCCGCCGTCCGATGCTCTCCACGTGCTCCCACGCCTTCGCCACGATCGTGGTCGGCTCCATCAGGACGCCGACCTCCTCCAGCGCCGGGTCGAGCCGGACCGCGTAGTCGGCCGGGACGGTCCACTGCTCCGAGCCGTAGCCGTGGATCTCCTTGATGCCGCGCTCCGTGAACCCGCCGTTGCGGCACATGTCGAACTCCCCGTGCGCGCACGGCCCGCAGGGGACGGGGTCGGGCCTGCGGACGATGCCGACCACCAGGTCGCCCGGGGCGAATCCGGACCCGGGCGGCGCCTCGCGCACCCGGCCGAGGGACTCGTGCCCCAGGACGAGGCGGTCGTGGCCGGGCGGGGCGGTGCCGTACTCGCCGTCGACGATCTCCTTGTCGGTCCCGCAGATTCCCAGCGCCACGCCGTCGACGAGGAGTTCCCCCTCCTCCGGCACCGGCGGGTCGACCTCGTCCACCGTCACCGACCCGGCCGTCATCGGCGTCACCATCAGAGCCCGCATGAGTCCCCCGCTGTCGTCGTGCGTACGGCGCGGCACGCGCCCGCCCTCGGGTACTGCCCCCGCCCCGCGGCCGGAAAGCCGGGTTGGGGGACTCATGTCCGCGTTATTGCCACGGTGGAGGCTTCGCCCGGGAGGTCAGCGGCGCCGCCGGCGCCACGAGTACCAGCGGTGCCGGTACCTGTCCACGGGCGGACGCCACGGCAGCCACGGCAGCCACGGGACCCCCGGGGGGTGCGGGACCTCCAGGTCGGCCTCGTCCTCCCGCAACGCCTCCTCGGCCTCCTCGAACCTGATCCCGGCGAACACCATGATGTCGGTGGCGACCATCTCGACCGCCAGGTGCGTGGCGGTGGTCACGGGGTCGCCGCCCGTGTCCTGCGCGTCGAACCTCCGGGCGGACCGGAGGGCCCCCTCCACCGCCTCCTGGCGCGCCCGGCGGCTGCTGAGGTCGTCGGCGAGCGTGTACAGCGCCGAGGCCATGCGGCTGACGACGGGCGCGAGCTCGTGGCGCTCGTCCTCGCTCATGGCCGCGGTGGTCCTCGCGAGGAACAGGCAGCTCTCCCCGAGCAGGATGAGGCGGTCGATCACCTCGTCCTCGGCGAGGACCGGCGCCGGGTCGCCCCACCGGATGGTGGAGAGGCGGACCGTGTGGCGGCTGTTCTCCCTGGCGCGGCTGAGCTCCGCCATCGGCCTGCTCAGGTCTCCCAGCCACGTGACCATCTCCTGGCTGGAGGATTCGTCGTCCCGCCGCAGCGCGCGGCCGGAGACGTCGAGCATGTGGGCCATCTCGGTCAGCGCGTCCGCCTCGATCCGGCGCAGGATGGCGACCAGCCTGGCGGGGAACAGCAGCTGGCTGAACACGAGCGCCACCCCGGCCCCGATGAGCGCGTCGGTGAGCCGGCCCAGCCCCGCGTGCCCTCCCCCGAAGTTCACGGCGAAGACCACGGTGAGGATCGCGCTGGCCGCCGCCTGGCCGATCACGATCCGCTGGACGCCGATCGCCAGGGCGGCCGTCATCGCCAGGCCGACGCCCAGTGCGAGCGCGCCGTAGCCGCCGCCCCCGGTGAGGGCGATCGCGACCTCGCCGGAGATGATGCCGAACACCACGCCCGTGAGCAGCCGGACCGCGTTGGCGCCCCGCTCCCCGCCCGAGGTGTTGAGCGCGATGACCGCCGCGATCGGCGCGAAGAAGGGGTCGTGGTCCTGGACGAGGCCGCCGGCCACGGTCCACGCCACCACCGCGGCCACGACGGCCTGGACCACCGACCAGAAGTGGACGGTCACGCGTTCCCGGGCGTCCTCGGCCGCGACCGCCAGTCGGCGCCGGCCGGCGCGCAGCGGCGAGGGAGTCCTCCTCACGGCCGCCTCAGGGGCCGGGGGCCGGCGGGGTCGTGGGATCCGGGACCGGTCCGCCGCGGGGGCGGGTCCCGGCGGCACGGACGTGGAGCATGGCGACGCCTTCCTGTCCTGGACGCCCTGGGCGCGAACGGGCACTGCGTCCATGCTCCGCCGCGAGGGCCCGCGACGGGAGCGGACACACCGCAGGGGGGCGGGCATGGCCCAGTCCTTACCCTCGGCGTGCCGAGCAGGTGTGCGGGCGGGCTCCGGGGCCGCGCGGAGGAATCCTGCGCGAGGAGGGCGGGAAAGGCGGACGGGGCGGCGCCTGTGGCGCCGCCCCGTCTTTCTACCCCACCAATCACCATCCCCTGATGATCCCCATCATCAAAGGTCTGTGGACGGGCGCCACGACAGCCAGCCCGACAGCGTGTCGCCCACAGTGACTCCGCAATGACGCGGAGTTCCCTGCTCCACCTTCAAAGTAGAAGAGCGGAGGGTCTCCCCGCAGCGTTTTCGCAGAAAAAGCCCGAGAAAACTTCTGGGAGGCCCCGCGGGGCCTTCCGCCCCCTCTTCCGCGGGAGGTCCGGGATCCTCCGGGTAGACCCTGGGCATGAGAGTGGCTATCACTGGGGCCTCCGGGCTCATCGGCGGGGCGCTGGCCGCGTCCCTGCTCGACGACGGACACACGGTGGTGCGCCTGGTCCGGCGCCTTCCGCGTGGCGGCACCCCTCCGAACGTGGAGGAGGCGGAGTGGCGCCCCGAGCAGGGGCGCGTCGACACCGTGGCCCTGCACGAGGCCGACGCCGTCGTGCACCTGGCCGGGGCCCCGGTCGGCCCCACCGTGTGGACCAGGCACCGGCGCACGGTCATCCGGCGCAGCCGGGTCCGCGGCACCCGCACCCTGGCCCGGGCGCTGGCGGGGATGCCCTCCCCTCCCCCGCGGCTGCTGACGGCGTCGGGGATGCACTACTACGGGGACACCGGGGGCGGGGTGGCCACCGAGGAGAGCCCTCCGGGCGCGGGTTTCCTGGCCCGGACGTGCCAGGCCTGGGAGGAGGCGGCGGCCCCGGCCCTCGAGGCGGGCCTGTCCGTGGCGTACATGCGCACGGCGGTGGTGCTCGACCGCTCGGGGGGCCTGCTGCGCACGCTGCTGCCGCTCTACCGGGCCGGCCTGGGCGGACGCCTGGGGTCGGGGGCGCAGTACATGAGCTGGATCGCGCTGCGCGACCAGGTGGGGGCGATCCGGTTCCTGCTGGAGCACCCGGAGGTGACGGGGCCGGTGAACATGTGCTCGCCGGAGCCGGTGAGCAACGCCGCGTTCACCCAGGCCCTGGGGGAGGTCCTGCGGCGCCCCACGGTCATCCCGGTCCCCGCGACGGCGCTGCGCGCGACCCTGGGCGACTTCGCGGAGGAGACCTCCCTGATCGACCTGAGGGCCGCGCCCGAACGCCTGGAGCGGGCCGGCTATTCCTTCCTGCTGCCCACCATCGACAGTGCGCTATCCGACATCCTGGCCCGACCGGCGCACCGCGCCGGGGCGTAAGGTGGTTGTGTGAGTGATCTCGTTTACGCATGGCTGGGCGACGCTCCCGTCCCGTACCACCAGGGCTGGGATCTCCAGAAGCGGCTCCACGAGGGCCGCGTCGCCGATGAGGTGGCCGACACCGTCCTGTTCCTGGAACACGAGCCCGTGTACACCGCGGGAAAGCGCACCGGGAGGTGGGATCGTCCCATCACTGATCCCGGCGCCCCCGTCGTGGACATCGACCGGGGCGGCAAGATCACCTGGCACGGCCCCGGCCAGCTGACGGTGTACCCCATCGTGCGCATGCCGGACCCCGTGGACGTGATCGCCTACGTGCGCATGCTGGAGGAGGCCGTCATCCGCTCCGTCGCGGAGTACGGCCTGACCGGCAGGCGGGTGGAGGGGCGGACCGGGGTGTGGCTCGATGCCGACCCCGGGCGCGGCCTGATCGAGCGCAAGGTCGCCGCCATCGGGTGCCGGATCGCCCGCGGGGTCGGTATGCACGGACTCGCACTGAACTGCAACAATGACATGTCGTGGTTCGACCGGATCGTCCCGTGCGGAATCACCGACGCCGGGGTGACCTCGCTCTCCGCCGAACTCGGGCGTGAGGTGACCGTGGCCGACGTGAGGCCCCGGATGGAACGGCACCTGGCGGACGTCCTCGGCGCGGAGGGGTACAGCCACGCCGACGGCGCCGAGCTGCTCGGCGCCACCGCCCGTGGATGACACACCACACCATGAGCCAGTCCCCACCGGGACGCAGCCGCCCCCACGAAGGGCGAGAGGGTCCCGTCACGGGGCACAGAAGGGAACGGGTTCACGTTGACCATCGCTCCTGAGGGCCGCAGGTTGCTGCGCGTGGAGGCGCGCAACAGCGAGACCCCCATCGAGAAGAAGCCGCCGTGGATCAAGATCAAGGCGCACATGGGGCCCGAATACACCGAGCTCCAGTCCCTGGTCAAGAGCGAGGGCCTGCACACGGTGTGCCAGGAGGCCGGGTGCCCCAACATCTACGAGTGCTGGGAGGACCGGGAGGCGACGTTCCTCATCGGCGGCGACCAGTGCACGCGGCGCTGCGACTTCTGCCAGATCGCCACGGGCAAGCCCAGCGCCCTGGACCGGATGGAGCCGACCAAGGTCGCCAACTCCGTGAAGAAGATGGAGCTGCGCTACGCCACCATCACCGGTGTGGCCCGTGACGACCTCGAGGACGGCGGCGCCTGGCTGTACGCCGAGACGGTCCGCAAGATCCACGAGCTCAACCCGGACACCGGCGTCGAGCTGCTCATCCCCGACTTCAACGCCGACCCCGACCAGCTGGCCGAGGTCTTCGGCTCGCGGCCCGAGGTGCTGGCGCACAACGTCGAGACGGTGCCCCGGATCTTCAAGCGCATCCGTCCGGGCTTCCGCTACGAGCGCTCCCTCCGGGTCATCACCGAGGCGCGCGCGGACGACCTCGTCACCAAGTCGAACCTGATCCTGGGCATGGGCGAGACCCGTGAGGAGATCAGCGAGGCGATGCGCGACCTGCACGAGGCCGGCTGCGACCTGCTCACCATCACCCAGTACCTGCGCCCCTCCAAGCTGCACCACCCGATCGACCGGTGGGTGAAGCCCGAGGAGTTCGTGGAACTGGGCCAGGAGGCCGAGGAGATCGGCTTCGCCGGCGTCATGTCGGGGCCGCTGGTGCGCTCGTCCTACCGCGCAGGCCGCCTCTACAAGCAGGCCCGCGAGAAGCGCGACGCCGAGAACGCCGCCCTGGCGGGCGGCGTCTGATGGGCGTTTCGCCCGAGTCGTGACCAAGCTGGAACGGTGGCCCACGGGCCACCGTTCCTCATGTAGGGGCACCTCCACATATCCTGGTGGCGAGAGGCGCCCAGCTGGCCGGCGCCGTGAGGCGCAGCACCCAGGTCGACCGCGAAGAGGAGGCAAGGCAGCCCAGGGACCCCGTCCCCGCCGACACCGCGTCGGCGCGCTGCCTGAGAGCACGATGGCGAAAAAGCCCAAGGGTTCAGAGACCACGACCCCCGCCAAGGGCGGGGCCGAGAAGCAGCCCGGTCGGCTCAAGCAGATCGGCATGGTCGCCAAGGTCGTCCACCAGCAGAGTCCCCGCAGCATCCCGCTGGCGGTCGGTGTCGCGGTGGTCGTCCTCGCGGTCTTCGTCGGCATCGGCATCTGGACCGGCTCCTGGATCCTGTGGCCGCTGACGGGCCTGCCGGTCGCCTTCCTGACCGGTTTCATCATCTTCACGCGCTCCGCGCAGCGCGTCCAGTACAAGATGCTGGACGGGCGCCTGGGCGCGGGTATGGCGATCCTGGACAACATGCGCGGCAACTGGGTGGTCGAGCCGGGTGTGGCCGCCAACAAGCAGATGGACGTCGTCCACCGCGTGGTGGGACGGCCGGGCGTGATCCTGGTCGGCGAGGGCGACCCGGGCCGGCTCAAGCCGCTGATCGCCGGAGAGAAGAAGCGGGTCGCGCGGGTCGCGCACGACACGCCCATCTACGACTTCAAGGTCGGCAACGGCGAGGGTCTGGTGCCGATCTCCAAGCTCCAGCGCACGCTGGTCAGGCTCCCGCGCAACCTGGACAAGTCCGGGGCCGCCGAGCTGAACTACCGCCTCAAGGCCCTGCCCGCCAAGATGCAGATGCCCAAGGGCCCGATGCCCAAGGGCGCGAAGATGCCCCGGGGCATGCGGGGCCAGATGGGCGGGTAGCGACCCGGTCGGCCTCTCACGGACACGGGACGGGGGCCGTCGCACCGACAGGTGCGGCGGCCCCCGTTCGCGTGCGCGGCCGTGCCGCTTCCCGCCCGCCCCGGCGCGGCCCGCAGGTCACCTCCCGGCAGGCCGGCCCCGGCGACGGCCGCGGCGTCCCGCCGCACGGCGGAGGCGCCCGCAAGGCCCCGGCCCGTGGCCGGGCAGGCCCCCTCCCGACAGGCGGGCCACCGGCCCAGGGCGGCACGGGCGGGGAAGCGGATCGCCCCCTCCCGGTGGTTCTCGGGCACGGACGGGTCGACGCCGTTGCCACCGACTCGTTCGGCGGGCCCGGTGAGGGTCGTACCGCGTCGGGCCGAAAGCTCGTCCAGGCGCACGCGGACGCCGTCGTCCTCCTCGGGGGCGTCGGACCGGTCCCCCGACGTCCCGGCGCCCTTGCGGAGGACCTCCGCCGACGCGGCCGTGAGGAAGCCGGTGAAGAGGCGGACGAGGCAGACGCCGCCCTCACCGATCGGGTCCGACCCGACGTCGAACCCGTCCGGGCCCGGGGCGGCGGTCCGGAGGGGCCCGTTGCGCACCGCCTCGGACGGGGCTCGTCCCCGGCGACGCGAACCGCCCTCCCGGACCGGCCCGGAACACGACGAGGCCCCGTCGGCACCGGACAGGCGCCGACGGGGCCCTCGACGCGGCAGCGCCGCCGTTCCGGGGCCTACTCGCAGGAGACCGTGTCGTCGGCGGCCGAGGTGCCCTCCAGCTCAGCGAGGGCGCCGCTGCCGCCCCCGCCGTCGCCCCCGAAGGTGATGGGGCCCCAGTCGTCGGCGCCCATCACCAGCTCCAGCTCCGTCCCGAGGTCGGGGACCTCCTCGATCTGGGCGGCGGAGAGCACCGAGGCGAGCTCCTCGGCGTGCGCGGCCTGGCCGGGGCCGTGGTAGACCGTGGTGGCGGTCGGCTGCCGCGCCCCGGGGTTGCCCGTCCCGGTGACGACGAAGCCGCCCTCCAGGAGGCGCTGCTCGACCTGGCTCCCCAGCCCGTCGACGCCCGTGCCGTTGAGGACCCGGACGGAGACGTCCCCCGGCTCGACGGGGGCCTCCTCCTCCGCCTCCTCCTCCGGGGCGGCCTCCTCCTCTTCCTCCTCCAGCACCTCGCCGGAGGCCACCGAGGCGAAGAGCTCGTCGGCGGCGGGCTGCTGGAACGCGACCTTGTTCGGGTCGCTGGGGGCGTCGACGACCGGGACCGTCACCATGTTCATCCGCCCGAGGTCCACCTGGCGCATGGCGATGGCCAGTTCGGCCATCTTGTCGGTGGTCAGGCCGTCGTCGGTCACCATGCTGTCGGTGACCGAGCCGATGAAGTCGTAGAGGGTGGTCGGGCTGCTCAGGATGTCGCCGCCGGTGACCTCGCGCAGGATCGCGCCGATCATCCGCTGCTGGTTCTCGATCCTGTTCAGGTCGCTGCCCTGCTCGGTGCTGTCCCGGGACCGCGCCAGGCCGAGGGCCTGCTCGCCGTTCAGGGTCTGCATCCCGGCGTCCAGCCGCAGGTGGGCCTTGGGGTCGTCGATCGGTTCGGGGACGCACATCTCGATGCCGCCGACGGAGTCGACGATGTTCTGGAACCCGGCGAAGTCGACCATCACCATGTGGTCGAGGTGGATGCCGGTGAGCGTCTCCACGGTGTTGCCCTGGCAGTCCATGCCGCCGTAGGTCATGGCGTGGTTGAGCTGGTCCACCGTCCCGGCGGTCACCCCCGGCGCCTCGCCGTTGGGCGCGCAGTCGGGCATCTCGATGATGAGGTCGCGCGGCATGTTGACCATGGTCACCCCGCCCCGGTCCACGTCGATGCTCACCACGACCAGCACGTCGGGCCGGATGCCGTTGAGCTCGTTGTAGGAGGCGTCCTCCCCCGCGCGCTCGTCGGTGCCGAGCAGGAGGATGTTGTGGATGCCGTCCACCTGGCTGGGGCGGTCCCCCCAGGCGTCGGTGTTGATCTCCTCGGTGGCGATGCTGAGGGCGTCCCGGTACCCCGCGTAGGCGGTCAGGCTCGTCGCTATGAGCACTCCGGTCACCCCGCACGCGACCCACTGACCGAGACTCATCCTCGCGGCGAGGGCCGAAGACACGTTTCTGGGAGCCAAGAGGGCACCTGCGATCCGGTATGGGACAAGGGCGGGTCCGCTCGGAGGAGAGCACCGCGCGGAGGGCGCGGGGCGACGCGGACGTAACGGCCGGATGGTACCGGAAGGGTACGCACCGTGTCAGATCGTATCCGGCTCGGAGGTCCGGATCAGCAGGCGCTCTCCGTCTCCTCCGCGGTGATGCCGCCGAGGTCGTCGGTGACCGAGACCTCCGGCGCGGAGGAGGACCCGTCGGCGAACCCGGCCCAGTCGGGGGCCAGGACCAGCTCCAGCGTCTGCGCGAGGCCCTCGGCCTCCTCGGTGACCGCGGACTCCATGGACCCGGCCAGCATCTCGGCCGCGGCCTCCTCGCCGGGGGCGTGGTAGACCGTCGTGGCCTCGGGGAACCGGGCGACCGGGTTGCCCGTGCCGGTGACCGTGTAGCCCTCTCCGGCGAGGACCGCCTGCACCTCCAGGGCGAGGCCGTCGACGCCCGCGTTGTTGAGGATCTCCACGGAGACGTCCTCGGGGGCCGGGCCCTGCTCGGCCTCCCCCTCCGACTCCCCCTCGGACTCCCCGCCGCCGTCCTCCCCGCCGCCCGCCAGGTCGGCGCCGGCGTTGATCGCCTCGAACAGGGCGGGGGCCTCGTCGCTCATGACCAGGCGGTTGGGGTCGGCGGGGTGCTGGCCGTTGGGGACCGTCACGAACTGGATGCGCTGGAGGTCGACCTCGCGCATGGAGATGGCGAGGTCGGTCATGGTGTCGACGGTGAGCTCGTCGTCGGTGGTGACCGAGTCGGTGACGGCGCCGAGGAAGTTGGTGATGGTGACCGGGCTGGTCATGACCTCGCTGCTGAGCACCTGGCGCAGCATCGCGCCCATGAACTCCTGCTGGCGGTCGATGCGGGACAGGTCGCCGCCGTCGCCCTGCGCGTAGCGGGAGCGCACGAACCCGAGAGAGTCCTCGCCGTCCAGGGTCTGGAGCCCGGCGTCCAGGACCAGGTGGGCCTTGGGGTCGTCCACGGGCTCGGGGATGCACATCTCTACGCCGCCGATGGCGTCGACCATGTCCTTGAACCCGGTGAAGTCCATCATGACGAAGTGGTCGAGGTGCACGTCGGTCGCGTTCTCGACGGCCTGCCACTGGCAGCCGATACCGCCGAAGGTCATCGCGGAGTTGATCATGCCGCTGTGCGGCGACATCCCCTCGTACCCCTCGACCGCCTCGCACGCGGGCAGGTCGACGACCAGGTCGCGGGGCAGGTTCACGAGGGTGGCCGCCCCGTTGTCGACGTTGATGCTGGCGATGAGCATCGTGTCGGGCCGCTCGCCCTCCGCCTCGCCGTAGTCGGCGTTCTCCCCCGAGCGGACGTCGGAGCCGATGATGAGCAGGTTCATCACGCCCTCGACGCTGGTGGGGCGGTCCCACGTCGTGTCCACCTGCGTGGTGGTGATGTTGCCGACGATGCCCTGGTACCAGCCGTAGCCTCCCAGGCTGACGACGACGGCGAGGGCGGTGGCGGCGCAGGCGACCCACTGTCCTGCGGACATCCGCACGGCACCGAGCGCGCCCGAGGGGCGGGGAGTGGAGCGTCTTCCAGCCATGCGAACCTTCGGAGGGTGCGATGAGACGTGGGGGGAGGTGCGGGGGCAGGACACCGTGAGGGTCGCGACCGTCCCCGGGGAAAGCGATGAACGGATGCTAACAGCAGCGGAAGCCCTGTCCGTACAGCCGTTCCGGCTGTCCAGTGGGGTCGGTTCCGCTCAGTGAGGACTCAGTAACGCGTCGCCACCGTACCCGCGGCGCGGTCGTGCAGCCCGCGGGTGTCCCGGTCGTAGATCACGGCCGGGATGACCAGGCACAGCAGGACCGTGCGCACGGTCATCGACACGAACCACGGCCAGGAGCGCTCACCGGTGGCGGTGATGCCGACGCCGACGAGTCGGCGCCCGACGGTGGTGCCGAAGAGGGTGAGGAGGAGGATGCTCACCACGGCGAAGACCACCAGGGCGGTGTTGCTGAGCATCGGGACGACCTCCTCCTGGGAGGCGGCGCCCGCTCCGACGACGCCCAGGCGGTAGAGGCCCCAGGCGATCATGAGGGCCAGGCACCAGTCCAGGGCGAGGCCGACGAGGCGCCTGATGACGCCGGGGACGGAACCGGACCCCTCCTCCGGCAGGCCGAGGCGGTTCCCCCGGTACTGGAAGTCGTCCTCGTGGATGGCCCCGGCGGCGCCGCCCCGGCTCTCGTCGCTCATGGCATCCACGGTATCCACCCGGTGGAGGGGCCGGTCCGCGGGACGGCGGGACGGGGCGTGAGCAGGACGACGGACACGCGTGGCCCGGACCACAACCGCCCGTTCCGCGTGTCCCGATTTCGCACCCCGAGCGGTGGAATCACCGGGTCAGGCTGGTTGGTCTGCGAAAACGCCTGGCTCCGTAACATGCAGGAAACAATAGAGACATGGCACGGAAATCACGCGCTCCTAGCTTCGTTGACGAAGCCGGGAGACGGCGCGTGATCCGACGTGTCCGCGATGGAGCGGGCTCCGGTCCCATCGTCTCAGACACCTGCACGGAGGTTCGTTTTGTTCAGCAGCGTCGACGAGGTGCTCGCCTACATCCGGGACGAGGACGTCAAGTTCCTCGATGTCCGATTCACGGACCTGTTCGGGGGCGTCAACCACGTCACCCTCCCGACCTCGAACGTCGACGCCTCGACGTTCACCGACGGCCAGATGTTCGACGGGTCCTCGATCCGCGGCTTCCAGGCCATCCACGAGTCCGACATGCTGCTGCTGCCCGACCTGAGCACCGGCGTCCTGGACCCGTTCCGCAAGCACAAGACGCTGAACATGACGTTCTTCGTCCACGACCCGCTGACGCTGGAGTCCTACAGCCGGGACCCGCGCAACGTCGCCCGCAAGGCCGAGGCCTACCTCAAGGGCTCCGGGGTCGCGGACACCGCCTTCTTCGGCCCCGAGGCCGAGTTCTACATCTTCGACGACGTCAAGTTCGAGACGCGCTCCAACACCGGCTACTACGAGATCGACTCCATCGAGGGCGCCTGGAACACGGGCTCCGCGATCGAGGGCGGCAACCGCGGCTACCGTCCCCGGTACAAGGGCGGCTACTTCCCGGTCGAGCCGGTCGACCACTACAGCGACCTGCGCTCCGACATGGTGCAGACGCTGATCGACGCGGGCATCGACGTCGAGCTCCAGCACCACGAGGTCGGCACCGCCGGCCAGGCCGAGATCGGCATCAGGTTCGGCACGCTGCTCCAGCAGGCCGACAAGGTGCAGCTGTACAAGTACATCGTCAAGAACGTCGCCAACGAGGCGGGCAAGACGGCCACGTTCATGCCCAAGCCGCTGTTCGGCGACAACGGCTCCGGCATGCACTGCCACCAGAGCCTGTGGAAGGACGGCGAGCCGCTCTTCTTCGACGAGTCGGGCTACGGCCAGCTCTCCGACACCGCGCGCTACTACATCGGCGGCCTGCTCAAGCACGCCGACGCCCTGCTCGCCTTCACCAACCCGACGGTGAACTCCTACCACCGCCTGGTGCCCGGCTACGAGGCCCCCATCAACCTCGTCTACAGCCAGCGCAACCGCTCCGCCTGCATCCGCCTGCCGCTCACGGGCTCCAACCCGAAGGCCAAGCGCATCGAGTTCCGCGTGCCGGACCCGTCGGCCAACCCGTACCTGGCCTTCTCCGCCATGCTGATGGCCGGGATCGACGGCATCAAGAACAAGATCGAGCCGCCGGAGCCGGTCGACAAGGACCTCTACGAGCTGCCCCCGGCGGAGGCCTCGGCCATCAAGACCGTCCCGGCCTCGCTCGACGACGCCCTGCTGGCGCTGGAGGCCGACCACGAGTTCCTGCTCGAGGGCGGCGTGTTCACCAAGGACCTCATCGAGACCTACGTGGACTTCAAGCGCACCGAGGAGATCGACTCCCTGCGCCTGCGCCCGCACCCGCGCGAGTTCGAGCTCTACTACGACATCTAGGCGGTGACGCCCCGGCGTGCGCCTTCCGCAGGAGCGATCCACGGAAGGCGCACGCCGGACGCGTTCCCGGCCGACGCGGGGCCGGGGTCCCGGGGGCCGCCGACGGCGTCGCGCACGCCGCCGGCGGCCCCTCCCGCTCCCTCCGCGAGGGCGTCGGCGCCGCGTACGGCGGGCCCGCGGTTCTCCCCCGGAGGCGGCGGGCCCCTGGCGTCCGGTGGGTTGCGGGTACGAACCGGGATACTTCCACCACCAGGGGCCCCGGCCGGATACACCGTGCGCAGGGGACCGAAACGAGGCGTGTTACCGACAGATGACGCCCTGTCCCGGCAGCCCCCGCCGCCACGGTTCCGGGGGCCCCGGCCCCGCGGCGCACGGACGCGCGCCGTGGACACGACCCCCCGGAGCCGAGCGCCCGACACCCTCCTCCCCGGGGCCGGCATCCGCCCGGATGCCGGCCCCGACCCGGTTCCGGGGCCTCCCCGCGCCCACAGGGGCGGCGCGGCGGCCCCGGACCGAACGACCGCAAGCAGAGCCGTACGGTGTGCCCGCGGGCCGTCCGGCTACGGTTGACGCGTGGCAAGGGACGGAAACAACACCATGACAGCAGGCGCGCTCGCCAGGCGTGGCTTCAGCGACAGCACCCGGGCCCTGCGGCTGATGACGGAGGCGGGCCTGGACGCCCGGGCCGACACCGCCGTCATCGACGCCCTCGCGGCCGCCCCCGACCCCGACCAGGCCCTGCTGGGGCTGATCCGGGTCCTGGAGTCCGACCCGGACCCGGCCGAGGTCCTGGACGTGCTGCGCGAGGAGTCCGACCTCCGGGCGCGGCTGAGCAAGGTCCTGGGCACCAGCCCCGCGCTGACCGACCACCTGGTGCGCCACCCGGGCGACTGGCGGGAGCTGCGGGGCGCGGACGCCGCCCGCTCCCCCGAGCCGGACGAACTGCGCCGGGGCCTGCTGCACACCGTGGGGGCCGACCCCCACAGCGCGGCGCCGGCCGCCGACCCGGCCGTGGTCGGGGACGGGACGTCCGAGACCCTCCGGCACACCCTGCGGGTGGCGTACCGCAGGCGCCTGCTGCGGCTGGCCGGACGCGACCTGACGGGTCTGTGCACGGTCGACGAGGCCGCCGCGGAGCTGGCCGACCTGGCCGCGTCCATGCTGGACGCCTCCCTGGCCGTGGCCCGGGCCGAGCAGCCCGAGGACGCCGCGCTGTGCCGTCTGGCGGTGATCGGCATGGGCAAGTGCGGCGGCCGCGAGCTGAACTACGTCAGCGACGTGGACGTCGTGTTCGTGGCCGAACCCGCCGGGCCCGCGGACCCCGGGGCGCCGGTGGACGAGCAGGCCGCCATGCGCGCGGCCACGCGCCTGGCCACGGCGATGATGCGCATCCCGTCCGAGACCGACGCCGAGGGCGCCCTCTGGGAGGTGGACCCCGCCCTGCGGCCGGAGGGCAGGAACGGGCCGCTGGTGCGCTCGGTCTCGGGGCACCTGTCGTACTACGAGCGCTGGGCCAAGACGTGGGAGTTCCAGGCGCTGCTCAAGGCCCGGCCGATCGCCGGTGACGCCGGGCTGGGCCGGGCGTACACGGAGGCGATCCTGCCCCTGGTCTGGGAGGCGACCGGCCGCCAGGACTTCGTGGAGGACGTGCAGGCGATGCGCCGCCGCGTGGTGGCGCACATCCCCGCCGGCGAGGCCGAGCGGGAGCTGAAGCTGGGCCCGGGCGGGCTCCGCGACATCGAGTTCTCCGTCCAGCTGCTCCAGCTGGTGCACGGCCGCACCGACGACCGGCTGCGCTCGGGCAACACCCTGGAGGCCCTGGAGGCCCTGTCGGAGTCCGGGTACGTGGGGCGGCGCGACGCGGCCGGGCTGTCGGAGGCCTACCGCTTCCTGCGGCGGCTGGAGCACCTGCTGCAGCTGGAGCGGCTGCGGCGCACGCACCTGATGCCGGACCCCGGGAGCCAGGACGGCCCCGAGCACCTGCGCCGCCTGGGGCGGGCGCTGGGGTTCACCGCGAACCCGGTCAGGGAGCTGACCGAGGCGCGCCGCCGGGTGACGTCGGAGGTGCGGCGCCTGCACGAGAAGCTGTTCTACCGCCCCCTCCTCAACGCGGTGGCCCAGCTGCCGGGCGAGGAGGCGCGGCTGTCGCCGGAGCACGCCAAGATCCGCCTGGAGGCGCTGGGGTTCGCCGATCCCGGCGGGGCCCTGCGCCACCTGGAGTCGCTGACGTCGGGGGTGTCCAGGCGGGCGTCGATCCAGCGGACGCTGCTCCCGGTGATGCTGGGCTGGTTCTCCGACTCCCCCGACCCCGACGCGGGCCTGTTCGGTTTCCGCCAGGTGAGCGACGCGCTGGGCACCACCCCGTGGTACCTGCGGCTGCTGCGCGACGACGTGCGGGTGGCCGAGCGCATGGCGTGGCTGCTGGGGACGAGCCGCTACGTGACGGAGCTGCTGCTGCGGGCCCCGGACGCGGTGGCGATGCTGGCCGACGACCAGGACCTGGTGCGGCGCGGCCCGAAGGTGCTCGAGGCCGAGGCCGAGGCGGCGCAGCGCCGGTACGACACGGCCGAGGAGTCGGTGGCGGCGGTGCGGGCGCTGCGCCGCCGCGAGCTGCTGCGCACGGCCGCCGCCGACCTGTTGGAGGTGTCGTCGGTCCGGGAGGTGGGCTCGGCGCTGACCGACATCGCCGCGGTGACGATCGAGGCCGCGCTGCGGCTGGCGCAGAACCGGGTCGTCGCGGCGTCCGGGGACGAGCCGCTGACCCGGGTGTGCGTGGTGGCGATGGGCCGGTTCGGCGGCGGCGAGCTGACCTACGCCAGCGACGCGGACGTGATGTACGTGCACGACCCCCTGCCGGGCGTCGACACGGGGGCAGCGACGAAGCAGGCGCTGGCGATCGTGCGCGAGCTGGCGCGGCTGCTGGAGATGCCCGCCGCCGAACCGCCCCTGAAGGTGGACACGGACCTGCGGCCGGAGGGCCGGAGCGGGCCCGTGGTGCGCACGCTGGAGTCGTACGCGGCGTACTACGGCCGCTGGTCCCAGGTGTGGGAGAGCCAGGCGCTGCTGCGGGCCAGGCCGATCGCCGGGGACCCCGAGCTGCGCAGGGCGTTCACGGAGCTGATCGACCCGGTCCGCTACCCCGAGGGCGGTGTCGACCCGTCGGCGGTGCTGGAGATCCGCAAGCTCAAGGCGCGGATGGAGGCCGAGCGCCTGCCGCGGGGGGCGGACCCCACCCTGCACACGAAGCTGGGCCGGGGCGGGCTGTCGGACGTGGAGTGGGTGGCGCAGCTGACGCAGCTGCGCCACGCCCACGAGTACCCGGGTCTGCGGACGACGGGGACCCTGGAGGCCCTGGACACGGCCGTGGCCCACGGGCTCCTCGCGGCGGACGACGGCGCGGTGCTGGAGCAGGCGTGGAGGCTGGCCTCGCGCGTGCGGGGCATGGTGATGCTGGTGCGGGGCCGGGGCGGTGACTCGCTGCCCTCCGACCTGCGGGTGCGCGCCGCGGTCGCGGGCGCGATGGGGTGCCGCAGCGCCGAGGACGAGGAGGGGGTGTGGGAGGGGCCGGCCGAGCAGTTGACGGAGGCCTACCTGCGCGCCACCCGGCGGGCGCGCGCGGTGATGGAGCGCGTCTTCTACGACGACTAGCGGGCCGGACGGAGGCGGAGCCCGTGGAGTACGGGGCCGCCCCGCCGGGCCCGGCCCCGGTGCGAGGCCGGTCGGGGGCACGGCGGGCGGGCGACGGCGCCGCGGCGGAGCCCGCCGGGTGTGCGGCCGCTCCTGCGCGGGCGCGTCACACCGGGTGCGCGGGGAGGGTGACCGTGACGACGAGCCCTCCCCCCTCGCGGGGGGCGGTGTCCAGGGTGCCGCCGTGGACGTCGACGACCCGGGCGACGAGGGCGAGTCCCAGGCCGTAGCCTCCCCCCGCCCCGGGGCCGCGCCCGTCCCGCCGGCGGGTGCGCCCCTCGCCCCGCAGGAACGGCTCGCGCAGCCGCGCCGCGGTCCCGGTCGTGTACCCGGGTCCGGTGTTCTCGATCCGGAGCGTGGTGAGCCCCCGGCGGGGGTCGTGGCCGGTGGCGGCCAGGGCGGTCCCGGGCGCGGTGTTGTGGCGGACGGCGTTCTGGACGAGGTTCGCGGCCAACTGCGCGAGGAGGGCCCCGTCGCCGAGCACAGGTGCGGCCTCCAGGCGCAGGTCCCAGGTCACGCCGCACCGCCGCGCCTCGTCACCGGCCTCGCGGACGGCCGCGCGGACCGTCCCGGCGAGGTCGAGCGGTGCGGCCGCGGCGGTGACGGCGTTGGCGTCGGCCAGCCGCAGCAGCGCCTCGGTGAGGCCCACCGCCCTGGCGTTGGTGATGCTGAGCCGTTCGACCAGGGCGGGGTAGTCCTGCCCGTCCGGGTTCTGCCGCGCCACGTCGAGGAGCGTCCCCGTGACGGCCAGGGGCGTCCGCAGTTCGTGGGAGGCGTTGGCGGCGAAGCGCTCCTGCGTGGCGAACGCGTCGTCGAGCCGGTCGAGCATGCGGTCGAAGGCGTCGGCGAGCCGCCGGAACTCGTCGTTGATCCCCGTGAGGCGGATCCGGTGGTCGAGGCGCCCCTCGGCGGCGAGCCGGACGGCCTCGTCGATGCGCTGGAGGGGGCGCAGCACCCACCCGGCCAGGAACCACCCCCCGGTGATCCCGATCAGGGCCAGGGCCGCGAGGAGCGCGCCGGACAGGTGGACGAGGACGGTGAGGATCTTCGACCTCGACGCGATGGGCAGGTGGGCCTCGGACGGGTTGGCGGCGGTCAGGGGGTAGTTCGGGACGTACCGCAGGACCACGTAGACGCCCGCCAGGAGGACGGCTCCGGCGGCGACGAGGAAGGCCGCGTAGCTCAGGGCCAGACGGAACCGCGCGCTGACCAGGGGCTTCGTCGGCCGCGGGCGGGCGGCGCTCACGCCTTGCCGCCGGGGGCGCCGAGGCGGTAGCCGGCCCCGGGGACGGTGACGACGGGGTCCGGTTCGCCGAGGGCCCGGCGCAGGGTCGAGACCGTGACCCTGGGGGCGCTCGTGAACGGGTCGGCGTTCTCGTCCCACACCTTCTCCAGCAGGGTCTCCGCGCTCACCACCCCTCCGTCCGCGCGCATGAGGAGCTCCAGGACGGCGAACTGCTTGCGCGCGAGCCGCAGGTAGCGGCCGTTCCGGTAGGCCTCCTTCCGGTAGGGGTCCAGGCGCAGGTCCCCGAACTCCAGCACGGGCGGGATCGCGGTCCGCGGGCGCCGGGCGAGCGCCCGCAGGCGCACGACGAGCTCCTCCAGCGCGAAGGGCTTGGTGAGGTAGTCGTCGGCGCCGAGCGCGAACCCGTCCACCTTGTCCCTGAGCCGTGTCGCGGCCGTCAGCATGAGCACCCTGGTGCCGGGGTGGTCCCTGACCACGGTCGCGCACACGTCGTCCCCGTGCGTGCCCGGGATGTCGCGGTCGAGGACCACGACGTCGTAGTCGTTGACGGCCACGCGCTCCAGTGCCTCGTCCCCGTCGAACACCGTGTCGGCGGCGATCGCCTCGTGGCGCAGGCCCGCCTGGAGCGCCTCGGCCATGAAGGCCTCGTCCTCGACGATCAGCACGCGCATGCGGTCCCCTCCTCCTCGGCGGTCCGCGCCCGCGGACGGACGCCCGAGTCTAGGCGGCGGCGTGTTGCGAAAACGTAGGCGGATCACCCGACGTCCCCGCAACATCCCCCCTGCTGGTCTGGTGCGGAGCGCCGGGCGGGCCCGTCCGGCGGAGAGGGGAGGGATCCCGTGGTCCGAGTTCCGCCGGGGCCGCACGCCACCGGCCGCCCGGCCGCCGTCGCGGTCACGTCAGCCCTGTTCGCCGTGGCCCTGGTGGCCCTGTGGGGCCTGTCCCCCGGGCCGGCGGGGGACGGGGGGCCGCCGCTGACGGCGACGGCGCCCGTCACCGGGTTCACGCCGCTGGACGAGGACGACGGCTACCTGGCCGAGGGGGAGGGCGTGTCCCCGTTCGCGGAGGGCCTGCCCCTGCTGGAGCGGATGGACCCGGAACTGCTGGAGGCCGTGCGCGCCGCCGCGGCCGAGGCCCGGGAGGACGGGGTGGACGTGGTCGTCACCAGCGGATGGCGCAGCGAGCGCTACCAGCGGTTCCTGCTGGACGCGGCGGTCACGGTCTACGGGAGCGAGGAGGAGGCCGCGCGGTGGGTCGCCTCCGCGGAGTCCTCCTCCCACGTGAGCGGTGACGCGGTCGACATCGGCCGGACGGACGCCGCCGACTGGATGGGCCGGTTCGGAGACGCCCACGGGCTCTGCCGGACCTACGCCAACGAGATGTGGCACTTCGAGCTCGCGGCCGGGCCCGGGGGCGCCTGTCCGGCCCCGCGGGCGGACGCCTCGGCCGGTTGACCGCCCGGGCCCTTCCGGGGTGCGCCCCCGTGCCGGCGGGGGCGGCACGGGGGCGCGGCCGGCAGGCGCGGGAGCGCCTGCCGGGTGTCGCCGGGCGGGTCCCGCGGGACGCCGCCCGGCGGTGCGGAAAGGGCCCCGGGAGCGGGCCGGTGCCCGGGCTCGGGCGGAGGGGTCAGCGCGTTCCCCACGTGACGTCGGTGGCGGGGCCGACCCGGTTCCCACCGGGCTCCCACTCCACCCGGCCCCCGCCGTCGACCTTGACGAGCTTCCACTCGGTGTCGGCCTCCAGCGCGACGGCTCCGGACCAGGTGCCGTCGCCCCCGTCCGCCAGGGCGACCCCGTCAGCGGGGTTCCACGAGCCGAGTCCGGGGGTCTCGCCGACGACGCGCACCACCTGGCCCGGCCGGGTGTCGACCGTCGCGGTGAGGGTCCCGCCGGGTTCTCCCGGGTCGGTGCCGCCGCAGCCGTCGGGGTCGTCGCACTCCCCGCCGACGTGGAGGGCCACGGCGCCGTCCGCGGGCACCCGTGCGGTGACGCGGCCGCCGGCGACGGTGACGGAGCCCTCGCCCGCGGCGTTGTCGTAGGTCCCGTCGGGCAGGCCGGTCGCGGCGTTCAGGTCCCAGGCCTGGCCGGAGGCGTTGAAGGCGGCGAATCCGCTGCCGCCCCGGTCGAAGGCCACCCGGGACGAGCCGTCCCGCGCCCTCTCGGCCAGCGGGGCGTCGCCGACCGCGCTGCGGAAGGCCGCCATGCCGGCGACGGTGCCGTCGCGGTGCTCGCAGACCCAGTCGGCGGAGGCGCAGTCGGCGTCCTCGGTGATCCATCCGGCGGGGTTGCCCTCCACCGTCCCGACGCTGGGCGGCCCCTCGGTCTCGTTGTCGCCGAAGGCGTAGCTCGACATCACCACGGGGGTGCCGTAGGGGTGGGCGAGCATGAAGGCCGTGGCGAGGTGGTAGCGGTCGCCGTCCTTGTGGGTGAGCGTGGGCTCGTAGCGCTGGGTGTCGTGGTTGTCGATGAACACGACGGCCTGGTCGGAGGAGAGCCCCCCGTACTCGGGCATCGCGGTCAGCCCGGCGATGTCGCCCCCGGCGAACCTCCGGGACACGTCGCGTTTGTAGTCGAAGTTGGTGACCTGGCCGTAGGGCGTGTAGGCGGTGTAGGGGATCGTGGCGTCGCCGTAGACCTCGTGGTAGACGCGCGGCCGCCCGCCGAACCCGGGGACCTCGTCCAGACCGCCGAAGATCGCGCCGATGTCCTCCTCGGGGACGTGCTTGGAGGCGTCCACCCGGAAGCCGGCCACGCCGAGGCCGACCAGTCCGTTGAGGTAGCGGGTGATCTGGGCCCGGACGTGGGGGCTGCCCGTGTCGAGGTCGGCCAGGCCCAGGAGCTGGCAGTTCTGGATCTCCTCCTTGTTCCCCCAGTCCGCGATGTCCTCGCGGCAGGGGCTGAAGTCGCCGTCCCCGAAGGCGGCGGAGCCGTCGCCGAACAGGTCGGGGTGGTCGTACTTGGCCCACCGCGTCCCGTTGCTGCCGGTCCCGGACCCGTCACCGGTCATGTGGTTGACGATCGCGTCGGCGTAGATCCTCACGCCGCTGTCGCGGCAGGTGGAGACCATCGCGGCGAACTCCTCGGCGGTGCCGCGGCGGGTGTTGCCGATGCTGTAGGAGGTGGGCTGGTAGTCCTGCCACCAGGGGTGGTTCCCTCCCTCGGCGAAGGGGATGACGACGTGCTCCTGGGGCGGGGAGACCTGGACGGCGCCGAAGCCGTTCGGTCCGAGGAAGTCCTCGCACTCGGCGGCGACGGCGTCCCAGCTCCACTGGAACAGGTGGACGACGGTCTCACCGCTGTCCGCCTCCGCGGCGGGGGCGGACGCGGCCTGGGCCGGCGGGGGGTCGATCGGGCCGGGGGCGGCCAGCAGGCCGGCTCCCAGCAGGACCGCCGCGGCTGCTGAGCCGGGGCCTCGTGTACTCATGTGCGCTCCTTGGGGGGTGCGCGGCGGGGCCGTCGAGCCCTGCCGCCATGCCCTTGCAGTATTTGCAAGTTCTTGCATGGGAGTGACGAAGCTAACAGAACAACCCGCCCTTGTGAACAGCTGGTTTCGACCGAACCCCTCCCCTTACCCAGAGCGATGATCTCCGCACTGACGTGCGATGACAAGGCCGATGACGTGCGGCGACCACTGTCGCCGCCACCCGGCCCCGCACCGTGAGCTGGACGGATGCGGCACCGTCCGCGTGCGGACGACGACAGAAAAATTCTGCAAGGTTACCGAAAGACACGCACAAAAAACCGGTGGCGGTGCGGATCGCGGGATCCGTACCGCCACCGGCTCTCCCCCCGGACGGCCTGCGGGAGCCGCCCCCGGAGGTTCTGCGCGGGGAGGCGCTACCAGAAGACGGCCACGCCGATGTTGACGACGGCGAGCACGCCCGCGATGATCGCGAGGTTCCTGGCGGGCTTGCGCAGGTTCAGGACGCCCAGGACCACGACGGCGAGGGCGACGACCAGCTTGACGGCGATCTTGACGTGGTCCAGCTCGGAGAGGTCGGCCATCTCGGCGACCCCCACGAGGAGCAGTCCGGTGACGAACTGGAGCAGCGAGCTGTGCAGCAGGACCTTGGGCGCCTTGGCGTTGTCGGTCATGAGCTGCATGAGGAAGCCCGCGATGATGCCGGCCAGGCCGAGCATGTGGAGGAAGACGAGCGCGGAGTAGAGGATGTCCATGGCCATACACTACTACGATCCGTAGTTTTAGACTCCGGTTTGATGACACACCGACGTAACAAAACCGGCGCCCGGCCTCCCCCTCGGCTCACCCCCTGCGCAGAACCCCCCTCCGCCGCCACATCAGCCAGGCCAGCCCCACCACCAGGGCCGCCCCCACCGACCTGAGCAGCCACTCCCGGCCGACGTACTCCGAGACCCGGGACATCGCCGTCACCTCGGTGACGACCACCGTGTTGCTCGCGCACGCGGCCGGGTCCGCGTCGCGGTCGAGCAGCAGGCAGGCCGTGCTCATCACCCTCTTGTCGGGCACGGCCCCCTCCGCCACCCGGGCCCGCACCGTGTACACGGCCTCCTCCCCAGCCGGGACCTCCACCCGCCAGTTCACGATGCCCTGGTCGGCCGACCCCCCGCCGTCGACCTCCAGGACCTCCAGCTCCTCCGGGAAGTGCTGGGCGAGCAGCGCGCCCCGGACCGGGTCGCCGTCGCTGTTGGCCACGGTCGTGCGCAGGGTGACCTCCTCGCCCGGGTTGGCCGGCTCGTCGCCCACCACCACCGACAGCCCCACCAGGGGCATCCGCCCCTCCTCCCCGGGGGCCGACCCGGGCAGCCCCCGGGGGTTCTCCTCCGCGGACGCGGACGCGGGCGCGGCGGCCAGGCCGACCGCCACCAGCCCCGCCGCGAACGCGCCTCCCCATCCGGACACCGTGCTCCGACTGCTTCCCCGAACGAGCCGAGCCATCCCGTGCCTCCTGTGTGTTCGCGATCCGACAGCACTAGACAACTACGGGTGACCATCGGAACGCGTGCGGTGACACGCCCCGGGCGGGCGGTCTCCTTCCCGTCCCGGGTCGGAAGGGGCGTCTTAGCCCGTTCCGGGTGCGCCCGGGCGGAACCCGGCCGCGGGACGGGGCATCCTCCCGATGCCCCGGAGCGGCTCTTAGGACGATCGTGGACACCAGGACGGCGGGACACGGGGTCCGCGCCGACGGGGAGAGGACACACGATGTTCCACAGTGAACTGCTCGCTGCCAACGCCCGGATGATGACGGAGCAGCGCGTCCGCGAGATGGCCGACGTCCGCGCCGCGCTGAGCGCCCGGGCCGAGCTGCGCGCCCGGCGCCGGGAGGAGCGCCGCCGGGGCGGCCTCCTCCGCGCCCGCCGGCGCTACGGCCGGGCGGCCTGACCGTGGGGTCCCCGGACCCGCCGGCCACCGCTCCCGCCCCTGCGGCCCCGGGTCCTCCCGGGGCCGCCGCCCTTTCCCGGCCGGTCCCGCACGGCGGCGCGGGGCCCGCCGGCTCCGGAACGCGGGTCGGGTCCCCCGGGCGGACGGCGCCGGTGGTCCCGCCCTGGCGAAAACCCCTGGAAGAGTCACCTGCGCTCGACATAATGGGCGATATGCCACTACTTGCCGATATCAGTACCGTCTTCGTCGGCCGTGAGCCCGAGCTCCGGCTCCTCCGCGACCACGCCGCGCGCTGCCACGGCGAGGCGTCGGGCATGGTCCTGGTCGGCGGCGACGCGGGCGTCGGCAAGAGCCGCCTGGTCGGCGAGTTCGTCTCGGCCCTCCCCCCGGGGACGGTGTTCACGGGCGGCTGCCTCCAGCTCGGCGTGGACGGACTGTCCTACGCGCCCTTCACGGCGGTCCTGCGCCAGCTGCTGCGCGAACGCGGACGGGCCGCCTTCGAGGCCGCGGCGCCCGGGGGCCTCGGCGAGTTCGCCCGCCTCCTCCCCGAGCTGGGCGACGTGCCGGTCCAGCGCCCGGAGAACCGCGGCATCCTCTTCGAGCAGGTCCTGCGCCTGCTCGACCGCGCGGCGGAGGGCGGCGGGGTCACCGTCGTCCTGGAGGACCTGCACTGGTCGGACCACGCCACCCGCGACCTCCTCGTCTTCCTGGTCCGCAACCTCGACCTCCCCGGCGTCCAGATCATCGCCACCTACCGCAGCGACGACCTCCACCGCAGCCACCCCCTCCGCCGCCTCCTCCCCGAACTCCAGCGCGCGCCGGGCGTCGAGCCGCTGCGGCTGGGGCCGCTCAGCCGCGCCGAGGTCGGGGCCCAGGCCGCCGCGATACGGGGCTCCGCACTCACGCCCCACGAGACGGACGAGCTGTACCGGCGGACCGAGGGGGTGCCCCTGTTCGTCGAGGCGCTGGCCTCGGCGGCGGTCGACCGGTCCGGCGAGGGGCCGGAGGTGCCCGACCAGTTCCGCGACCTGCTCCTGGAACCGCTCCACCGCTTGGACGCCACCGCCCTGTCGGTCCTGCGGGTGGCCTCGGTCGGCGCCGTGTCGGGCCTCGTCGAGCACGAGATGCTCCACCACGCGGCCGGACTCCCCGAGCGGGAGCTGGAGGCCGCCCTGCACACCCTGGTCGACTCCAACGTGCTGCGCGCGGACCGGACCGGCTACCGGTTCCGGCACGCCCTCCTGCGCGACGCCGTGCACGAGGAGATCCTCCCCGGCCCCCACGCCCGGCTGCACATGCGCTTCGCCCAGCTCATCGACGAGTACCCCGACTCCGTCCCGTCCGACCGCCGCGCCGCCGAGCAGGCGCACCACTACAACGCCGCCCAGGAGCTGCCCAGCGCCCTCCAGGCGTCCTGGTGGGCGGCGGTGCGCGCCGGCGACACCCTCGCCTACGGCGAGGAGCTGGCCATGCTCGAACGCGTTTTGGCCCTGTGGGACCGGGTCCCGGACGCCCGCGAGCGGGTGCAGGGCAGGAGCTGGGCGGAGGTGGTCGGCCTGGCCGCCGGCGCCGCGGTGGAGGCGGGACGCCACCGGCGCGCCGTCGAACTCGCCGACGAGGCCCTGGCCTCCCTGCCCGAGGACGGCGACGGCGACGCGGCACGGGCCGTGCGGGCGCAGCTGCTGCGCCGCCGGGGCATGGCGCGCTCCCAGGAGGCCCGCGGCGGGGGCATCGCGGACCTGACCCGGGCCCTGGAGCTCCATCCGCCCCACATGCCCGGGTACGCCCTGCTGCTGTCCATCCTCGCCCGGGAGACCGCGCTCCACAGGATCGACCGGGAGGAGGGTCCCGACCGGGTGCGCCTGCGCGAGCTGGAGCGGGCCGGGTGGACCTCCCGGGGCCTGGCCGAGAAGGCCCTCGCCCTGGCCGACCCGTCCCGGTCCTGCGACATGCGCGCGGCGGCCGACGCGCGCATCACCCTGGGCGGCCTCCACATGCAGGCGGGGGACCTGGAACGGGGGCGCCCGCTCATCGAGGCGGGCATCCGCCACGGCGCGGCGACCTCGGACCCCTCCCTGGAGGCGCGCGGAGCGGGCAACCTCGCGCACTTCCTCCGGGAGCTGGGCCACCACACGGAGGGGCTGGCGGTCCTGGAGGAGTCCCTGGCCCGCCACGAGGCGATGGGCTGGGCCTCGGTCCACAAGACGTTCAACCACCAGAACCGGGCCGAGATCCACTTCGAGCTGGGCAACCTGGCCGAGGCCAGGAGGATCGTCGAGCCGATCCTGCGCAACAGCTCCGCGAACACGCACCACACCTACATCGACGCGGTGCTGGCGCGGGCCGCGGCGGCGCAGGGGGACCTGGCCGCGGCCCGCCGGGCGGCGTCGGCTGCGGAGCGGGAGCGGGCGCTGACCGGCTCCCGGATGAACATCGTGCAGCTGGCCGTGCTGGCGCAGCTGGAGACCGACCTGGTCGAGGGCTCCGTCGGCGCGGCGCTCTCCCTGTCGGAGAGCGCGCTGGACCGGATGGCGCTGGAGGCGGCGCACGGGTACACGTGGCCGCTGGCGGACGTGATGTCCGAGGCCGTGCGCCGGGCCACCGCCCCCGGTCCGGGCTCCGCGACCGGCCGCCCGGCGGAGACGGTCGCGCTGGCTCGCCGGGTGGGCGCCCTGGTGGCCGGGGTGGTGTCGTCGATGCCGTCCCACGGAACCGCCCAGGAGGCCTACCGGGAGTCCGTGCGGGCCCGTCTCGGGGAGGCGGACGGCGCGGAGCCCGGGGAGGTCCTGGAGCGGTGGTCGTCCGCGGTGGCGGCGTGGGAGGCCACGCCGATGCGGCTGCACCTGGCCGCGGCGCGGCTGCGCGCGGCCGGGGCGGCGGTGGCGGCCGGGGACCGCCCGCGGGCGGCGTGCCTGGTGCGTGGGGCGCACGGGGCGGCCGAGGCCTGCGGCGCGGTGCCGCTGGCCAACGCCTCCGCGGACCTGGCGCGGAGGATGGGGGTCGCGCTGGGGGACGGCGGCGCCCCGCCCGCCGCCCCGTCGGGTCTGACCGCGCGGGAGAGCGAGGTGGCGCGGCTGCTGGCGGCGGGCGGCACGAACGCGCAGATCGCCGGTGAGCTGTTCATCTCGGCCAAGACCGCGAGCGTGCACGTGTCCAACATCCTGGCCAAGCTGGGCGTGCCCAACCGCACCGCCGCCGGGGCACGGCTGCGCGAACTCGGCCTGGGCTGACGCCGTCCCCGGCGGCGGCCGGACCGGTCCCGGCCGCGTCCCGCGGGGCTGCGCGGGCCCGCGTCCGCCGGGCCGGTCCGCGCGCGGGGGCCGGTGTGGCGAAGGGCGCGTGCGTCGTTGGCCCCCGGTCCCCCGCCACAGGTCATAATGCGTGTGCGGGGGGCTGTCCGGGCAGGCTGGTTGGCGTGTGCGGAAATACCCCGGAAATATCCGCACGGCACACTGGCCCTGGGACACCGTGCCCGGCCCGGCTCCGCAGGCAGCGGACCGGCGCCGGACCGACCGGCAGCGAGGAAGGTTGATCGTGAATCGACAGCAGGAATTCGTGCTCCGCACGTTGGAGGAGCGCGACATCCGGTTCGTGAGGCTGTGGTTCACCGACGTGCTCGGGTACCTCAAGTCCGTGGCGATCTCCCCCGCCGAACTGGAGGCCGCCTTCTCCGAGGGCATCGGCTTCGACGGCTCGGCGATCGAGGGGTTCGCCCGCGTCTACGAGGCCGACATGCTGGCCCAGCCCGACCCGTCCACGTTCCAGGTCCTGCCCTGGCGCAACGAGCCCCACGGCACCGCGCGGATGTACTGCGACATCCTGATGCCGGACGGCTCCCCGTCGCCGGCGGACCCGCGCCACGTGCTCAAGAGACAGCTCGGCAAGGCCTCCGACCTGGGGTTCACGTTCTACACGCACCCCGAGATCGAGTTCTACCTGCTGAAGAAGATGCCCGAGATGGGCGAGTTCCCCGAGCCGAACGACTCGGGCGGCTACTTCGACCACACCCCGCACAACAGCGCGCACGACTTCCGGCGCAACGCCATCAACATGCTGGAGGCCATGGGCATCTCCGTGGAGTTCAGCCACCACGAGGGCGGTCCCGGGCAGCAGGAGATCGACCTGCGGTACGCGGACGCGCTGACCACGGCCGACAACATCATGACCTTCCGGCTCGTGATGAAGGAGGTGGCGCTGGAGCAGGGCGTCTACGCGACGTTCATGCCCAAGCCGTTCACCGAGTACCCGGGTTCGGGCATGCACACCCACCTGTCGCTGTTCGAGGGCGACCGCAACGCCTTCTACGAGCCCGGGGCGGACTTCCAGCTGTCCAAGGTGGGCCGCGGGTTCATAGCGGGCCTGCTGCGCCACGCCGACGAGATCACCGCGGTCACCAACCAGTGGGTCAACTCCTACAAGCGCCTGTGGGACGACCCCGCGGCCTCCGCCGGGATGGGCGGCGAGGCCCCGGCGTACATCTGCTGGGGCCACAACAACCGCTCGGCCCTGGTGCGCGTGCCCATGTACAAGCCCGGCAAGTCGAACTCCAGCCGGATCGAGATCCGCTCGCTGGACACCTCCTGCAACCCCTACCTGGCCTACGCCGTCATCCTGGCCGCCGGGCTGAAGGGCATCGAGGAGGGCTACGAGCTGCCCCCGGGCGCGGAGGACGACGTCTGGGCGCTGACCGACGCCGAGCGCCGCGCGCTGGGCATCCGGCCGCTGCCCCAGAGCCTGGACGAGGCGCTGCGGATCATGGAGAACAGCGAACTGGTCGCCGAGACCCTGGGCGAGCACGTGTTCGACTTCTTCCTGCGCAACAAGAAGGCCGAGTGGAACTCCTACCGGCGGCAGGTCACGCCGTACGAGCTCCAGCGGTACCTGCCGACGCTCTAGGTGCAACGACCACGGAGGTCGGTGACACCCGCCCCTCCCGTCACAGGCGAAGAGGGCCTCCGGCACCGGTGTGGACGGCGACATCCGCCACCGGACCGGAAGGCCCTCGGCGCCCCGCGCCACCCACGCCGACGCCCGCCCCGTGGACGACGCCGACCGGCGGGTGCCCGCGCGCGCCCCGGCGGACCCGGACCCGTGGGACGCCGGGGCGGGCCCTGCCCGGCGCCGGGTCACCCCAGGCCGAGTTCGCGGGCGCGCACCGCCGCCGCGTTGCGGTTGGACACCCCCAGCTTGGCCATCATGTTCGTCACGTGCACGCTCACCGTCTTCGCCGAGATGAACAGCGCCTCGCCGATCTCCCGGTTCGTGCGCCCCTTGGCGACCTCGGCCAGCACCTCCGCCTCACGCGGCGTGAGACCGGCGGGCCGCCCGCCCCCGCGAGGGGCGGCGGTGGCGGACGCCCCCGCTCCCCCGCCGGGGGGCGACCCGTCGGTGAGGGCCGGGGGGACCGGGGCGGCCCCGACCGCGGCGGGCCGCCCGGGGTCGGGCAGCCCGTGGCGCAGGAACAGCCGCTGCGCCTGGCGCGCGAACAGCCACAGCCCGTACCGGCGGGCGAGGCGCCCGGCGACGGCGAGGTGGGCGCCCGCCCGTCCCCGGTCGCCGGCCCGCAGGGCGGCCCGTGCGGCGACCAGCCGGATGCGCCCCTCGGTGAGCACGTCCTCCCGGTCACCGGCCAGGGAGACCGCGGCCTCCGCCTCGGCCAGCGCCTCCCCGGGGTCCTCACCGATCTGGGCCATGACCTGGTGGCGCAACAGGAGGAGCCCGGGGTGCCGGGTGCCGTGCGGGAACCCGTCGAAGACCTCCCGGAGCCCTGAGGCGAGGACGCGGACCTCCCCCTCCCGGCCCGGTTCCCCGCGCAGGAGGTCGACGGTGTCGCCCACCGGGGACAGGCCGAGCACGTACAGCTCGTCGGAGAAGGGGGAGGGGTGGTCCTCGCCGCGGCCGAGCTGGGCCGTGGCCAGGTCGAAGGCCTCGCCGTAGCGCCCCTCCTCCGCCGCCACCTGCATGTCCGTGAAGCGGAGGGGAAGGTACTCGGAGGGCGAGCTGCTGTGCTCGGGCAGAAGCCTCCGGAAGTCCTCCATCGCCTCCCGGACCCCGCGCAGGTCCCACCGGTGGTGGGCGAGGTTCATCCGGAGGGTGCGGGCCCGCGCCATGAACACGGTGTCGCCGGTGATCATCGCCAGCCGCTCCTCGGCCTCCGCGAAACGGCCCTGGTGGGCGAGCCTGACCGCGATCCCCAGGTGGAAGGGGTCGCTCTGCGTCCGGGCCACGCCGAGTTCCGCGCAGCGGCGCAGCCCCTCCTCGACGACCCGGCCGTGCTCCTCCCCCCTGCCGATCCGCTGGAACGCGCCGCCCAGGTTGTTCAGGCCGCGCAGTTCCACTTCGGCGAAGCCCGACTCCCGGGCGAGGGAGATGCCGTCGGCCAGCATCCGCAGCCCGGCCTCGTGCTCCTCCGTGGAGGACAGGGTGCCGAGGGTGACGAGGAGGTCCGCCTCGCTGTAGCGGTCGCCGGCGGCGCGGGCCTGTTCCAGTCCGCGGAGCGCGCTGCGCCTGGCCTGCGCGTGGTGGTTGCGCATCATCAGGGTGGCGGCCAGGGTCGAGCCGACCGCGGCGGCGAGCGGATGGCCGTGGGGCAGGACGACGATGGCGTCCGCGAGGTCCTCGAGCGCGCCGTCCCTGCCCATCTCCTTGAGCGCGTGGGCCCGGGCGTGCCGGAGCCCGGCGATCAGCTCCGCGTTCCCGGGCGGCGGACCGCCCGGCTCGTGGTACCCGGTGACGCCCAGTTCGCGCAGCCCGTCGGTGGCGTGGTCGACGGCGCGGCGCGGGTGCCCGGCGTCCAGGGAGGCGCGGGAGGCACGGCGCAGCACCTCGCCGCGCGGCTTCCCGACCCTGGAGGCGGCGTCGGGGACCAGGTCCCACAGTTCCAGGACGCGTTCGAGCAGGGCCAGGTGCTCGGGGTGGGCGGCGGCGCTCGACGCGTGGTCGGCGGCCCGCCAGGCGGCGGTCAGGGCGAGGGGCTGGTCACGGGCGGCGTGGGCGTGGTGGGCGAGCTGGACGGCGGTGTCGGCGGCGGACATGCCCGGCACCCCCTGCGCGAGGGCCTCGGCGTAGCGGCGGTGGGCCCGGACGCGCTCGCCGGGCAGCAGGTCCGTGTGGACGGCCTCCGCGAGGAGGGCGTGCCGGAAGGCGTAGCCGTCGTCGGTGGCGCGCAGCACCCGGGCGTCGGCGGCGCGGCGCAGTGCGTCGTCGAGCTGCTCCTCGGTGAGCCCGGACCTGAGGGCGACGGCGGCCAGGAGGGGGTGGTCGACCCGGTCCCCCGCGGTGGCGGCCAGGCCGAGGACGCGCCGGGTGGTGTCGGGCAGGCGTTCGACGGTGGCGAGGAGGAGGCCGCGGGGTCCCTCCGGGATGGGTCCTCCGGTGGGGTCCTGGCTGTGGAGGAACGACTCCACGAACAGGGGGTTGCCGCCGGTGCGCTCGAGGAGGAGGTCGAGGGCGGCGGGGTCGAGTGCCCCGCCGCGGAGCGCGGACGCCTGGGCGGCGACCGCGTCGCGGTCGAGCGGGCCGACGTCGAGTCGGCCGACGCGGGGCAGGCGCTCGAGTTCGGGGAGGAGCCCGCGCAGGGGGTGGGTGCGGTGGATGTCGTCGGTGCGCACGCTGACCAGCAGGTGGACGGGGACGTCGCCGAGGTTGCGCAGGAGGAACACGAGCAGGTCGCGCGTGGAGGCGTCCGCCCAGTGCAGGTCCTCCACGACGACCAGGAGTCCGCCCGGGCGGGAGCGCTCCTCCAGGAAGGTCAGGACGGACTCGAAGAGGCGGGCGCGGCCGTCGTCCGCCCCCTCGGGAGCCCGGCCGAGTTCGGGGAGGAGCCGGGCCAGTTCCCGGCTGTGGGCGGCGGAGGGCGGCGCGCCCTCCTCCCGGGCGAGGTGGCGCAGCAGAGTGGTGAAGGGGGCGAACGGGACGCCGTCGGCGCCGAGTTCGAGGCAGCCGCCGACCGCTGTGCGGCCCGCGTCCGCGCGTGCCAGGTACTCCTCGATGAGCCGGGACTTGCCGACCCCGGCCTCGCCGCACACGAGCGTCGCACGGGCGCCGTGTGTCCGGGCGTGGCGCCCGTCCCCGGCGAGGCGGGCGAGCAGGCGGTCGCGTCCGACGAGGACGGGGGAGGGGCCGTGGGACTGCATGCCGTTCAGTATGTCGGTTTCGCGGTGGGTCGCCCAGTGGCGGCGCCTCCGGGCCGACGGCCGCCCGGCGCCGCGCCCGGGAGGGCGGCGCCGGAACCGGGGCCGCCCTCCCGGAGGTCAGGCCGCGCCCGGCCACAGGTCGGGGCCGAAGACCTCGTAGCGGACCCGGCGTGCGGGCACCCCGGCGCGGAGCAGCTGCGCGCGCACGTCGCGCATGAACGGCAGGGGCCCGCACAGGTAGGCCTCGGCGCCTTCGGGGACCCCGACCCCGGACAGGTCCATGCGCCCGTCGCCGCCGCTCCCGTACCAGGTCCGGAGGCTCGCCCCGGGGAGCTCGCCGACCAGCGCGGCGGTCTCGTCGCGGTGCGCGTGATCCGCGGGCCCGCGGTCGGCGTGCAGGACGAGGACCCGGCGGGTGCTGTGCTGTTCGGCGAGCCGGTGGAGCATGGCGACCATCGGGGTGCAGCCGATCCCGGCGGAGACCAGCAGGAGGGGGTGGTCGCCCCCGGACAGGGCGACGTCGCCCGCGGGGGCGGACACCATGAGGGTGTCGCCGGCGCCGGCGGTGTCGTGCAGCAGGGTGGAGACCTCCCCTGCGGGGGTCTCGCCGGCGCGCAGCCGCTTGACGGTGATCCGGCGGCGCCTGCCGTCCCAGCCGCTCAGGGAGTACTGGCGGGCCTGGTGCACGCCGTCGGGCATGCGCACCCGGACGCTGACGTACTGGCCGGGCAGGAAGTCGGGGACCGGGTCGCCGAAGCCGGGTTCGAGGGTGAGGGAGACGGTGTCGGGCGTCTGCTCGCGGCGCTCGGCCACCCGCCAGGGGCGCCAGACGTCGCGTCCGGCGCACCCGGCCGCGGCGTACAGGCGGGCCTCCAGGGCGATGAGCGCCCCGGCCATGAGCCAGTACACCTCGTCCCAGGCGGAGACGACCTCCGGGGTGGCGGCGTCGCCGAGGGTGTGGGCGATGGCGCCGAAGAGGTACTTGTGCACGACCGCGTACTGGTCCTCGGTGACCCCGAGGGAGACGTGCTTGTGGGCGATGCGGGAGAGGAGGGCGTCGGGGCGTTCGTCCGGGTGGTCGAGGAGCGCGGTGGCGAAGGCGGCGATCGACCCGGCCAGGGCCCGGCGCTGCTCGCCGGAGGCCTGGTTGCCCCGGTTGAACATGCCGTCGAGGAGTTCGGGGCGGTCCCCGAGCATCGTCTCGTAGAACCGGGCCGTGATGGTGTCCAGCGACCGGGCGACGACGGGGATGGTGGCCCGGACCGTGGCCGCGGACTCGGTGGAGAGCATGTGCCGTCCTCCTTCGCCGGGAGGCGTGGAACCCTCCCGGATCAGATAATTGGTATCTGAAATGCACATTAAATCCGGTCGCGGAGGACCTGCCCCGGGGGTCCTCCTCCGGGGCCCCGCCGCGGCCCGGGAGGGCGCGTCGCCGCAGGCGCGAGGGGGCGGGAGCGGCACGAGGGGCCCCGGCGCCAGGGCCGTGCGGCCGTGCCTGCCGGGACCTCGGACCCCTCCGGCCGGGGGCGGAGGTCGCGTCCCGGTCCCGGCGGCGTACCGGGGGCGCCCGCGCGGAGACCTTCGCCACACGCGGCACGGGAGCCGGGACCGGCGGGGAGCGGGGCCGGTGGCGGGAGGGCAGCACGGTGCGGGCGGGGCCGGAGCACCCCCTGTATCCATGCAACCGCGGACGGGCGGCCTCCGCCAGGGGCTGTGGACGGCCGGCCCGCCCCGGGCGCGCGGGAGCGCACGCGGCCCGCCCGGGCCGGGGTCAGGCGGAGGGCCCGGCCGCCTGTTCCGGGCGCAGCAGGGAGAGCGCGTCCCGGGTCGGCGGCGCCACCAGCGCCTCCACGGTGACGGCGTCGAGGGAGGAGTAGAACGCCTCGCGCGCGTCGCGCAGGGCGCCGCGCAGGCGGCAGGCCGCGCGCAGGGGGCAGGGCGGGTCGTCCTCGCAGCCGGCGAGGTCTCCCCCGCCCTCCAGGGCGCGCACGATCGACCCGACCGGGGTCCGCCGCCCCTCCTCCGTCAGGCGCAGCCCGCCGTTGCGGCCGCGCCGCGTCTCCACGATCCCCATGCCGGACAGGCGGGCCACGGCCTTGGCCATGTGCGTGTACGGCACGGCGAGCATGCCGGCGGCGGTCCTCGTGGTGAGGAGCTCGCCGTCCCCCGCCACCGCGAGCCGCATGACCAGTCGCAGGGAGACGTCGGTGAAGGCGGTCAGGCGCATGCCCCCAACGTAGGCGACCGGCCCCGCCCCGCGCGTCGGCCGGCGTCCCCGGCCCCGCCGGCACGGGCCGGGTGTGCGGGGTCCCCTCCCGGCGCCGTCCTCAGCTCGCCCCGGCGTCCCCGCCCCGCGGGGCGTCCGCCTCCTGGTGGCGGCCGGCCTCGCGGGGCATCCAGACCAGGACCACCACCAGTCCGACCAGGCCGAAGCACAGGGAGATCGTCGCGGCGGTGTGCAGCCCCGTCATGAACGCCTCCTTGGCGGGGCCGACCAGCGCACGGCCGGCCTCGCCCGCGCCGCGGGCGAGCGCCAGGGTGCCCTCGATCGACTCCCCCGCCGCGCGCAGCTCACCGGGGTCCGGCCGGTCGCCGCCCTCCTCCTGCGCGAACCGGTCGAGGCTCCCGGTGATCCCCGCCCGGTAGCGGAAGGAGATGACCGCCCCCAGGATCGCGACCCCCATCGCGGTCGCGACCTGGCGGACCGTGTTCTGCACGGCGGAGGCCGCCCCGGCCTTGCCCGGCGGGACCGACGACATGATCGCGTCCGTGGCGGGTGTCAGCACGACCGCCATCGACCCCGACTGGAGGAGGAAGAAGCCGATGATCAGCGGGAGCGGCGTGTCCGGTTCCAGCTGCGTGAAGAAGACGAAGCTCGAGCACACCCCGAGCACCCCGCAGGCGGCGACCACGCGCGGCCCCGCCCGGCGCACCAGGGTCGGGCTGAGCGGCGCCATGACCATCTGCCCCACGGCCGCGGGCAGCACCAGCAGGCCCGCGGCGAAGGGCGAGAACTCCCGGACGCTCTGCCAGTAGAAGCTCAGGAAGAAGATGATCCCCGACATGCTGAAGAACATCACCATGATGGTGGCGATGGAGACGCTGAACCGGGGGTCGCGGAAGAAGCGCACGTCCAGGGACGGGTCCTCGGTCCGGGACTCGTGCACCAGGAACAGCGCGAGCACGGCCACGCCTCCGGCCAGCGCGCCCCACACGTCCCAGTCCGCGAGCGAGGCCCGTTCCCCCGCGGTGATGATGCCGTAGATCAGGAGCACCAGGCCGGGGATGGACAGCAGCACGCCGAGGACGTCGGGCCGCCCCGGGTCCGCGTCCCTCGACTCCGGGATCAGGAAGAACACCAGTGCCAGTCCGAGAACGACGAAGGGCACGTTGATCAGGAAGATCGATCCCCACCAGAAGTTCTCCAGGAGCAGTCCGCCCGCCGAGGGGCCGATCGCCATCGCGAGTCCGACCGAGCCCGCCCAGATCCCGATGGCGCGTCCGCGCTGCTCGGGCGGGAACACGTTCGTGATGACCGACAGGGTCTGCGGCGTCACCATCGACGCGCCGAGCCCCATGGCGGCACGGGCGAGGATGAGCTGCTCGGGGCTCTGCGAGTAGGCCGACAGGGCCGACGCCGCCCCGAAGACGGTGAGGCCGGCCACGATCATGCGGCGCCGCCCCACGCGGTCGCCGATCACGCCGAAGGCGAAGAGCAGCCCCGCGAAGACCAGCGTGTAGGAGTTGATCGCCCAGGCCAGCTGCGACTGGCTGGCCCCCAGACCCGCCTCCGGGTCGGAGAGCACGCGCAGCGCCACGTTGAGGATCGTGTTGTCCGCGACGATCACCAGGAGGCAGATGACCAGGACCGCCAGCCCGCCCCATCTTCGCCGGTATGCCGTCTGTGCGTCCACGCGCCACCTCCGCTGCCGGGACCCCGATGGGCGGTTCGGGCCGTGGCACCCGTCGCGGCCGACGGTGTCCCGCCCGGTGGCGCAACCGGTATGACGGCTCACCCCCGCAGGCCCTTCCGCAACAAGAGGTACAGGGAATGAGCAGGCGGCGCAATCCGGTTGTATCCCGCGAGGAGACGCGTGTCGCAGGCATGCGATGATGCTTCCGTGTGGCGGCAGGAACCGGTTCCGCACCGTCGGCCACGGCGGTCGGAAGCCCTCCGGGACACCGGCGCCGCACCGCCCGGCCCCCTCCACGAGGGCCGCACCGGGGCCCCACGGCCCTCACGCGCGCGAGCGCGGACCATCATTCGTCCACATGTCCGGGGACACCCGCCGAGGTGCTTCGAGACGACGGAGGAAGAACACGCCATGACCATCACAGCCAACACCCCGCCCGCGGGCAACTCCCTGTACGGCGGCGTCACCAGCCGCCGCGTCACCGTCCGCGACCTGGCCTCCGCCAAGGTCCGCGGCGAGCGCTGGCCCATGCTGACCGCCTACGACGCCCTCACCGCCCGGGTCTTCGACGAGGCCGGGATCCCGGTGCTGCTCGTCGGCGACTCGGCCGCGAACGTCGTCTACGGCTACGACACGACCGTCCCGGTCACCGTGGACGAACTGGTCCCCCTGACCGCCGCCGTGTCCCGTTCGACCCGGCGGGCACTGGTGGTCGCCGACCTGCCGTTCGGCTCCTACCAGTCCTCCCCCCAGCAGGCGCTGGAGTCGGCGTCGCGGTTCATGAAGGAGGGGCGGGCCCAGGCGGTGAAGCTGGAGGGCGGCCGCGCGGTCGCACCCCAGGTGGAACTGCTGGTGTCCGCCGGGATCCCGGTGATGGCGCACCTGGGCCTGACCCCGCAGTCGGTCAACACGCTGGGCGGGTACAGGGTCCAGGGCCGCGGCGAGGCCGCCGCCGGGCTGCTCAAGGACGCCAAGGAGATGGAGCGCTCGGGGGCGTTCGCGGTCGTCCTGGAGTGCGTGCCCGCCGAGGTGGCCGCGCAGGTCACCGAGCAGCTCTCCATCCCGACCGTCGGCATCGGCGCGGGTCCGTCCACCGACGCCCAGGTGCTGGTGTGGCAGGACATGGCCGGGCTGAGCCCGAAGGTGGCGAAGTTCGTCAAGACCTACGCCAACCTGCACGAGACGCTGCGCGACGCGGCCTCGGCCTACGCGGACGAGGTCGTCAGCGGGGCCTTCCCGGAGGAGCGCCACTCCTACGCGAGCTGAGCGGGGAGCGCAGGACCGGCGTCCCGGTAGGGGCGCCGGCGGCGGGACGACGGCCGCCGGCCGGGGTGCGTGCGCCCCGGCCGGCGGTCCCCCGTACGGGGCGCGGCGGTGATCCGCGCGGCCGGCGCGGCCCCGGTGACCACCGCCACCAGGGCTTTCGCCACCCGCCGGATACCATGCGTTCCTGAACGGACTTCTCGGATACAGGGGTACGCACCATGACAGAACGCACCGCACCCACCGTCAGCGTGGAGTGGCTCTCCGACCACCTGGACGACAAGGGCCTCGTCGTCGTCGACTCCACCACCCTCCTGTCCGTTCCCGACGAGGGCCCCTACACGGTGGAGTCGGGCCGGCCGGGCTTCGAGGCCGAGCACATCCCGGGCGCCCTCTTCGCCGACCTGACCACCGACTTCGCGGACACCGGGGCCCCCGCGCCGTGGACCGTGCCGCCCTCGGAGAAGTTCGCGGTCAGCGCGGGCGCACTGGGGATCGGGCCCGGCCGCACGGTCGTGGTCTACGACCGGAGCACCGGGTTCTGGGCGACCCGCCTCTGGTGGCAGCTGCGCCTGGAGGGCTTCGACGGCGCGGTGGTCCTCGACGGCGGGCTGCGCGCCTGGAAGGCCGCCGGCCTGCCGGTCACGGACGAGCCCACCCCCACCCCGGTCCCCATGGCCTTCCAGGCCGAGCGGCGCCCCGAGCTGCTGCGCTCCACCGAGGAGGTGGCCGCGGCCGTCGACGACCGGAGGACGGTGCTGGTCAACGTGCTCGACCCGGAGACCTACAGGGGCGACAAGCACACCTACGCGCGCGACGGCCACATCCCCGGCAGCGTCAACCTGCCGGTCGGCGAGGTCCTCGACCCGGAGACCGGCAGGCTCAGGCCGGTGGAGGAGCTGCGCGCCCTCTTCGACGGCGCGGGCCTCCTCGACCCCGGGGTCACCCCGGTCACGTACTGCGGCGGGGGCATCGCGGCCACGGGGGTCGCGCACGCGCTCGCGCTCGTCGGCCGCGAGGACGTCGCCGTCTACGACGGCTCGATGACCGCGTGGGCCGCCGACCCGTCCCTGCCGCTGGTCACCGGCGACTCCCCCCGCTGACCGCCCCCGCCGCCGGCCGGGGCCCCGGCCGGCGGCGGCCGGGGCCGTCCCGGGGCGTCCGGGGCGCCTCCCCGGAGGGGTCGCAGGGGTGTGGGCCGGACCACAGGCCGAACGGTACTCGGCAGTAGAGTTGCTCCCGTACCCAGCACCCACACGGGCCGGGGTCCGGCCCTCCCGGGAGGACACACATGCGCATCTCGATGCCGCTCCAGTACGCGGGTGACCCCAAGGCCTCCGTCGACCGGGTGGTCGAGCTGGAGAGGGCCGGGCTCGACACCGTGTGGGTCGCCGAGGCCTACGGGTTCGACAGCCCCACCCTGATGGGGTACATCGCCGCCCGCACCGAGACCGTGGCGATCGGTTCGGCCATCCTGCCGATGTACACCCGCACTCCCACCCTCATCGCGATGACCGCCGCCGGGCTCGACGACCTCTCCGGCGGACGGGCCGTCCTCGGCCTGGGGGCCAGCGGACCGCAGGTCGTCGAGGGCTTCCACGGCGTCCCCTACACCAGGCCCCTCGCCCGCACCCGCGAGACCATCGAGATCTGCCGCAGGGTCTGGGCGCGCGAGGACCGCCTCACCCACGACGGCTCCGTCTTCCAGATCCCGCTGCCGCCGGAGAAGGGCACCGGGCTGGGCAAGCCCCTCAAGATCATCAACCACCCCCGGCGCCCGGACATCCCCGTCCACGTGGCCTCGCTGGGCGTGAAGAACGTGGCGATGACCGCCGAGATCGCCGACGGCTGGCTCCCCCACCTGTTCATCCCCGAGAAGGCCGACCTGGTGTGGGGCGAGGCCCTGGCCGAGGGGCGGGCGAAGCGGGACCCCTCCCTGGGCGGGCTGGAGATCACCGCCGGGGGCCTGCTCGCCATCGGCGAGGACGAGGACACCCGGAAGCTGCTCGACCTCGTGCGCCCCATGATCGCGCTGTACGTCGGCGGCATGGGCGCCAAGGGGAAGAACTTCTACAACACGGTCGCCCGCCGCTACGGCTACGAGGAGGCGGCCGAGCGGATCCAGGACCTGTACCTGGACGGCAGGAAGGACGAGGCCGCCGCGGCCGTGCCCGAGGAGTTCGTGGAGCTGACCAACCTGGTCGGCCCCGAGTCCTACGTGCGCGAGCGCGTGGAGGCCTTCCGCGCCGCGGGCGTCACCCAGCTCAACGTCACCCCCGTCGGCGGCGACCCGGCCGCCCTGGTCGGGAAGGTCAAGGACTGGCTCTCCTGAGCCGCCGCCCCGGGCCGGGGCCGCGGGGAGCGCCTCCCCGCGGCCCCGACGCGCGCACGGGGTTCACAGACCGGTGATACGCAGGCCCGCGTGGGTCTTGTACCGGCGGTTGACCGCGATCAGGTTGGCGGTGAGCGCCTCGACCTGGTGAGCGTTGCGCAGACGCCCGCCGAAGACCCCGCGCACGCCGGGGATCCGCCCGGCCAGGGCGCGCACCTCGTCGGTGGCGGCGCGGTCCTCGCCCAGCACCAGGACGTCGAGGTCCACCTGCTCGACCCCGGGGTCGAGCAGCACCACCGCCGACACGTGGTGGAAGGCGGCCGTGACCCGGCTCCCCTCCAGGATCCGGGCCGCCTGCTCGGCCGCGCTGCCCTCGGCGACGTCGAGCGCGTACGGGCCCCTCTCGTCGAACCCGAGCGGGTTGACGCAGTCGACCACGATCTTGCCCGCGAGGGGTTCGACCAGGCCCTCCAGCAACTCCCTGTGCCCGTCCCACGGCACGGCGACGATGACGATGTCGCCCGCCGCCGCGGCGGCGTCGTTGTCCAGGCCGCGGACGTCGATCCGCGCGGACTCCGCCTCCACCAGCTCTCGCGCGGCCTTCTGCGCCCGCTCCGCGCTGCGGGACCCGATGACGACGGTGTGGCCCGCCAGCGCGAACCGGCGTGCCAGGCCGCGCCCCTGGTCGCCGGTCCCGCCCAGGACCGCGATGGTCTGCCCGGCGGTGTCAGCGCTCTCGGGCGTGCTCTCTTCAGTCATGGCCCGATCCTGTCAGAGCCGCTGCCGCCCTGGCCCGCGGACCCTTCACGAACCGCCGTCCGCCTCGCGCTCGTCCTGGGCGTCCCACTCCTCGTTGCGGTCGGCCGCGATCGACAGCGCCCGGGCCGCCGTGGCCTCGTCGGGGTACGGGCCCATCCTCTCCCGGTTCGGGCATCCGGCGCCGTGCTCGACCCTGTTGTGGGTCAGGCAGTACCACCAGCCGTCGTCCTGTACGTCGTTCACTCGCGTCCGCCTCCTGTCGGTCGGTCCTCGTCGCGGGTCTACCCGGAGTGGGGTGCTCCTCACACCACCGGCCGGCGCCTCGCCGACGCCGGGCGGGCACGCCCACGAACTACAATCAGTCTCCATGACTACTCCGCTGGTGCCTGGGCGCATCTCGCCCCAACGTTCGGTTCCCCCCTCCATCGTCCGCCCGGAGTACGTCGGTCAGAAGTACCCGGTGGAGGGCGTTCTGGGCGACGTGCAGACGCCCGAGACGATCGAGCGGATGCGGGTGGCGGGCAGGATCGCGGCGCAGGCCCTGGAGGAGGTCGGCAGGCACGTCCGGCCGGGGGTGACCACGGACGAGCTGGACCGGGTCGGCCACGAGTTCCTGCTGGACCACGGGGCCTATCCCAGCACGCTCGGGTACAAGGGCTACCCGAAGTCGCTGTGCTCGTCCCTCAACGAGGTGATCTGCCACGGCATCCCGGACGACACCGAGGTGGCCGACGGGGACATCGTCAACATCGACATCACCGCGTACAAGGACGGCGTGCACGGCGACACCAACGCCACCTTCCTCGCGGGGAACGTGTCGGAGGAGAACCGGCTCCTGGTCGAGCGGACCAGGGAGGCGACCATGCGCGCCGTCAAGGCGTGCCGGCCGGGCCGCCGGATCAACGTGATCGGCCGCGTCATCGAGTCGTACGCCAAGCGGTTCGGCTACGGCGTGGTCCGCGACTTCACCGGCCACGGCGTGGGACCCGAGTTCCACTCGGGCCTGGTGGTCCCGCACTACGACGACCCGCGCGCGGACACCGTGATGGTGCCGGGGATGACCTTCACGATCGAGCCGATGATCACGCTCGGCGGCGTGGAGTACGACATGTGGGACGACGGCTGGACCGCCGTCACCGCCGACCGCAGGTGGACCGCCCAGTTCGAGCACACCCTGGTGGTCACCGAGACCGGCACGGAGATCCTCACCCTGCCGTAGGCGCGCGGCGTCCACGGGCCCCGGAGCGCCGCTCCGGGGCCCGTTCGTCCTCCCGCGGCGTGCCCCGGTGCGCCGGCCCCGTCCGGCGCGCGGCCCGCGCCTCGGTGCCCCGTGCGTCGGACGCCGCGGGGCCCGGCCCCGTGTCGCAAGGGTGACCCCGCGCCTGTGGATCTCCCGCCGGGCCGGGGCGTAGTGTCGTCCGGGTGAAGATTCTCATCTCCGCCGACATGGAGGGCGCCACCGGCGTCACCTGGCCCGCCGACGTCGAACCCGGCACCGAGCAGTGGCAGCGCTGCAGGTCCATGTTCACCAGCGACGTGAACGCCGCGGTGGAGGGGCTGTTCGAGGGCGGCGCGACCGAGGTGCTCGTCAACGAGGCGCACTCCACCATGCGCAACCTCCTGCTGGAGGAGCTGAACGGCGAGGCCACCATGATCACCGGGCGCCACAAGGAGCTCTCGATGGTCGAGGGCGTGCAGTCGGGGGACTGCGACGGCGTGGTCTTCCTCGGGTACCACTGCGGCGCCGGCGACGAGGGCGTGCTCGCCCACACCTACCTGCCCAACGCGGTGACCGGTGTGTGGCTGGACGGCGAACCGGCCGGCGAGGGCCGCCTCAACGCCGCCGTCGTCGCCGAGTACGGCACCCCCGTCATCCTCGTGACGGGGGACGACCGCGCCTGCGAGGACGCCGCCTCCTACGCTCCGTTCGCGCGCACGGTCGCGGTCAAGGACCACGTCAGCCGGTACGCCGCCCGCTGCCGTCCGCCCGCGCGGACCGCGCGGGACATCAGGGCGGGGGCCCGCGGCGCCATGCTGCTGGCCGGGCGGGTGGAGCCGGCCGCCCCCTCCCCCAGGGCCGTCGAGGTCGAGGTGGACTCCGCGCATCTCGCCCAGGCCGCCGCCATCGTGCCGGGCGTCACCCGCACCGGGGTCCGGCGTGTCCGGTACACCTCGCCCGACGCCTACGAGATGATCCGGTGCTTCAAGGCGGTGACCACGCTGATATCGAATGCGATGGAAGCCCACTACGGGTAGAACTGTGGCGGGGACCGCCGCCGGGTACGCGGTCGTCCCCTGTCCGCACCACCGCACCGAGAGCGAGGCCGCGCCCGTGGGCCACCCCGTCACACCCTCCCCAGACAGCACCGACGCTCTCGCCGCGGCCGGCGACGACGCCCTCCACCTGGCCCGCGAGCTCATCCGCCGCGACTCCACCAACCGCGGCGGCGGCGACGGCGACGAACGCGCCTCCGCCGAGTTCACCGCCGAGGCCCTGGCGGACGCGGGACTGGACCCGGTCCTCCTGGAAGCCGCCCCCCGGCGCTCCAACGTGGTCGCCCGCGTCCCGGGCACCGACCCCGGCGCACCCGCCCTGCTGGTCCACGGCCACCTGGACGTCGTGCCCGCCGAGGCCTCCGACTGGACCGTCCCGCCCTTCTCCGGGGAGGTCGCCGACTGCCCGGTCACGGGCGTGCCCGCCCTCTGGGGACGCGGCGCGGTGGACATGAAGAACACGATCGCCATGGTCACCGCCGTCGTACGCCACTGGGCCCGGCACGGGCTGCGGCCCCGCCGCGACATCGTGCTGGCGTTCGTCGCCGACGAGGAGGACAGCGCCGCCTACGGCGCCGACCACCTGGTGCGCGAGCACCCCGGCCTGTTCGAGGGCTGCTCCGCGGGGATCGGCGAGGGCGGCGGGGAGACCGTCCACGCCCGCGACGCGGACGGGCGCCCCGTCCGCCTCTACCCCGTGGGAGCGGCCGAGCGCGGCAGCGCCTGGCTGACCCTGCGGGCCAAGGGGACCGCGGGCCACGGCTCCCGCCCGCCCCGCGACAACGCGGTCGGCGCGCTGGCGGAGGCGATCGCCCGCATCGACCGGCACGAGTGGCCGCTGCACCTGACACCGGTCACCCGGGCGTCGATCGACGCGATCGCGTCGGCGCTGGGGGTGGACAGGACCCCCGGCGACACCGACACCGCCGAGGCCCTGGACGCGCTGGTCTCCCGGTTGGGCGTGGCCGGGGGGCTCATCGGCCCGACCACGCGCAACAGCGCGGCCCCCACCATGCTCTCGGCCGGGTACAAGGTCAACGTGGTGCCCGGGGAGGCCACCGCCGCCGTGGACGGGAGGGTCCTGCCGGGGGCCGAGGACCAGTTCGCGGTCACCATGAGCGAGCTCACCGGCGACCGCGTGTCCTGGGAGTACGCCCACGGTTCGCCCCCGGTGGACGCGCCCGTGGACTCGCCGGTGTTCGGGGCCCTGCGCTCCGCGCTGCTGGCCCACGACCCCGGCGCCCACGTGGTGCCGGTGTGCCTGGCCGGCGGCACGGACGCCAAGGTGTTCTCCCGGCTGGGCATCGACTGCTACGGCTTCTCCCCCCTGGCGCAGCCCGCCGGGCTCGACTACACCAAGCTGCTGCACGGGGTGGACGAGCGCGTCCCGGTGGACGGGCTGCGGTTCGGGGTGCGCGCGCTGGACACGTTCCTGCGCGCCTGAGCGAGCCGTCGCGACGCGGAGCGCGCGCGCCGGACATGCTGGGGGGACCGGGTCCGGCGGAGAGGGCCGGCCGGGCGCCCGGCCCGGACGACGGGACGGGCGGGTGCGTGCCGTGCCCGTGCGCGGTGCGGTGGGAACACGGACGACGGAGGGTGGGACGTGGGCGAAGTGACCGGGGTGGGCGAGGAGCTGGACGGGTTCGGCACCGTGGTGGAGGGGCGTCCGGATCCGGGCGGCCGGGTCTCGGGGGCGCCGTCCGGGGAGCGCCGGGGGGTGCGGGAGCTGGTACGGCCGCCGCGCCTGCGCGAGGGCGGCCGGGTGCGCCTGGTCGCACCGTGCAGCCCCGTCCCCGCGGCGCAGCTGGACGCGGCCACGGAGGTGCTGCGCGGCTGGGGCCTGGAGGTGGGGCACGCCCCGCACGTGCGCGACCGGCACCCGCAGCTCCCCTACCTCGCCGGGGAGGACGCGACCCGGGCCGCCGACCTCCAGGAGGCCTGGTGCGACCCGGACGTGGACGCGGTGCTCTGCGTGCGCGGCGGCGACGGGGCGCACCGGACGCTGGACCTGCTGGACTTCGACGCCATGAGGCGTGCCGCGCCCAAGGCGCTGGTCGGGTTCAGCGACATCACGGCGCTGCACGAGGCGTTCGCCGTCGAGCTGGGCGTGGCGACGGTGCACGGGCCGGTGGTGGGCACCAAGTACTTCGTGGGCGACGCGGTGGCCCAGGACGAGCTGCGCACGACCCTGTTCCGCCCCGAGCGCCGCACCGTGCTGACCTCGCCGGGCGCGCACGCGCTGGTGCCGGGGCGGGCCCGGGGCGTGACGTTCGGCGGGAACCTCAGCCTGCTCAACGACGGCCTGGCGACACCGCACAGCCGCCTGTCGGCCTCCGGGGGGATCCTGGTCCTGGAGGACGTCGGCGAGGACGTGGCCCGGCTCGACCGGATGCTCACCCACCTCCTGCGCACCGGGTGGATGGACGGGGTGGCCGGGGTCGCGCTGGGCACGTGGACCGACTGCCCGCCGGACCCGGGGGTGATCGCCGACCTGATGCGGGAGCGCCTGGAGCCCCTGGGGGTCCCGGTGCTGTGGGGTCTGGAGTTCGGCCACTGCGCGGCCCAGCTGACCGTCCCGCTCGGCGTACCCGCGGTGCTCGACACCGGGGCCGGCAGTCTGGAGCTGGACGTGCCCGGCCTGGCGTGACACGCGGGGCAGCCGGTGCGGCGCACCCCGCCGCGGCGTCCTCCCGGCGGTGTGACGGCGGTGTGCGGGCGCGCCGGCCGCGCACCGGCCACACCGTCGAATAACTATACCGGTATTGCTATAGAACCCTGGCGCGGGGGCGTTAGACTCGTCGCATGGTTCGTGAACCGCTGACCGCAGACCAGATCGAGCGCGGCCGCCTCCTCGGCGGGCTGCTCCGGCAGGCCCGCGCCGAGCGCACGATGGTGGACGTCGCACGCCAGGCCGGGATCTCGGTCGAGACGCTGCGCAAGATCGAGGGCGGGCGCATCCCCACCCCGGCGTTCTTCACCGTCGGCTCCATCGCCGCCGCCCTCGGCCTCTCCCTCGACGACCTCCTGCGCCGGGTGCACTCCGCCGTGCCCGTCGCGGGACCCGTGCCCGAACCCGCCTCCCTGGCCGTCTGACCCCGGCCGGTCCCCGTACCTTGGACACAGGCCCGTGACCCGCGCGCTGCCGTGCCGCCCCCGGACCGCGGCGGCGGCGGGCGCGCGGGCCGCGTCAACGAGGACCACCAGGGGGAGACCATGACAGAACAGGCGCTGAGACTGGACGAGGCCGAACTCCGCGGCCTTCTGGACGGCCGCTGGGCCCGCGTCCGCGAACACGTCCGCGACACCGTCCGCGGGGATCTGTTCGCCCCCGTCCACGGCCTGTCCGTGGAGGACCACCGGGCCCGCACGCTCGCCCAGCTCAAGGCCCTGGCCAAGACGGACCTTCCCGCGTACGGCTTTCCCGAGTCCGTGGGCGGCAGCGACGACGTCGGCGCCTCCGTCGTCGGCTTCGAGATGCTGGTCGCCGACCTGTCCCTGATGGTGAAGATGGGCGTGCAGTGGGGGCTCTTCGGCGGTGCGATCCGCGCCCTGGGCACCGACCGCCACCACGCCGAGTACCTGCCCGGCGTGATGTCGGTGGAGCTTCCGGGGTGCTTCGCCATGACCGAGACCGGCCACGGGTCGGACGTCCAGCACCTGCGCACCCGGGCGGTCTACGACCCGGCCGCCGAGGAGTTCGTCGTCCACACCCCGGACGAGTCGGCGCGCAAGGACTACATCGGCAACGCGGCCCGCGACGGCCGCATGGCGGTGGTGTTCGCCCAGTTGGAGGTCGACGGCGAGGAACAGGGCGTGCACGCCCTGATGGTCCCGATCCGGGACGGCGAGGGACGGCCCGCGCCGGGGGTGCGCATCGAGGACTGCGGGCCCAAGGCCGGGCTCAACGGCGTGGACAACGGCCGCCTGTGGTTCGACCGGGTGAGGGTGCCGCGCACCAACCTGCTCAACCGGTACGGGGACGTGGCCCCCGACGGCACCTACTCCAGCCCCATCGAGAGCAAGAACCGGCGCTTCTTCACCATGCTCGGCACGCTCATCCGGGGCCGGATCAGCGTGGCCGGCGGCGCGGGCAGCGCGGCCAAGGCCGCGCTGGCCATCGCCCTGCGCTACTCCGACACCCGCCGCCAGTTCACCCGCCCGGGCGTGGACGGCGAGCCGGAGCAGGAGGTGCGCGTCCTCGACTACCTGGCGCAGCAGCGCAAACTGCTGCCGGCGCTGGCCCGCACCTACGCCCTGCACTTCGCGCAGGAGGAGCTGGTCACCCGGCTGCACGAGCTGTCGCGGTCGGCGGAGGGCGACGACCACGCCCAGCGCGAGCTGGAGTCGCGGGCGGCGGGGCTCAAGGCGGTGGCCACCTGGCACGCCACGGCGACCATCCAGACGTGCCGGGAGGCGTGCGGGGGCGCCGGGTACCTCTCCGAGAACCGCATCCCGCAGCTCAAGGCCGACTCCGACATCTTCACCACGTTCGAGGGCGACAACACCGTCCTGCTGCAGCAGCTCACCAAGGGCCTGCTGACCAACTTCCAGGACTCGTTCGGCGACCTGGACCAGCTGGGCCTGGCCCGGTTCATGGCGGGCAAGGTGTTCGAGACGGTCATCGAGCGCACCGCCGCGCTCCCGCTGATCGACCGCCTGATCGACGCCGCGCCGGGGCGCGGCGAGGAGGCCAGCCTCTACAACCGGGGCTGGCAGCTGGAGCTCCTGGAGGACCGGGAGAAGCACGTCGTCGAGGGCCTGGCCGGGCGCCTGCGCCGGGCGCGCAAGGACGGCAGCGACGCCTTCGAGGTGTTCAACCGGGCACAGGACCACGTGCTCGCCGCGGGCCGCGCGCACATGGACCGGGTGGTCCTGGAGGCGTTCGTGGCGGGGATCGACCGCTGCGGCGACAAGGCGACCGCCAAGCTCCTCAACCGGCTGTGCGACCTGTACGTGCTGTCGGTCGTGGAGGAGGACCGCGCCTGGTTCCTGGAGCACGAGCGCCTCTCCACCGCGCGGGCCAAGGCGGTCACCCAGGCGGTGAACGACCTGTGCCGGGGCCTGCGGCCGTACGCGGTCCGGCTCGCCGACGGGTTCGGGTTGCGCGACGAGTGGCTGGCCGCTCCGATCGCGCTGGGCTCCGAGCACGCCCGCCAGGGCGACCCGCAGCCCCGGCGCGGCTGATCCGCCGTCCCGCTGCCGCCCCTCCCCCGTGCCGGGCCCCGTCCGGGCACGGGGAGGCGCGGGGGCGGGGGTCGGTGGGATCCGCGGGGCGACGGCGCGCGGAGGATATGCCGGTCAGAGTTGAATGGCGCAGAACGCGCTGGTGAGATGAGGGGTGTGGATGTCGGCCATCCGGTTGCTGGTCCTCGGGGCGGTCCGGCTCCACGGGCGGGCGCACGGCTACCAGGTGCGCAACGACCTGGAGTTCTGGGGCGCGCACGAGTGGTCCACCGCCAAGCCCGGGTCGATCTACCACGCCCTCAAGCAGATGGCGGGGCAGGGGCTGCTGATCGCCCACGAGACGGCCCCCTCCACCGCGGGCGGTCCGCCCCGGACCGAGTACGAGGTCACGGAGCGGGGCGACGAGGAGTACTTCGCCCTGCTGCGCGCGGCGGTGTCGTCCCACCGGGCGAGGCAGGACGTCCTGTCGGCCGGTCTCGGCTTCGTCGTGGACCTGCCCCGGCAGGAGGCCCTGGACCTCCTGCGGGAGCGGGTGCGGGGCCTGGAGGGGTGGCGCGGGAGCGTGACCGAGTACTACCCGCCGGAGGAGGGGCCCGAGCAGATGGGGCACATCGGCGAGGTCATGGGCCTGTGGGCGCACTCCGCGGAGTCGGACGCCGCGTGGACGCGCGGGTTGATCGGGCGGATCGAGAGGGGTGCGTACGTCTTCGCCGGCGAGAGCGGCGAGCCCTACGCGGGGGTCCTCGCCGACGACCCCGCCCACCTGGGCGGCGAGGAGCACCGTCCCGGGGCCCCGTAGGGCGGAACCCGCCCGCCGGTCGTTGCGCACGCCCGCCCTCCGGCCCGCACACCGTGCGGACCGGAGGGCGGGAGCCGGGACCGGGGTCCTCAGCCGCCCAGTCCGCGGAAGCGGGCCGCGGCGAGCGGGAACGCGACCGCGAGCAGCGCTGCGGGCCACAGCACCGCCAGGAGCAGGGCGTTCTCCGCGGGCCAGGACGTCCCTGCGGCGCCGGGGTTGCCGAACAGTTCGCGCACGGCGGTGGCGGTGGCCGACATGGGGTTCCACTCCGCGAGCGCGCCGAGCCACCCGGGCATCGACTCCGGCGAGGCGAAGGCGCTGGAGGTGAACGCCACCGGCCAGACCAGGATCTGCACGGCCATCACCAGCCCCGGCCTGCCGACGATCATCCCGAGCCAGATCCCGCACCACAGCATCGCGAAGCGCAGCAGGAGCAGCAGCCCCACCCCGCCCAGGGCGGCGGCGAGCGAGCCGTGCCAGCGCCAGCCGATCAGGAGTCCGGCGCCGACCATGACGGCCAGTCCGACCACGGACTCCAGCATGTCCGCGACGCTGCGGCCCACCAGGAGCGCGGTCGGCGCCATCGGCATGGACCGGAAGCGGTCGACCACCCCCTTCTGGAGGTCCTGGGTGATCGCGGTCATCGTGCCCTCCAGCCCGAAGGCCATGGTGAGCACGAACATGCCCGGGACGAGGAACTCGCCGTAGTCGCCTCCCCCCGCGACCGTCATGCTGCCGCCGAGGAAGAGCGCGAACATGACCAGCATCATCACCGGGAAGGCCAGTCCGATCGCGACCCCGACCGGCCGGCGCGCCCAGCGGGCGAGCTCGCGCCGGGTCATGGTCCAGGAGTCGGCCAGCCACCAGCCGAACGCGGAGGCGGGGCCCGGCGCCCGGGAGGGGGCCGGGGGCACGGCGGACGACGTCGCGGAGCTCATGCGGACACCTTCCCGTCGTGGCCGGACCGGTCGGCGTGCGGCGCTCCGCCCGCCCGGTCGACCCGGTCGGCGGGACCGCCGGTGAGGTGCATGAACACCTCGTCCAGGGTGGGGCGGCGGACGGTGAGGTCCTCCGCCTCGATCCCGCGGTCGTGGAGCGCCCGGACCACGTGGGTGAGGGCGGCCATCCGGTCGGCGACCGGCGCACTGACCCTGCGCGCGTCCTCGTCCGCCTCGACGGTCCCGGCCACGGCGACCTCTGCCAGGACGGCGGCGGCCCCGGGCAGTCCGGCCCGGTCGCGCAGGACGACGTCGACGCGGTCCCCGCCCACCATGGCCTTGAGCGTGTCGGCGGTGCCCTCCGCGATCACCCGGCCCCTGTCGAGCACGGAGATGCGGTCGGCGAGCTGGTCGGCCTCCTCCAGGTACTGGGTGGTGAGCAGCACGGTCGTGCCGCCTCCGACCAGTGAACGGACCGCGTTCCACACCTCGGTGCGTCCCCGCGGGTCCAGGCCGGTGGTGGGCTCGTCCAGGAAGAGGACCTCCGGGTCGACGATGAGCGAGGCTGCCAGGTCCAGGCGGCGCCGCATCCCGCCGCTGTAGGCGCCGACGGCCTTGTGTCCGGTCTCCTCCAGCCCGAACCGCTCCAGGAGGGCGTCGGCCCGAGCCGCGGCGCGGGGCCGGCCCAGGCGGTGGAGGCGGCCGAACATCTCCAGGTTCTGGCGGCCGGACAGCTCCTCGTCGACCGCCGCGTGCTGTCCGAGGAGGCCGATGCGCTTCCGCACCTCCCGGGGCCGGGCGCCGACGTCGATCCCCGCCACCTCGGCGCGGCCCCGCTCCACCCGCAACAGGGTGGCCAGGGTGCGGACGAGCGTGGTCTTCCCGGACCCGTTGGGTCCGAGCACCCCGTGCACCGTGCCGCGCGGCACGGTCATGTCGAGCCCGTCGAGGGCCCTCTTGTCTCCGTAGGTCCTGCGCAGGCCCTCGGTTCGGACCGCTGGTACGTGTTCCGTCACGGACCCTCCTATTGATCAAATTTGACTAGTTGGTTGTGCGCGTGCCCGGTCACGCGCGACGAAGTCCGCACGCACCCGGGGCACGGGAGCCTCCGACCTCCGCGCGCGTGCCTCCGAACCCCGCGGGCGCCCCGCCCCGCTGCCGCGCGGCAGGTCCTAGACCCGGTCGGCGCCGCCGTCCTCGCCCAGCCAGGCCCGGAGGGCCTCGGCGTTGCCCAGCTCCGCCCCGACCCGCTCGCGCTCCTCGTCGGTGAGCTCGACCCCGGCGAGCATCGCCCGCCACTCCCGCGCCTGCGCCTCGTCGCCCAGCGCGACGGAGAGCTCGACCAGGGTCGCGTACGCCAGCGCCCGGTCCGCGGCGGGAGCCCCGTCGCCGTGGCGGCGCAGCGCCGAGTTCGCCCTGCGGTAGGCGGCTCGGTCGTCGTTCTTGAACTCCCGGAGGATCCGCACCTGGTCGAGCGCCCTGGCCAGCCCCTCCAGGGAGGCGGACCCGCCGTACTCCGGTTCCGCCGGCTCGTCCCGCCGGATGAAGATGATCGAGTTCCCCGAGGGGTCCATCAAGGTGAAGCGGCTCGCCCCGGGCCGGTGGCGGGTGATGCGGGGCAGTCCCCTGGCGAGGACCTTCCCGTAGGCGGCGCGCATCGCCCGCGTGAGCTCGGCGTGGTAGGGCGCGACCTCGTCGACCATCACCAGGCAGCCGCCGCTGTTCTCCAGGGCCGGGTCCAACCCCTCCGGCGCCCTGCCGAAGTGCAGGTCGAACCCGCTCCACCGGAACGCCAGGTACAGGTACGGCCTCGTCTGCTCGTGGGTGACCTCGAAGCCGAGGGCCCGGTAGAACGCCAGGGTCTCCTCCGCCGAGACACAGGGCAGCACGGGCACCGTCGTCTCGTCGGGCCGCATCCGCCCCTCCGGCTCCCCGGGTGTCGCCACCGGGTCTCGCACGACCATGGAACCCCCTCCATTAATCAAGTTTGACTACTGATCGAGGCTAGCCCCCTCCCGCGCCACTGGTCAAACTTGACTACATGGCGACGACGCCGGACCGCGCCGATGTGCGCGGCCCTGGGCCTTCCGCCCCCAGCGATCCCTGCCTAACATGAGACGAATTCACGTTAGGTAGGTCACACGTGCGCACTCCCCCCGCGCAGCCCTCCCCCGCGTCCCGTCAGCCGGTCCCGGCCGCACTGGCCGAACCCGTCCGGCCCGTCCGCCGCCTGTGGGTGGCCGGGATCAGCCTGGCCAACCTGGGCATGTGGATGGCCTTCTTCGGCCCGCTCCAGGTCCTGCTTCCCGAGCAGGTCGGGATGATCGCCCCCGACAGCAAGGAGACCACGCTGGCCTGGGTGACCGGGATCGGCGCCGCCTGCTCGACGCTCGGCACCCCTCTTGTCGGGGCGCTGTCGGACCGCACCACCGGCAGGTTCGGACGCCGCCGCCCCTGGATCCTGGCCGGGGCCGCCCTCGGCGCCCTGGGCCTGGTGGTCCTGGGGCGGCAGGACGGCGTGCTGGGCGTCCTGCTGGGCTGGTCGTTCGTCCAGGCCGCGCTGTCCTGCCTGAACGCGACCCTGCTCGCGGCCGTCCCGGACCGCGTACCGGTCCGCCAGCGCGGCGCGGTGTCCGGATGGATCGGCATCCCCCAGTCGGCGGGTGTGGTGGTGGCGGTGCTCCTGGTGACCGTGGTGGTCACCGGGCCCGCCCCCGGCTACGCCCTGATCGGCGCGCTGACCCTCGTGTGCGCGCTGCCGTTCGCGCTGCTGGCCCCCGATCCGCCACTGCCCCGGGAGGCGCGTCCGCCCTGGCACGAGTTCTGGCGCGGCTTCCGGGTGTCCCCTCGCCGGTACCCCGACTTCGGCTGGGCGTGGCTGACCCGTTTCCTCATGCAGACGGGCAACGCCATGTTCACCCTCTACCTGCTGTACTTCCTGCGCGACGGCGTGGGCTACGAAGAGTTGTTCCCCGGCTCGTCGGCGGCGGACGGCCTGCTGGTGCTGATCCTCGTCTACACGGCGGCGGTCGTGTCCACGACCGTGCTCGCCGGGCTGGTCTCGGACCGGATCGGCCGTCGCCGGGGACCGGTGTGCCTGTCCGGCGTCGTATCGGCGGTCCCCGCGTTCCTGCTCGCCGCGTACCCGACCTGGCCGATGAGCCTGGCGTGCGCGGTGGTGCTGGGCGTGGGCTTCGGCATCTACCTGTCCGTGGACAACGCGCTGGTCACCGAGGTCCTGCCGACGGCAGGGGGCCGGGCCAAGGACCTGGGGATCGTCAACATCGCCAGTGCCGGTCCGCAGGTGCTCGCCCCCGCCGTCGCCGGGCCGATCGTCGTCCACCTGGGCGGATACCCGGTCCTGTACACCGTGTGCGGTCTGCTCACGCTGTTGGGCGCCGTACTGGTCTGGCGGATCAGGGGGGTCGCCTGACCTCCCCCTCGATCCCCGTGAACCCCGTGAACCCCGTCGCAACCGCGTACGCACGAAAGGCAGGTCCGTCCATGTCGTCACCGTTCCTGTGGGGGGTGGCCTCCTCCGCCTTCCAGATCGAGGGTGCCCTGGCCGAGGACGGGCGCGCCGCGTCCGTCTGGGACACCTTCGCCCAGAGGCCCGGCGCGATCCGCGACGGCCACAGCCCCGCCGCGGCCTGCGACCACTACCGCCGCTGGGAGGAGGACGTGGACCTGCTGGACCGGCTGGGCGTGAACGCCTACCGGTTCTCGATCGCCTGGCCCCGGGTGGCGCCGCAGGGGCGCGGAGCCGTGAACCGGACCGGGCTGGACTTCTACGACCGGCTCGTGGACGCCCTGCTGGCCCGGGGCATCACACCGGTGCCGACCCTGTTCCACTGGGACCTGCCGCAGGCGCTGGAGGACGGGGGAGGGTGGGGGTCGCGCGACACCGCGTACGCCTTCGCCGAGTACGCGGCGGTCGCCGCCGACCGCCTCGGCGACCGCGTGGGGCGGTGGATCACCCTCAACGAACCCGTGGTGCACATGGCCTACGGGCACGCGTTCGGCGTGCACGCCCCCGGCCTGACCCTGGACGTGTCCGACGTCCTGGGCGTGGCCCACCACCTGCTGCTCGCGCACGGGCTCGCCGCCCGGGAGCTGCGCTCGCGCGGGCTGGAGGCCCTGCTCACCAACAACTACTCCCCCGTCGCGCCCGCCACCGGGTCCGCGACCGACGCCGACGCCGCCGACGCCTACGACGCCCTGCACAACCGGCTGTTCACCGACCCGGTGCTGACCGGCGCCCACCCGGACCTGTCGGCGTTCGGGGCGAAGGAGGTCCCCGGGGTGCGCGACGGGGACATGGAACTGGTCCTGGGCAGCGTGGACGGGATCGGCGTCAACTACTACAACCCGAGCGTGGTGACCGCGCCCGGTCCGGGGTCGGGCCTGCCGTTCGACTTCGGCGAGGTCCCCGGGGCGCCGACGACGGCGTTCGGCTGGCCGGTGGTGCCCGAGGGGCTCGGGCGCACGCTCGACCTGCTGGTGGAGCGCTACGGCGACGCGCTGCCGCCCCTCTACGTCACCGAGAACGGGGCCTCCTACGCCGACGCCGTCGCCCCCGACGGGCGGGTGGCGGACCCCGAGCGGATCGCCTACCTGGAGGGGCACGTGGGTGCGGTCGAGGCGGCGCGCGGGCGCGGCGTCGACGTGCGCGGGTACTTCGCGTGGACGCTCACGGACAACTTCGAGTGGGCCGAGGGCTACCACCAGCGCTTCGGGCTCGTGCACGTGGACCACGCGACGCAGGTCCGCACGCCGAAGGACTCCTTCGCCTGGTACCGGGACCTCATCGCCTCGCGTACCGGCGCCTGAGCGCCCCCGGGCCGCCTGTTTCCAGGTCTCGTCGAACAGGAAGAAGCGGACGGGCCACTGGAAGAGGGCCGTGAACAGGGCCACCGGCAGGGCCCGGAGGACACGGCCCCCAGGGTGGACCAGGGGAAGGAGGCCTCGGCCGTGCTGCTCCGGGGGATGCGGCGGAAGGGGGCGGGCGGCGGGGTCAGTCCCTGACGGCGTCGAGCGTGCCGCTGTCCACGCGGTCCGGGGCCTCCTCGCCGCGCAGGCGCGCGGGCTCCCACCACCACCAGTGCGTCTCGGGCACCCAGTCGGGCACCTCCTCCTCGCTGACCGGGCTCGCGCTCCCCGCCACCCCGGCGAGGGCCTCGTCGATGCGCGGGATGGCGTCCAGGTCCACGGGTCGGAGGAACTCCTGCCAGGGCACGAACTCGTCGCCGAGCAGCTGGAGCATGGACCGGCGCCAGCAGGCCGGGCGGTACCCCTCGTGGCGGCCGTTCTCGGCCGCCGTCTGGCTGCGCACCACGTACAGGCTGAGCCGGTCGGGGTTGTTGCCGCTCACCAGCAGTCCGGCCAGGGTGGCGTTGAAGCGGCGTCCCGCCGGGGACTGCCGCTCGGACCGCGACGTCGCGCGGTACAGGTCGAAGAGCGCCGCGAAGGCGGTGTCCACCAGGGAATCGCGGTCCCTGCGCCGTGCGGCGCTCTCCGCGAACGCGTCCGCGGCCCGCCTGGCCAGGCCGGGGAGGTCTCTGCCCGGATCCGCGCTCACCAGTCACACCGCCTTGTCCTGTCGGGGGCCCGGCTGCCGGGGGCGGCCGGCCGGGGCTCTCTCGTCCTGTCGGGGCCGTGCCCGACGGGGTTCGATCATAATCTCCCTCCGTGCCGGGCCGGAAGCGGATTCAGTCCGGCGCGCCGCGCAGCTCCGCGTCGAGCACGCGCGCCCACCGGCGCACGATCCGGCGGCGGCGCGGGCCGTCGTCGGCGAGGAGGTTGGCGAGCCCGAGTCCGCGGGCCAGGTCGAGGGTGGCCTGGACCGTCTCACGGACCCCGGGCGCCGACTCGTCGGCGCCCAGCAGGTCCACGGCGGCCCGGTGGACCTCGCGGCCCATCTGCTCCTCCATGGGGAGGATGCGCTCGCGCAGGACGGGGTCGCTGGCGGCCGCGGCCCACAGCTGGAGGGCGGCCTGGAAGTCCACTCCGCTGAACGCGTCCACGACCATCTGCACGACTGCCTCGGTGCGCCCCGGCCCCTCGGGCACGGCGGCGGCGCCGCGCCTGAGCTCCTCCCCGCGGTTGTCGAGCATGTACCGCAGGGCCGCGAGGAACAGGTCCTCCCGGGTGGGGAAGTGGTGCTGGGCTGCCCCCCTGGACACGCCCGCGCGTTCGGCGACCGCGCCCACGGTGGCCCCGGCCGCGCCCCGCTCGGCCAGGCAGGCCACGGCGGCGTCGAGCAGCCGGGCCCGGGTGGCCCGGCTGCGTTCCTGCCTCGGCTCGCGGCCGGCTCCGGTGTCCACGGTCGCGTCCCCTCGCTGCGCTGGGCGGTTCCCGGGCCGGTGCGGCGGACGGGATCCCGCGTCCGGCCGCCGGACCGGGCGCGGGGAAGCGCCGACGGTCCGCCGGCCGCCGTTCAGTACGACTTGGGCAGGCCGAGGGACTGCTGGGCCACGTAGTTGAGGACCATCTCCCGGCTGACCGGGGCGATGCGCGCCAGGCGGGCGGCGGCAATCGCCGACCCCAGCCCGTACTCGCTCGCCAGCCCGTTGCCGCCGAGGGTCTGCACGGCCTGGTCGACCGCGCGCACGCACGCCTCGGCGGCGGCGTACTTGGCCATGTTGGCCGCCTCGCCCGCCCCCGCGTCGTCGCCGGAATCGTAGCGGAGCGCCGCGTGCTGGGTCATCAGGCGTGCCTGCTCCAGTTCGATCTTGACCTGGGCGAGGGGATGCGCGAGCCCCTGGTGGGCGCCGATGGGCCTGTCCCCCCACACGGTGCGCTCCTTGGCGTAGGCGACGGCCTTGTCGAGGGCGTGCCGCGCGCTCCCGGCGGCCAGGGACGCGGCCATGATGCGTTCGGGGTTGAGGCCGGCGAACAGCTGGAGGAGCCCGGCCTCGGGGTCTCCGACCAGGGCGTCGCCCGGCAGGCGCACGTCGTCCATGAACAGCTGGAACTGGTGGTCGGGGCTGACCAGGTCCATCTCGATCCGCCTGGCCTCGAACCCGGGGGAGCCGGTGGGGACGGCGAAGAGGGCGGCCGACAGGGTGCCGGAGCCCTCGTCCCGGATCCGGGCGACCACGAGGACGGCGTCGGCGACGTCCACGCCGGAGATGAAGGTCTTGCGGCCGGAGAGCACCCACCCGTCGCCGTCGCGGCGGGCGGTGGTGGTGATGCGGTGGGAGTTGGACCCCGCGTCGGGCTCGGTGATGGCGAAGGCCATGATGGTCCTGCCCGTGGCCAGGCCCGGGAGCCACCGGCGCCGCTGGTCGGGGGTGCCGAAGCGGGCCAGGACGGTGCCGCAGATCGCCGGGGAGACCACCATCATGAGGGTGGGGCACCCGGCTGCGCTCAGCTCCTCCAGGACGGCGGCGAGGTCGCCGATGCCGCCCCCTCCGCCCCCGTACTCCTCGGGGATGTTGACGCCCAGGTAGCCGAGTTCTCCGGCCTCGCGCCACAGCTCGGTGAGGTACTCGCCCTCCCCGGCCCTGGCCCTGTAGTAGCCGGACCCGTATCCGGCGGCGAAGTCGGCCACGACTGCGCGCAGCTCGACGCGTTCGGCGGGTTCGTTGAAGGTCATGGCACCGGTCACGGGTGGGGCCCTTCGTAGTCGAGTACGGCGAGGGGCGCCCCTGCGGGGACCCTCTGGCCCGCCGCGACCGGGATCTCCCGGACGGCACCGGCGGCGGGTGCTGTGATGCGGTGCTCCATCTTCATGGCCTCGATGCGCAGCAGGGTCTGCCCCTCGGCGACCCGGTCCCCCTCGCGGACGTCCACGGCGACGACGGTGCCGGGCATCGGCGCGGGCAGGGCGCCGGGGTCGACCGCGGCCTCGGGTTCGGGGAGGGGGTCGACGGGGGTGAGGGTGACGGAACCGAGCGAGGACTCGACGTGGACGTCGGGGTCGCCCCCGTAGGTGTGGACGGTGAGGGCGCGGCGCAGGCCGCCGGCCTCCAGGACGACGAGGCCGGGGGCCGCGGAGAGGACGCGCACGCCGGGCTGCTCGGGCTCGTAGGCGCCCCGGACGGTCCGGTAGGCGGTGGTGATCCGGCGGCCTCCGCCGCCCCCGGCGGTGTGGACCCGGGTGTGGGCCCGGGAGGGGAGGTTGCGCCAGTTGGCGGGGATCCCCGCGGGGAGGGGGCTGCCGGGCCCCGGGGCCGGGGCGGCGCCGCCGACGCCTCCCGGTGCGGCCCGGGGGGAGCGGGCCGCCTCGGCGGCGGCCAGGGACGCGGCGAGCGCCGCGAGGCGTTCGGCGGCCGGGTCGGCGAGGGGCTGGGCGAGCGCCGTGAGCCGGTCGGCGCCGAGGTAGCCGGTGTGGAGCCCGTCCGGGTGCTCGTCGGCGGCCCCGAACGCGGGGTGGCGGAGCACCCGGACGAGCAGGTCGCGGTTGGTCCCCACCCCGTGGACGCGGGCACCGGCCAGGGCGGAGGCCAGGCGGCGGACCGCGTCACGGCGGTCGTGTCCGTGGGCGACGACCTTGGCGAGCAGGGGGTCGAAGTCGGCGCCGACGGTGTCGCCCGGCTCGACCCCGCTGTCCAGGCGCACACCGTGCCCGTCCGGGTTCGCGAACCGGGCGGTCGCGTCGGGCACGTCGAAGGCCCGCAGGGTCCCGGTGCGGGGCCGCCAGCCTTCGCGGGGGTCCTCGGCGTACAGCCGCGCCTCGACGGCGTGGCCGCGCGGCGCGGGCGGGCCGCCCCCGGGCAGGGCCCCGCCCTCGGCGATCCGGATCTGCCACTCGACCAGGTCCAGCCCGGTGACGCACTCGGTGACGGGGTGTTCGACCTGGAGGCGGGTGTTCATCTCCAGGAAGACGGGGTCGCCGAGGGCGCCGCCGCCGACGGGGACGAGGAACTCGGCGGTCCCGGCCCCGGTGTAGCCGATGGCGCGGGCCAGGGCCCGCGCCGCCTCGTGCAGCCGTTCGCGCAGGCCATCGGGGAGGCCGGGGGCCGGCGTCTCCTCGACGACCTTCTGGTGCCGGCGCTGGACGGAGCAGTCGCGCTCCCCCAGCGCCCAGACGGCGCCGTGGGAGTCGGCGAGGACCTGGACCTCGACGTGGCGCCCGCGGCGGACGTAGGGCTCGCAGAACACGGCCGGGTCGCCGAACGCCGACGCGGCCTCCGCCCGGGCGGCGGCGGCCTCGGCCGGGAGGTCGGCGAGGTCGTGGACGACCCGCATACCGCGTCCGCCGCCCCCGGAGACGGCCTTGACCAGGACGGGCAGGTGTTCGGGGCGCACGTCCCCCGGGTCGAGGGCGTCGGCGACGGGCACCCCCGCCTCGCGGGCGATCCGCTTGGCGAGGGTCTTGGCTCCCATGCGCTCGACCGCGTCGGCGGAGGGCCCCACCCAGGTGAGCCCGGCCCCGGTGACGGCGCGCGCGAACCCTGGGTTCTCGGACAGGAACCCGTAGCCGGGGTGAACGGCGTCCGCCCCCGCGGAGCGCGCGGCGCGGACCAGGGCGTGCGGGTCGAGGTAGGCGTCGACGGGGCTCCCGCCGCCGGGGACCGGCAGGCGCACCGCCGTGTCCGCCTCGGACACGTGCGCGGCGCCCTCCTCCCCGGGTGCGTGGACCGCGACGGTCCCGATGCCCATGGTGCGGCAGGTGCGGAAGACCCGGCGGGCGATCTCGCCGCGGTTGGCGACGAGGAGGCGGGTGACGGGGCGGGGCGGGGTGTGGTTCATGGTCTGTGGCTCACATCCGGAAGACGCCGAAGCGGTCGGTGCCGCGCACGGGCGCGTTGTGGGCGTGGGACAGGCACAGGCCCAGGACGGTGCGCGTGTCCCGGGGGTCGATGACCCCGTCGTCGTAGACCCGGCCGGAGAGGAACAGGGGGAGCGACTCGGCCTCGATCTGGTTCTCGACCATCTCGCGGACGGCGGCGTCCCGCTCCTCGTCGTAGGGGCGCCCCCGCGCGGCCGCGGACCGGCGGGCGACGGTGGACAGGACCTCGGCGAGCTGCCTGGGCCCCATGACGGCGGAGCGCGCGCTGGGCCAGGCGAACAGGAACCGGGGGTCGTAGGCCCTGCCGCACATCCCGTAGTGGCCCGCGCCGTAGGAGGCGCCGATGAGCACCGAGAAGTGGGGCACGGTGCTGTTGGAGACGGCGTTGATCATCATGGAGCCGTGCTTGATGATGCCGCCCTGCTCGTACTCCCGGCCGACCATGTAGCCGGTGGTGTTGTGCAGGAACACGAGCGGGGTGTCGGCGCGGTTGGCCAGCTGGATGAACTGGGTGGCCTTGTGCGCCTCGGCGCTGAAGAGCACGCCGTTGTCGTTGGCGAGGACGCCGACGGGGTAGCCGTGCAGCTCGGCCCAGCCTGTGACGAGCCCGCTGCCGTAGGCGGGCTTGAACTCGTCGAACTCCGAGCCGTCCACGATCCGGGCGAGGACCTCGCGCGGATCGACCGGCACCTTGAGGTCGGGCGGCATGACGCCGAGCAGGTCCTCTGCGGGGTGGAGGGGCTCCGCGGCGGCCCCTCGCGGGGCGGGCCCCTGTTTGCGGTGGTTGAGCCGGGCGACGATCCTCCGTCCGAGGCGCAGGGCGTCGTGCTCGTCCTCGGCGAGGTGGTCGGCGAGTCCGGAGACCTCGGCGTGCATGCGGGCTCCGCCCAGGGACTCGTCGTCGCTGTCCTCGCCGGTGGCCGCCTTGACGAGCGGCGGCCCGCCGAGGAACACCTTGGCGCGGTCGCGGACCATGACCACGTGGTCGCTCATGCCGGGGACGTAGGCGCCGCCCGCGGTGGAGTTGCCGAACACCAGGGCGACGGTGGGGATCCCGGCCGCGGAGAGGCGCGTCAGGTCGCGGAAGGTCCGTCCGCCCGGGACGAAGATCTCCTTCTGCGTGGGCAGGTCGGCGCCGCCGGACTCGACCAGGCTGATCATCGGCATGCGGTTCTGCTCGGCGATCTCGGCGGCCCGCGCCGACTTCCGCAGCGTCCACGGGTTGCTGGAGCCGCCGCGGACGGTGGGGTCGTTGGCGACGACGACGCACTCGACGCCGGAGACCACCCCGACACCGGTGACGACACTCGCGCCGACGTGGAAGTCGCTCCCCCAGGCGGCCAGGGGGGACAGCTCCAGGAAGGGGCTGCCCTCGTCCAGGAGGAGTTCGATCCGCTCCCGGGGCAGCAGCTTGCCCCGGGAGCGGTGGCGTTCGACGTACTTCTCCCCGCCTCCGGCCAGGGCCCTGGCGTGTTCGGCGCCGATCTCGGCGAGCTTGGCGAGCATGGCCTCGCGGGCCTCGGCGAACGCGGGCGAGGCGGGGTCGAGCCGGGTTCCCAGGACGCTCACGGCCGCTCCGTCCCCGGCGGGGGCCGGTGCGCTCGGCGGGGCCCGGGGAGGGCGGGGGTCGGGGCGTTCACTGCCGTGCCACCTCCGGGAGGAGCTTCTCGGGGATCAGGGTCCTGCGCGCCCGCAGCCACTCCCCCAGCCCCTTGGCCTGCGGGTCCGGGCCCTCGCGCCGGGCGCTGCCGGGGGCGAGCATGCCCTCGATCCAGAAGTTGGCCGCGCGCAGGTTGGGCAGCAGGTGGCGGGTGACCACGAGGCCGGCGGTCTCGGGCAGCAGCTCGCGCAGCAGGGGGACGGTGAGGGTGTGGGCGAGCCAGCGCCAGGCGTCGTCGTCGGCCGCCCACACGCCGAGGTTGGCGTCGGCGCCCTTGTCCCCGCTGCGCGCCCCCACGACCAGGCCGAGCGGCGCCTCGCGCAGCGTCCCCTCCGGGAGGGGCGGGGGGAGCGGGGGTTCGGGGACCTCGGCCGGCCGCCGGGTCCGGGGGGCGGGGGCGACGGACACCCGGGCCCCGTCGGGGAGGATGGCGGTGTGCTCCACCTCGTCGGCGGGCACGAGCGCGTGCGTGGCGGCGACGCCGTCCGGGCGCGCGTCGCGCGGCGGCGAGGTGAGGTGGAAACCGGCGTACCCGGCCAGGGCCAGCTCGACGGCGGCCGCCCCGAAGGCCCTGCCGACCCTGGACGCGTCGTGGTCGCGCGCGGTCACCCGCAGCCGCGCGGTGGCGGCGTCCTGGGTGGGCCCGTGCGGGTCCTCGGCGGGAACGAACTCGAAGCGCAGGTCCTCGGGGCGGCGGTGGGCGAGCGCGGCGCGCATCTGCCGTTCGGCGAGCGCCGCCTTGTCCTCGGCGTCCAGCCCGGTGATCAGGAACTCGACGTCGTTGCGGAACCCGGTGAGGCCGGTCAGCCCCACCTTGAGCTCGGCGGGCGGTCGCTCGCCGCGCGTGCCGCTGATCCGGACCCGGTCGGGGCCCTCCCGGGTGAGCCGGACGGTGTCCAGGCGCGTGGTGACGTCGGGCCCGGGATAGCGGGCGCCCGCGATCTCGTAGACGAGCTGGGCGGTGACGGTCCCGGTGGTGACCGCTCCCCCGGTGCCGGGGTGCTTGGTGACGACCGCGCTGCCGTCGGCGCCGATCTCGGCGATCGGGAAGCCGGGGCGGTCCAGGTCGTGCCCCTCGCGGAGGAGGGCGGCCGCGTGGGCGTAGTTGCCGCCGGTGGCCTGGGCCCCGCACTCGATGACGTGCCCGGCGACCGTGGCCCCGGCGAGCGCGTCGAGGTCGTCCGGGGTCCACCCGAAGTGGGAGACGGCGGGCCCGACGGTCAGGGAGGCGTCGGTGACCCGTCCGGTGACGACGATGTCGGCCCCGGCGTCCAGGCAGGCGGCGATCCCGAAGGCGCCCAGGTAGGCGTTGGCGGTCAGGGGGCTGCCGAGGTCGAGCTCCTCCGCCCGGTGGAGGAGGTCGTCGCCCGTGACGCAGGCGATGCGGGGGGCGAGGCCGAGCCCGTCGGCGAGCTCGGTGAGCCTGTCGGCCAGGCCCCGGGGGTTGAGGCCGCCGGCGTTGGTGACCACCCTGACGCGGCGTTCCGTGATCAGGGTCAGGCAGTCCCGCATCTGGCCGAGGAAGGTCCTGGCGTAGCCGCGCCCCGGGTCGGCGAGCTGGTCTCGGCCGAGGATGGCCATGGTGAGTTCGGCCAGGTAGTCGCCGGTGAGGACGTCCACCGGGCCGCCCGTGAGCATCTCGTGGACGGCGGCGAAGCGGTCCCCGTAGAAACCGGAGGCGTTCGCGACCCACAGGGGGGACGTAGCGGTCATGGACACGAGGGTGACACCGGACACACCGAAAAACAAGCGTGGGTGATTGTTCTTCCGGGGGGCCGTGTGTCACGCCGTGGCCGGAACCGGCCACGGAGGGTGGGTTGCAGACCGGGGGAGCGGGCACGCGCGCGGGGTAGTTTGGCGCGGTGAGTACCTCCCCTGAAGACACGAACCCCACCGACGAGACCCCCGGCGCGGCGGCCGAGGAAACGAGGGCCGCGGGCGACACCGGGGCGGGCAACGCCTTCCTCGAAGGAACCCCGGTCGGCCCGCCCCCCACCCCGGGCGGGCTCTTCGCCGCCGAGACCTTCAGCGTCATCGGCCTGCTGCTGTTCGCCCTCACCACCGTGCACACCCGGCTGTTCGAGCTCTTCAGCTGGTTCTTCCTCAGCGGCGCGGCCCCGTCGCACAGCGCCCAGCAGGCGGCCGTGCTCTCGGCCGAGGTCGCCGTCGCGGGCGGCCTGAGCGCCCTGTCCGTGCTCGCCGCGGCCGTGGCCCTGTTCCGCGGCGGCGCCGCCACCCGGGCGTGGAGCCGCTGGTGCGCGGCCGCCACCGTCGTCGTGGGCAGCCTGATGCTGATCGTCTCCGTGCTGACCTTCGCCGGCCTGCCCTCCGGGTCCTGAGCCCCCGGCCGCGCCGCCGACAGGCGGGCGTCCGGCACGGTCCCCGCCCGGCACGGTCCCCGCCCGGGGCGGGCCCGCCCCGCCGCCGACGGGGAACCGCTGCCCCGGGTGGTCCGGACCGGCCGCGGCTCCCCGGGCACGACACGACCGGACCTCCCTTAGGCCCCTCTTACGGTGACCAGCGGGTACGTTGGCCGCGTGAGTACCGCACCAGGAGACAACGACAGCCCCGACCGCAACCCCCTCACCCCGAACGAGGCCCCGAAGCCGACGTTCGAGCCCGGGGTCGCGCCGGAAGTGCCCGACTCCGGGGCGGCCCACCCGTCCGACTCCGGCCCACCGACCGGCGAGGCCGCCGACACGAGGGAGGCCGAGGCCGAGGCCGCCGCGGTGACCGCGGCGCCGCACGCACCGGCGGCCTCCGGCGTGTTCTCGACGGAGACCTTCGGCATCGTCGGACTCGTGCTCCTCGCCGTGACCCTGTTCTCCGGCCAGCTGCTGGAGATCCTCACCAGCATGCTCCTCGTCGGCGGCCAGCCCATCGGCGCGGACCAGATCACGCAGATCCGCACGCAGATCGTGCTCGGCGGCGCCGTGGCGCTGCTCACCGTGGTGGTGTCCGCGCTCGCGCTGGTGCTCGCCGACGCGAGGACCCGGCCGTGGGGGCGCTGGGTGTCCGCGGCCGCGCTGATCACCGGACTCCTGTTCGTGGCCGTCGCCGCCGTGTCCTACCTGCTCATCCCCGAGGCGGCCCCGATGATGCCGCCCGTGATGGAGTGACCGCGGGCCCGGGCGCGGAACACCCCGGAGCGGGTCCCGGGCGAGCGGTCGCCGAACGGCCGCGCGTCCCCGGGGCCCGCTCCTGTGTCGTTTCCCGTACGGCTCCGACCCCTCCGTGATTGACGCACCCAGAAACTGCAACTAGCTTGGTGTCCGTTAGCGGCTCGACGGGAAAGGGGCGGACGTGAGCGTCAACAGCCGGAGCGCGGTCGCGATCCACGCGCTGACCTACCTGGCCCGACGGGGGGACGAACTGCCGCGGTCCTCCGCCGACATCGCCGAGAGCCTGGAGAGCAACCCCGTGGTCGTCAGGCGCATCCTCGGGCGCCTGCGCGACGCCTCGCTGGCGTGGTCCACCGAGGGGCGGGGAGGCGGCTGGCGCCTCGCGCGCCCGGCGGAGGACATCAGCCTCTACGACGCCCACGCGGCGGTCGCGGACGGTCCCCTCCTCCCCCTGCACTCCCACCCCCCGAGCGCGGGGTGCGTCATCGGCAGGCACATCCAGTCCCTGCTCGAAGTGGAATTCGCACAGGCGGAGCAGGCCCTGCGGGACCGACTCGGCCGCACGACCGTCGCCGACATGCTCGCCCAGGTCCTCGAGCGCGAGCGCACCCTCGGCGCACCGCGCTCCTAAACCGGGCGGAAGGGAGACCTTCCGCCTTTTTTTCGCCCAAAACTGCCACCAAATTAGTTGCAGTAAGTGAGAGTCAAGGTGAACACATGAGACCGACGCCGGCCTCCGCGCCCCCGCCCCCTCGACGTCCGCGCTCTTGGCGGTGCTCGTCGCGGCCATGCTCCTCATGGTCGTCGCCAGCGACATGGTCGGGCTCGTCCTGCCCCTCATGGGAGAGCAGTTCGCAGCCTCGGAAGCACAGCTCGCCTGGGTCGTCACCGGCTTCCTCCTGGTCTTCTCGGTCGGCATCCCCGTCTACGGCCGCGTCTCCGACCGCGTCGGCCTCCGGAGCTTGTTCCGCGGGGCCCTGCTGGTCTACGCGGCGGGCAGCCTGGTCTGCGCCCTCGCACCGACGCTGCCACTCCTCGTCCTCGGACGGCTGGTGATGGGGGCGGGCGCCGCCGCGGTCCCGGTCCTGTCCGTCATCGCCGTCACCCGGGTCCTCCCGCCCGGCAGGAGAGGCACGGGGATCGGGTTCGTCTCCGCCGCGGGAGGCGCGGGCGCCGCCCTCGGCCCGTCCATCGGGGGCGGAATCGGTGAACTCCTCGGGTGGCCCGCGCTCTTCTGGATCACCATGGCGGGCGCGCTGCTGCTGGCCGCCGCCTCACGGGTGCTGCCCGACGACGCCCCCGGGGACGCGCGGCCCTTCGACCTGCTCGGCGGCGTCCTCCTCGGTCTGGCGGCCGGTCTCGTCCTGTTCGGGGTGACCCGGGGGCAGGAGAGCGGCTTCGACTCGCCGTCGTCGTACGGGAGCGTCCTGGCCTCCGCCACCGCGGCCGCGCTGTTCGCATGGCGCACCGTCCGCTCCGAGCAGCCGTTCGTCCCGCCGGCGCTGTTCGCCGACCGGGTCTACGTGTCGGCCGTGGCCACCGTGTTCCTGGCCATGTTCGTGAACATGACCGTCCTCGTGTTCGTCCCCCTGCTCGTCGTCGGCGTGAACGGTCTCGGTCCCGGAGCGGGAAGCCTCGTGATGATCCCGGGCGGGGTCGCGCTGGCGGTCCTGTCCCCGCTGGCGGGCCGGGTCGCCGGGTCCGCGGCGGCGCGGTGGTGGGTGGTCGGGGGCCTGGCTCTGATGGGCGCCTCGACGTTCCACCTCTCCGTCCACGGGGCGTCGCCCGCCGCCGCCGCGCTCGGCGTGGTGGGCGTGGGCGCGGGCTTCGCCTTCGTGGCCACCCTCGTCACGGACAGCGCGGCCGGCGCCCTTCCCCCCGACCGGGTGGGTGTCGGCATGGGTGTCCTCCAGGGCGCCCAGTTCCTGGGGGCCGGTACGGGACCGGCGCTGATCGGCGCCCTGGTCGCGGCCCGCCAGGCGGGCGGGCACGACGCCGTCAACCCGCTCCACACCCTCGCGGCCCCCGCGTACTCGGACGCCTTCCTGGCGGTGACCCTGGTGGCCGTCCTCGGAGCGGCGTCCGCGCTCGGCCTGGCCCGGCGCCCCACCGGGCCGACGGCGGACCCCGTACGGACCTGACCGGCGGCCCCCGGAAACCGCGGGGACGGCGGGGCCGCTCGCCGGGAGCCGCACGGTTCCCCGGCCGACCGGTCGCGGGGCGGCCACCCGACCGGCGGCCGCCCCGCGGCCGGTCCCGGGCCGCGAGGGGTCCGGGCTCAGGCGATGCGGTCGATGACCAGCGGGGCGGCCTCGTGGCGCCCGTCCTGGTCGATCCCGAACGCGCCCTCCAGGGCCTGCGCCGCCCGCTCGAACCGCGCCTCCTCGTCCGCGTGCAGGGTGAACAGGGGCTCCCCCGCCTGCACCCGCTCCCCCGGCTTGGCGTGCAGCGTCACCCCGGCCCCGAAGGAGACCGAGTCCTCCTTGCGCGCCCGACCCGCGCCCAGCCGCCACGCCGCCAGCCCCACCTGGTAGGCGTCCAGCCGGGTGACGGTGCCCGACGCCGGGGCGAGCACCGTGCGCCGCTCGGCGGCCACCGGCAGGGGTGCGTCCGGGTCGCCCCCCTGGGCCCGGATCAGCCGCTTCCACGACGCCAGCGCGCTCCCGTCCCGCAGGGCCTCGGCCGGGTCCTTGACACCGTTCCCGCCGGGCGTGAGGCCTGCCGCGGCCAGCATCTCCCGGGCCAGGGCCACGGTCAGCTCCACGACGTCGGCGGGGCCGCCGCCGGAGAGCACCTCCACCGCCTCGGCGACCTCCAGGGCGTTGCCGACCTGGCGCCCCAGCGGCGCCTCCATGTCGGTGAGCAGCGCCACGGTGCGGACCCCGTGGTCGTTGCCGATGTCCACCATGGTGCGGGCCAGCTCGCGGGCGGACCCGGCGTCCTTCATGAACGCGCCCGATCCCACCTTGACGTCGAGGACGAGCGCCCCGGTGCCCTCGGCGAGCTTCTTGCTCATGATGGAGGCGGCGATGAGCGGGATCGACTCGACCGTCCCGGTGACGTCGCGCAGCGCGTACAGCTTGCGGTCCGCGGGGGCCAGGCCGGTCCCCGCGGCGCAGATCACGCCGCCCGTGGCCTCCAGCACGCCGCGCATCTCCTCCGCGGTCAGCGACGCGCGCCACCCGGGGATCGACTCCAGCTTGTCCAGCGTGCCGCCGGTGTGGCCGAGCCCGCGCCCGGACAGCTGCGGCACGGCGGCCCCGCACGCGGCGACGGTCGGGGTGAGCGGCAGGGTGATCTTGTCGCCGACACCGCCGGTGGAGTGCTTGTCGGTGGTGGGCCGGTCCAGGCCGGAGAAGTCCAGCCGGTCCCCGGACGCGAGCATCGCCTCGGTCCACCGGCCCACCTCGGCACGGTTCATCCCGCGCAGGAAGACCGCCATGGCCAGCGCCGACATCTGCTCCTCGGCCACCGCCCCCCGCGTGTAGGCGTCGATCACCCAGTCGATCTGCCCGGGGGTGAGCTCCCCCCCGTCGCGCTTGGCCCGGATGATCTCGATGACGTCCATGTCTGTTCCTTTCACCTGGCGGGAACTTCGGCGGCACACAGGTCTCCCCGGCCGCCGCCGGGCGGGCGGGGACCGGGGAGACGGCGGGCACCGGCTATGCGAGGTTGTCCGGACCGAAGGCCTGCGGCAGGATCCGGTCCATGGACAGGATCCCCTCCGGGGTGTCCACGAGCAGGTGCGGCCCGCCGTGCTCGAACAGGAGCTGCCGGCAGCGGCCGCACGGCATGAGGACGCCGCCCCGCCCGTCCACGCAGGCGAACGCCGTCAGGCGCCCTCCCCCGGAGGCGTGCAGGGCGCTGACGAGCCCGCACTCGGCGCACAGGCCGACGCCGTACGACGCGTTCTCCACGTTGCAGCCGCTGACCACCCGGCCGTCGTCGACCAGGGCCGCCGCTCCCACCGGGTAGTTCGAGTAGGGCGCGTAGGCGTGCGACATCGCCTCGCGTGCGGCGGCCCGCAGCGCCTCCCAGTCCACCGTGTCCGCGCCGGGCGGGCCGGCCGTCGGTGTGTGGCTCATGACCGGCTCGCCCTCCACTGCTTGCCGACCCCGGCGGGGGGCCGGAGCCTCTGGGAGGCCAGCGAGAGCACCAGGAGCGTCGCGATGTGCGGGCTGTAGGTGGCCAGCTCCCGCGGCAGGGAGTCGGTCGAGAGGTACCAGACCAGCAGCAGGACGCCGGTGAGCACGGCGGCGACCGCCAGGCCCTTGCGGTCCTTGCGCACCTGCCAGACCGCCACCGCGAGCAGCGCCACCGCCAGGAGCAGCAGCAGGGCGTGGATCGCCGCACCGCCGCCGCGGATCTGGAGGGCGTCGGTGTAGCCGAACAGGCCGGCGCCCATGGCGAGGCCTCCCGGGCGCCAGTTGCCGAAGATCATGGCGGCCAGGCCGATGTAGCCGCGGCCGCCGGTCTGCCCCTCCTGGTAGATCTGCGACGCCACGATGGCCAGGAACACCCCGCCCATGCCGGCGAGCCCGCCGGAGATGACCACGGCGACGTACTTGAGGCTGTACACCGGCACGCCGAGGGACTCGGCGGCGTCGGGGTTCTCGCCCACCGAGCGCAGCCGCAGGCCGAAGGTGGTTCGCCACAGCACGAGGTAGGTCACCGGGATCATCATGATCGCGATGAACGTCAGGGCCGACATGCGGGTGGTCAGGCCGATCACCAGCGACGCCAGGTCGCTGACCACGAAGATCCCGCTACCCGCCACGGGCGCGAGCGCGTCGGCGACGAACGGGAGGTTCCACACCGGGAACGGCGGCGTGGTCGGCGACTGGGCGGCCCCCGCGCCGGGCACGTCGGAGTAGACCAGGATCGACAGGTAGCGCATCGCGCCGAGCATGAGGATGTTGATGGCCACGCCGGACACGATGTGGTCGACCGCGAAGGTGACCGTCGCCACGGCGTGCAGCAGCCCCCCGGCCATGCCGGCCAGGACACCGGCCAGCAGGCCCATCCACGGGTTGTCGGTCGACCAGGCGAAGTAGGCCCCGAACCAGGTGCCCAGGATCATCATGCCTTCGAGGCCGATGTTGATGACGCCCGCCCGCTCGGCCCACAGGCCGCCCAGGGCCGCCAGGCCGATGGGCACCGCGAAGGTGATGGTGGTGCGGATGGTGCCCGCGTCGGTGAGCATGTCCTGGCCGGTGATGACGCGCAGCCCCGCCAGGGACACCAGCACCGCGCCGAACAGGGTGAGGAAGCGCCAGCGCGACCAGCCTCCCGGCCTGGGCGGCGCCTTGACCGGTTCCATCACGTTGAGTTCCTGGCTCACTGGGCCTCCCCGTCGCGCTTGCCGTCGGAGCCGGGGGCCGTGTCGCCCCCGCCGTCGGCGGACCCGTCCTCGGACGCCGTGCCGGAGGGCACGGCCTGCGCGGGTTCAGTGGTGGACTCGGCGGTGGCGCCGAGCTGGTTGCCGATCTGCTGCTGCTGGTAGCGGCGGCCCCAGCGGTGCACGACCTCGTAGACCACGACGACGGTGAGCACGATGGTGGCCTGGGAGATGACCGCGATCTCCTGGGGGATCCCGTCGAAGGGCAGGATGCCCGCCGCCTGGTTCAGGAACGACCAGAAGAGGGCGGCGAAGACGATGCCGACCGGGTGGTTGCGGCCCAGCAGCGCGATGGCGATGCCGATGAAGCCGATGCCGGTCGGGAAGTCCAGGGCGTAGTAGTGCGAGCTGCCCAGCAGCTGGGGCAGGCCGACCAGCCCGGCGACCATGCCCGAGAAGAGCATGGACAGGAACACCATCTTCTTGACGTTGACGCCGCTGGCCTCGGCGGCCGACTGCGACTGGCCGGTGGCCCGCAGCTCGAACCCGAAGCGGGTGCGGTTGAGCATCACCCAGTAGCCGATGCCCACGGCGACCGCGAGGAGGACGAAGCCGAAGATCTCCTGCTCGGAGCCGAGGAAGCCCGCCGGGATGCCGGGCACCCACGACGACTCGGGCATCGGCGGGGTGCCGATGTTGTTGGTGCTGATCTCCACCGCGAGGCGGTCGGTGCTGAGCAGGTAGGCGGTGATGCCGGTGGCGATGGCGTTGAGCATGATCGTGGAGATCACCTCGGAGACGCCCCGGGCCACCTTGAGGTACCCCGCGATGCCCGCCCACGCGCCGCCGACGGCGACGGCCGTGGCGATGACGACGATCTGGCTGAGCACCGGGGGCAGGACCACGTAGCCGCCGACGGCGGCCGCGAGCAGGGCCGCGAGCCGGTACTGCCCGTCGACGCCGATGTTGAACAGCTTCATCTTGAAGCCGATCGCCACGGCCACGGCGGCCAGGTAGTAGGTGGTGCCGTCGTTGATGATCTTGACCAGGCTGTTGGGCCTGGTGCCGTACTCGATCATCCGCGCGAAGGTGGGCAGCGGCGAGATGCCGCTGAAGAAGAGGACGGCGGCCGTGACGCCGATCGCGATGACCCCGGCGGCGAGGACCGCGGCGAAGGACAGCGCGAGCATGGCGGACAGCCGGTGGAACAGCGTGAACGCCACGGCCGAGCCGACGAGCGCGCCCAGGGCGGCGGCGACCGGCTCGATCAGGGACAGGTCCAGGAACCAGGCGGACAGCAGCCCGGAGACCACCGCCAGCACCAGCGCGGTCGGCACGACCAGGGTCGTGTGGAGCGTGGTGCCCTGCTCCTTCGTGCCGTCGGCCCCGGCCCTGCGCTCGTCCGGGACCAGCGGTCCGGACCAGGCCACGAAGGCGAAGGCCGCCGCGACGCCGATGATCAGCGCCGCCCACCACAGCAGCGCGAGATCGAGGGCGGCGGTGACCCCGACGCCGAGGACGACGGCGACGGCCGCCGCGGCCGGGGCGGGCAGGGTCCTGTCGGGGCGGGGAATCCTACTCATGATCCGCCCTCGTTCCCGTTTCGGTCGGCACCGTCAGCACCGCTGTCACCTTCTGTGCTCGCGTCGCCCCCGCCCAGCCCGGCCCCGGTCATGGCGGAGCCCAGCTGTTCGGGTGTGACGGTGGTCGGGTCGGCCTGCGCGACCAGGCGGCCGCGCAGGATCACGTGCAGGGTGTCGGACATGCCGATCAGCTCGTCCAGGTCGGCGGAGACCAGCAGCACCGCCAGGCCGGCCGCGCGGGCGTCGCGCAGCTGCTCCCAGATGGCGGCCTGGGCGCCGACGTCCACACCGCGGGTGGGGTGGGCGGCCACCAGGAAGCGCGGGGAGCCGCTCATCTCCCGGCCGATGATGAACTTCTGCTGGTTGCCGCCGGACAGGGCGTCGGCGATCACGTCGATGTTGGGGGTGCGCACGTCGTACTCGGCGACGATGCGCTCGGAGTCGGCGCGCGCCCCGGCCCTGTCGATCCAGGGGCCGCGCACGCTGGGCGCCTTGGTCTGGTGGCCGAGGATCCGGTTCTCCCACAGGGGGGACTCCAGCAGCACGCCGTGCCGGTGCCGGTCCTCGGGGATGTAGCCGACCCCCGCCTCGCGGATGCGCAGCGTGGACCAGGACGTGATGTCGTCCGTGCCCAGGGAGACCGTCCCCGAGGTCAGCGGGCGCATGCCCATGATGGCCTCGATCAGCTCCGACTGGCCGTTGCCCTCGACGCCGGCGATGCCGACGATCTCGCCCTCGCGGATGTCCGCGGTGACGCCGTCGACGACGGCTCGGCCGTCGGCGGAGGTGACGGTGACCCCGTCCAGGGACAGGACGACGTTGTCGGTGACGGTCGACTCGCGCAGCTCGGGGACGGGGAGCTCGCCGCCCACCATCAGCGTGGCCAGTTCCCGGGCGGTGGTGGTGCCCGGGTCGGCCGTGGCCACGGTGGTTCCCCGCCGGATCACGGTGATCTCGTCGGCGACGGAGAGCACCTCGTCCAGCTTGTGCGAGATGAAGATGACGGTGAGGCCCTCGCGCTTGAGCTCGCGCAGGTTGTCGAACAGCTCGTCGACCTCCTGCGGGACCAGGACCGCGGTGGGCTCGTCGAGGATGATCGTCCGGGCGCCCCGGTAGAGCACCTTGAGGATCTCCACCCGCTGGCGCTCCCCGACGCCCAGGTCCTCCATGAGCCGGTCGGGGTCGACCCCGAGCCCGTACTGGGAGGAGAGCTCCCGGATGTGCGCGCGGGCGCGGTTGCCGATGCCGAAACGGCGTTCGGCGCCGAGCACCACGTTCTCCAGCACGGTCAGGTTGTCGGCGAGCATGAAGTGCTGGTGCACCATGCCGATGCCGTGCCTGATGGCGTCGGAGGGCGAGTTGAGCCGCACCTCCGCGCCCCTGACGTAGATCTGTCCCTCGTCCGGCCGGTGCATGCCGTACAGGGTCTTCATCAGCGTGGACTTCCCGGCACCGTTCTCGCCGACGATGGCGTGCACGGTGCCCGGGGCCACGGTGATGTCGATGTCGTGGTTGGCCACGACCCCGGGAAAACGCTTGGTGATCCCGCGCAGCTCAACGGCGGGGGGCGCCAGGGCCCCGTTGCCCGGTGGCGTGCTGCTCATCTGTCTCCTCGTGAACGTGCGGCGTGGCGCGGACCGCCGGGCCGGGGGCTCCCGGCGGGCGCCACCGTCGCGGAACGGCAACCGGGGCGGCACCGGGACCGGGGGACTCCCCCTGTCCGGTACCGCCCTTGGATGCGGCCGCCGCGGGCCCCGCCCGCGGCGGCTCCGCGCGGGGCGCGGCCCCCGGACACCCATCCTGCTACGCGAGCGGCGGTATCCGCGGGACACGCCCGGAGGGCGCGGCCTACGGCGCGGTCGGGACCTCGATCTCGCCGTCGATGATCTGCTGCTTGATCGCGTCCAGCTCCTCCTGGATGGGGCTGATCGCCTCCTCGTTGGAGGTCGTGTAGTCCACACCGCCGTCGGCCAGCTCGAAGCGCTGGATGCCGCCCTCGGGGGTGCCCTCCACCGTGCTGTTGATGAGCTCGAACACGGCGACGTCCACCTGCTTGATCGCGGAGGTGAGCACGTACGGCTTCTGGTTGTCCTCGGCGTTCTCGTACTGGTCGCTGTCCACGCCGATGAAGGTGAAGTCGTTCTCCACCGCGGACTCCAGGACGCCGTTGCCGGAGGCGCCGGCGGCGTGGTAGATCACGTCCGCGCCGCGGTCGTACTGGGCCTGGGCCAGCTCGCGCCCCTTGGCCGGGTCGCTGAAGCCGCTGAAGTCCGGCGGCTGGCTGAGGTAGTCGACCTCGACGGTGATGTCCTCGGTGACGTGCTCGGCGCCCGCGACGTAGCCGGCCTCGAACTTGTGGATCAGCGGGGTCTCGACGCCGCCCACGAAGCCGACGTGGTCCTCCTCGGAGGTCAGAGCGGCGGCGGCGCCGGCCAGGAAGGAGGCCTGCTCCTCGGCGAAGACCAGGCTGGTGACGTTGTCGACGTCCTCGATCTCGGAGTCCACGATGGCGAAGTGCACGTCCGGGTACTCGGGCGCGACGGCTCGGACGGCCCCGTCGTAGGCGAACCCGACGGCGATGACCAGGTCGTAGCCCTCGTCGGCCATGGTCGCCAGGCGCTCCTCCTTGGCGGAGTCGGCCTCTCCGTCGGAGGGCTCGAAGTCCTGGGTCTCGACGCCGAGCTCCTCGGCGGCCTGCTCGAGGCCGCGGTAGGCGGAGTCGTTGAACGAGCGGTCGCCGCGGCCGCCGACGTCGTAGGCCAGGCCGACGCGCACGTCGGCCGAGTCCCCCTCGCCGCCGTCGCCGGAACCGTCGGCCTCCTCCGCTGCACTGTCGCACGCGGTGAGGGCCAGCACACCCGCCGCCGCCACCGCGGCGAACTTGACTGCGTTGCTGCGCTTCACTGGTAACTCTCCCCTTCGCCCTCTCAGCGGCCCACATTCCGTACGACCGAACTGAGTTCTGCGGTCGGACAATATCCGGTGGCCGAAAGTACACCTAACCAACAGGCGGAGTTGTTATGAAGGCGAGAGCGTAGTGAAACGGGGTCTTACCCGGAAGTTACCGAACACTCGCCGGAAGCGGTCGGCCGGGTTTGTGTTCCGGGTTTTGACCTCCCGTTCCCCGGACCCCGCGGGCATTACTACGCATTGCTCCACGGTGTTCACCCGTTGTCACACCAGCACGTGGGGACAGGCCGGTCTAGACCGGTATGCGCCGCCTCAGGCGAGGAGGAAGTCCACGACCGCCTGCCGGAAGGCGCGGGAGGACACGGCGTTGCCGTGGTCGCGCCCGGGAACCTCCACGTGCACGCCGCCGCAGCGCCCGGCGAGCCCGGCGGCGCCCTCGGCGACGGCGTCCCGCTCCCCCGAGACGAGCAGGAGCGGAACGCCGTTCAGCAGCGGGTCGGCGCTGAAGGGGCGGGAGGCCTGACCGCGCGCGCACGCCGCGAGCGCCGCGGTGTCGTTGCCGGGGAGGGCCGCGACCGCGCGGTAGACGCGGTCGAACGGGGAGTCGCCGGAACCGGGCTCGGACAGGTCGGTCCCGGCGAAGGCGTTAACGGGTCCGAAACCGCCCAGGGCCACACGCCTCACCCGTTCCCGCATGGTCAGCGCCAGTTCCCACCCCAGGCGGGAACCCATCGAGTAGCCCACCACGTCGACCCTCTCCACGCCCAACTCGTCGAGCAGGGAAACGAGATCCGCGACAAAGTGTTCGGGCAGGTAGAAAGCCTCCTCCACGGGTTTGTCGCTGGAACCGTGGCCGCGCAGATCCGGACCGATCACCCGTAGCCCTGCGGACTCCAGCGCCCGGGTCCACCCGGTGGCACGCCAATTCATGTCGAAATCGGTGCCGAAACCGTGCAGCAGAAGAACCGGCACCGCATCCGCCGGGGCACGCGGAGCCAAATCCACATAGCGCATTGTCACGTCGCCGGTGAGTTTTGCGGACATGAATCCCCACTCCATTAAATTCTGAAGAACTTGCCGGGCCGCCCGAGGCCCTGTCGGATATTCCTATGAACGGCTCCCCCTGGGGGCGCCGCCGTTCGTGCGGACCTCCCAACGGCACCGGCGGTCCGGCCGGCACGGCGGCAGCGGGTCAGGCCGTCGGGGGCTTCAGGCGCACCCGGCGGGCGGGCCGGGCCTCCTCCGGGGGGACCCGGCCGACGATGCCCGCCCGGGGCGCCTCGTCGGCCGCCTCCACCGCGAAGGTCACCAGGGGGTCGCCGACCGGGACCACCTGGTCCTCCGCCGCGTGCAGTTCGGCGATCCGGCCCGCCTGGGGCGAGGGGATGACGACGGCCGACTTGGTCGTCTCCACCTCCACGAGGGGGGCGTTGCGCGCCACGACGTCGCCGACGGCGACCTGCCACTCCAGGACCGTCGCCTCGACGAGCCCCTCTCCCAGGTCGGGGAGGGTGAAGGTGATGCTCTCTTCTGCCATGGTCTGTCTAGTACTCCAGGGTCCGTTGGACCGCGAGCAGGATGCGGTCGATGGTCGGCAGGTACTGGCCCTCCAGGGGCCCGGCCGGGTAGGGCACGTCGAACCCGGTGACGCGCTGGACGGGCCCGGACAGGTCGCGGAAGCAGTTCTCGGTGACGAGCGCGGCGACCTCCGCCCCGAGCCCGGCGGTCAGCGGCGCCTCGTGCACGACCACGGCGCGCCCGGTGCGCGACACCGAGGCGGCGAGCCCCGCGGTGTCGACGGGCTTGAGCCAGCGCAGGTCCAGGACCTCCAGGTCCACCCCGTCCTCGGCGGCCAGTTCGGCCACCTGGAGGCACTTGTGCACCATGGCGCCCCAGGCGACGAGGGTGGCGTGGCTGCCCTCGCGCACCACACGGCTGGTGCCGATGGGGTCGCTGGGCTCGCGCAACCGGACGGGCCTGCGGTCCCAGTAGCGGGCCTTGGGCTCCATGAAGACGACGGGGTCGTCGGAGCGCACCGACTGGAGGAGCAGGGTGTAGGCCTCGGCCGGGTCGGAGGGCGCGACGACCTTGAGCCCGGGGGTGTGCGCGAAGAGCGCCTCCAGGCTCTCCCCGTGGTGCTCGGGCGCCTGGATGCCGCCGAAGGAGGGCAGCCGGAGCGTGATCGGCATCGGCGCCGATCCCCGCGTCCGGTAGTTCATGCGCGCCACCTGGTTCACGATCTGGTCGATCGCCGGATAGGCGAAGCCGTCGAACTGGAGCTCGGGCACGGGCCTCCAGCCGTTCATCGCCAGTCCCACCGCCATCCCCATGATCGCGGACTCGGCCAGGGGGGTGTCGAAGACACGCTTGTCGCCGAACTCCCGCTGGAGCCCGTCGGTGACGCGGAAGACCCCGCCGAGGGCTCCGACGTCCTCGCCGAAGACCAGGACGTCCGGGTCCTCGGCGAGCAGGGTGCGCAGGGCGCGGTTGACGGCCTGCTGCATGGACAGCTCGACGGGCGGGGCCCCGGCGGCGTCGGGGCCGGCCCCGGCCCGTTCGATCAGCTCGGTCACAGCTCGACCTCTTCCTGCCAGGTGCGGTGCTGACGGGTCAGCTCCTCGGTGGTCTCCCGGAAGACGTGGGTGAAGAGCTCGGAGCCGTGGGGCTCCGGGGCCCCGGCCACGCCGTCGCGGATCTCCTCCGCGCGCCCGGCGGCCTCGGCGTCGGCCTCGGCCAGGTCGGCCTCGTCGGCGTGCCCGGCCGCGAGGACGGCCGCGCGCAGCAGGGCGACGGGGTCGCGGTGCACCCGCCAGTGCTCCGCCTCGGTGTCCTCCCGGTAGCGGCCGGGGTCGTCGGAGGTCGAGTGCGGCTCCACCCGGTAGGTGAGCGCCTCGATGAGCGTCGGCCCCCCGCCGGAGCGGGCGCGGGCGACCGCCTCGGCGGTGGCCTCGTACACGGCCCCCGCGTCGTTGCCGTCGACGACGGCCCCGGGCATGCCGTAGCCCTCGGCCCGCGCGGCGACGGATCCGCCGGCGACCTGGCGCTCGTTGGGCACCGACAGCGCCCACCGGTTGTTCTGGCAGAAGAACACGACCGGCGCCCCGAAGACCCCGGCGAAGTTCATCGCCTCGTGGACGTCGCCCTCGGAGCTGGCGCCGTCGCCGAAGTAGGAGAGGGCCACCCCGTCGCCGCCGCGCAGCCGCTCCCCCACGGCCCAGCCGACGGCGTGGGGGACGGGCCCGCCGACCACGGCGTTGACCGCGCCGAACCGGGAGGCCATGACGTCGTAGAGGCCGCCGTGCCACAGGGCGCGGTGGCTCGCCATGTAGCCGACCATGTCCACGCCGTAGGCCAGCGCGGAGGCCATCTCGCGGTAGGTCGGGAAGACGAAGTCGCGCTCGGGGTCGAGCGCCGTGGCGCTCGCGACCTGGGCGGCCTCCTGTCCCCGCACGGACACGTAGGCGGGGAACACGCCCTGGCGCTGGAGGGCGACCGCCTCGGCGTCGAGGTCGCGCGCCGTCCGCATGGCCTGGTACAGGGCGCGGGTGAGGTCCGGCCGGAGGTGGTCCACGCTGATGTGTTCGGGTGCGGCCGATGCGTGGCCGGGCGGGACCGGGCGCACGGGGCCTCCGTCGAGGGGGGTGTCCCCGTGCTTCCCCCGGAGCGGTCCCCGGGGCGATGGTGAGCGGCGGGCGGGCATGTCGAGCGGCTCCCAACGTGGCCCGCCGCGCGTGGTGGCGCGTCCGGACCGGGTGGTGTCTGTCCTCTACGGCGATTCTCCGGACAACTCGACACTTGCGCTAGATATCCAGGAATAGTTGAAACAAAAGAGAACGAAGACCGCCATCACGTTCTTGAATGTCTAACATAGGACCTGATTCACCTGCGAAAACGACACGGTGACCTATACAGCGCTTACTGTCACCAACCCTCACGAACACCGGGGCATCACCCGAAAACCCCTCGGTTCCGTCGGAGGTAGGGCCTATCATCACGGAACCATCGCGGTTGACTACCAGGGGTGCGTGTTCGACGCCGAGCGCGTACGTTCGGATCAGCCCGACCACCGAGCCAGGGAACGCCCCCCACGACACGACACATGAGGCCGGAAACGGCCGCCGAGCAAGAAGTTCCGTCACCGCCCGGACACGCCGGCGCGGTTACCCGCCGGTCGGGGAAACCCGCCGCCCGCCGTCCGCGTCAACCATGGGTACAGTCGGACTCCCCGCCGACACGCGCCCCGCACTCCGGATCTCCCGAGACGGTTCCCCCGCCCCCGCCCTCCCGGTACGCCACCTCCCGGTGACCGGCCGGACACCCATCCGGACCCCATCTCGCCGACTGAGACTCCGATGGACGCAAACAACGTTTACCTGGTAGTTCGTTAGCCCCGGTCCACGAAGAGGGAAGGGGCTCCATCCTGAGAACAAGAGCACACGAGGAGACCCACATGGCCATGGGCGACCAGCGCAGGAACGGCCGGCGGCCGGACACGACCGACCAGACGATCCTGAGCGCCCTCGCCAAGGACGCGCGAACAGGCATCACCGAGATCGCCGCCCTGGCCAACGTCTCCCGAGCCACGGCCTACAACCGCATCAAGCGGCTCACCGACGAGGGCGTCATCCGCGGGTACTCCGTGGTGACCGACCACTCCAAGATGGGGCTCGGCGTCACCGCGCTCGTCCTCATCTCGGGCAGCCAGCCGGACTGGCGGGCCAACCGGGAGATCCTGTCCTCGTACCCCGAGATCGAGTACTGCTGGTACGTGGTCGGCTCGGCGGACATCGTCCTCCTCGTCCGCGTGGCCAACACCAACCAGCTGCGCGACCTCATCCTGACCCGTCTGCAGTCGCTTCCCGGTGTGACGTCCACCCAGACGCTCACCGTCATCGACGAGGTCGTGCACCGGCCGGTCGTGGAACCCTCGGACGGCGAGTGAGGCCCCTCATCCCCTGACCGCCCCGGCGACCGAGGCCATCAGCTCGGCGAGCATGTCCGAGCCACGCGCGCGGATGGCCGCGACGTCGTCCCCCACCTCCAGCACCACCTCGGCGTACGCCTTCAGCTTGGGCTCGGTCCCCGAGGGACGCAACGTCACGCGTCCCCACGCCCCGCCCTCCAGCCGGAAGCGCAGTGCGTCCGTCGGCGGCAGTCCCGCGTGTCCGCCGGCGAAGTCGTCGACCCCCGCGACCGCGAGGGGGCCGAACGCGGTGGGCGGTTCGGCGCGCAGCCGCCGCATCGCCGCGGAGATGACCGACAGGTCGTCCACCCGCACCGAGAGCTGGTCGCTCAGGTGCAGTCCGTACCGGCGGGCCTGGTCGTCGAGCAGGTCGACCAGGGACCTGCCGTCCCTCTTCGCGTCGTCCGCGAGCGCCGCCGCCACCAGGGCCGCTCCCACCCCGTCCTTGTCGGCGACCGGGCGGCCCCCGTCCCCTCCCACGCAGTAGCCGAGGGCCTCCTCGAAGGCGAAGACCCGCCGCTGCCCGGGACCCCCCGCGCGGGCCAGCCACTTGAAGCCCGTCAGCGTCTCCTCGTAGTGCACACCGCGGTCGGCGGCGATCTTGCCCAGCAGGCTGGACGAGACGATCGAGGTGGCCACCACGCGGTCCGGCCCGGAGGTGTGGTCCAGCACGTACTCGGCGAGCAGCCCCCCGACCTCGTTGCCGGTGAGCAGGCCGTGCCCGGGGACGGCGAGCGCGAGCCGGTCGGCGTCCGGGTCGTTGGCGATGACCAGGTCGGCGCCGTCGGCGGCGCCGGCCGCCGTCGCCAGGTCCATCGCACCGGGTTCCTCGGGGTTGGGGAACTCCACGGTCGGGAAGTCGGGGTCCGGGTCGAACTGCTCCCGGACCACGGACGGGCGGGCGAACCCGGCCCGCTCCATCGCGGCGAGGAGCACCCTGCCGCCCACCCCGTGCATGGCGGTGTAGGTGGTGGCCAGCGCGCGCTCGCGCCGGGGGACGAGCGCGGTGACCGCCGCCAGGTAGCGGTCCACGGCCTCCTCCCCCAGCACCGTCCACCCCTCCCCCAGGGGGAGGTCGCCGACCGGTCCCGCGGCGTCGATGGCGGCGGAGATCTCGGTGTCCACCGGGGAGACGATCTGGGCCCCCGCGTCGTCCCCCGTCCCGCCGGCGTACACCTTGTAGCCGTTGTCCTGCGGCGGGTTGTGGCTCGCGGTCACCATGATCCCGGCGTCCGCCCCCAGGTCCCGGACGGCGAACGCCAGCACGGGGGTGGGCAGCGGCCCGGGCATCAGGGACACCCGGTGCCCGGCCCCGGTGAGCACGGCGGCGCTGTCGCGGGCGAAGTCCGCCGACCGGTGCCGGGCGTCGTAGCCGACGACCACGTGGGCCCCGGCGCCGCCCCTGCCCCGCAGCCAGGCGGCGATGCCGGCCGCGGCCCGCATCACCACCACGCGGTTCATCCTGTTGGGGCCCGCTCCCAGGGCTCCGCGCAGGCCGGCGGTCCCGAACTCCAGGCGTGCGCCGAAGCGGTCGGCGAGACCGGCCAGGGCGGCGGCCTCGCCCCTGCCGGCGCGCTCCAGCAGCCCCCGCAGCTCCTCGCGGGTGGCGGGGTCGGGGTCCTGGGCGAGCCACTCCCGGGCGAGGGCGGCGGTGTCGGCGGTCATCGGTCCCGTTCCCTCAGAGCCCGGCGACGATGTCGGCGAGCAGGCGGCCGACGGTTCCCGCGGACTCCCGGCCCGTGGCGAGCACGTCCTCGTGGTCGAGGTTGGCGCCCTCCAGCCCGGCTGCGATGTTGGTGACGAGCGACAGGCCGAGGACCTGGGCGCCCGCCTCGCGGGCGGCGATGGCCTCCAGGACGGTGGACATGCCGACCAGGTCGGCTCCCATGGCGCGGAGCATGCGGATCTCGGCGGGGGTCTCGAAGTGCGGGCCGGGCATGGCCGCGTAGACGCCCTCGGGCAGGTCCGGGTCCACCCTGCGGGCCAGCTCGCGCAGGGCGGGGGTGTAGGTCTCGGTGAGGTCCACGAAGGTGGCGCCGGTGAGCGGCGACCTCGCGGTCATGTTGAGGTGGTCGGCGATCAGCACCGGGGAGCCCACCGCGTAGGCGGGGTTGATGCCGCCCGCGGCGTTGGTCAGGACGACGGTCCGGGCCCCGGCGGCCACGGCCGTGCGCACGCCGTGCACGACCGCGTCCGTGCCGTGGCCCTCGTACAGGTGGGTGCGGCCCAGGAAGGCGAGCACGCTGCGGCCGCCGTCGCGGATGCTGCGGATCGTGCCGCTGTGCCCCTCCACCGCGGGGGGCCGGAAGCCCGGCAGGTCGGAGGCGGCCAGCTCGTGCCCCGAGTCGCCGAGCAGGTCGGCGGCGGGCGCCCACCCCGATCCCATGACCAGGGCGACGTCGTACTCGTCGACGCCAGTGCGCGAGCGCAGCTCCGCGGCGGCGTCCTCTGCGGCGGCCTGGGGTGTGCGAGTCACTGGGTGCTCTCCGTTCGTTCGTGCCGCGCCGGCGGCGCGGGGTGTCGCCCCGGTGCGCGGGGGGCGGGACATGACCGGTCGGGGGCGGCCCGGCCCGTCCGCGGGCGCCGCCGCTCCTCCGCGCGCGGACCGGCGCCCGCTCCGGGGCGCCGGTCCCCCTTCTCTACACCCCGACGGGGTGCCACACCGTCTTGGTCTCCAGGAAGGGGGTCATGCGCGAGGTGCCCGGGTCGGGGTCGAGCCAGGCGTCCTCACCCCCGCCGGGCGCGGGCCGGGGCCGCAGCACCCGGGTGAGGGTGGTCGCCGCCGCCCGCTCGAACTCGACCGCCAGGTCCCCGGAGCCGGCGAGGTCCAGGGCGTTGACGTCGGCGTGGGAGGCCAGGTGCGGTCCGATCTCGCCCACCCTGCCGGTCAGCAGGTTGACCACCCCGCCGGGGAGGTCGGAGGTGGCGAGCACCTCGGCCAGGTCGACGGCGGCCAGGGGCGCGCTCTCGGACGCGACCACCACCGCCGTGTTGCCGGTGGCGACGACCGGCGCGATCACGGAGGTCAGGCCGAGCAGCGGCGCGTCCTGGGGCGCGAACACGGCCACCACGCCGGTCGGCTCGGGGGCCGAGTGGTTGTAGAAGGGGCCCGCCACGGGGTTGGCGCCGCCGAGCACCTGGGCGAACTTGTCGGTCCAGCCCGCGTAGTACACCCACCGGTCGACGGCGGCGGAGACCACCCGGTCGGCGTCCGCGCGGGACAACCCCTGCGCGGCCGCCGCCTGGGCGGCGAACTGCTCCCGCCGGCCCTCCAGGACCTCCGCGACCCGGTACAGGACCTGGCCCCGGTTGTAGGCGGTGCGCGACGACCAGCCCCCGAAGGCCTTGCGGGCCGCGGTGACGGCGTCGCGCGCGTCCTTGCGCGACGCGAGGGAGGCGTTGGCCAGGTGTTCGCCGCTCGAGGAGGTCACGGGGTAGCTCCTGCCCGACTCCGAGCGGGGGAAGGCCCCGCCCACGTAGAGCTTGTAGGTCTTGCGGACCGCGAGGCGCGCGGGCACGCCGGACGCGGGGGCCGCGCTCCCTCCCCGGCCCTCGGCGGCCTCGGCCGCGCCCCTGCCGGCCTTCCCGGTGCTTCGCCGCTCAGCCAAGGTAGGCCTCCAATCCGTGCCGTCCGCCCTCGCGGCCGTATCCCGACTCCTTGTAGCCGCCGAAGGGGCTGGTGGGGTCGAACTTGTTGAACGTGTTGGACCAGACCACGCCCGCGCGCAGGCGCTCGGCGGTCCACAGCATGCGGGAGCCCTTCTCGGTCCACACGCCCGCGGAGAGGCCGTAGGGGGTGTTGTTGGCCTTCTCCACCGCCTCCTCGGGGGTGCGGAAGGTCAGGACGGACAGGACGGGCCCGAAGATCTCCTCGCGGGCGACCCGGTGGGCCTGGCTGACGCCGGTCAGGACCGTGGGGGCGAACCAGTAGCCGTTCTCCGGCAGGTCGCAGGCGGGCGACCAGCGCTCGGCGCCCTCGGCCTCCCCGGTGTCGGTGATCTCGCGGATCCGCTCCAGCTGGGCGGCGGAGTTGATCGCCCCGATGTCGGTGTTCTTGTCCAGGGGGTCGCCCAGGCGCAGCTTGGAGATCCGCGCCTTGAGCAGCGGGAGGAACTCCTCGGCGACCGACTCCTGGACCAGCAGCCGGGAGCCCGCGCAGCACACGTGGCCCTGGTTGAAGAAGATGCCCGAGACGACGCCCTCGACGGCCTGGTCGATCGCCGCGTCGTCGTAGACGATGTTGGCGCCCTTGCCGCCCAGTTCGAGGGTGAGGCGCTTGCCGGTGCCCGCGACGGAGCGGGCGATCCGGCGCCCCACCCCGGTGGAGCCGGTGAAGGCCACCTTGTCGGCGCCGGGGTGCTCGACCAGGGCCTGCCCGGTCTCGCCCGCGCCGGTCAGGATGTTGACCACGCCCGGGGGCAGCTCGGCCTCCTGGCAGATCTGGGCGAAGACCATCGCGGTGAGCGGGGTGGTCTCGGCCGGCTTGAGGACCACGGTGTTGCCGGTGGCCAGGGCGGGTGCCACCTTCCACGCGAGCATGAGCAGCGGGAAGTTCCACGGGATGACCTGCGCGGCGACGCCGAGCGGCTTCGGGTCCGGGCCGAGGCCCGCGTGCGCGAGCTTGTCGGCCCACCCGGCGTAGTAGAAGAAGTGCGCGGCGACCAGCGGCACGTCGACGTCGCGGGTCTCCTTGATGGGCTTGCCGTTGTCCAGCGACTCCAGCACGGCCAGTTCGCGCGAGCGCTCCTGGACGATGCGGGCGATGCGGAACAGGTACTTGCCGCGTTCGGCACCGCTCATCCGGCCCCACACGGTCTCCTGGGCGCGGCGGGCGGCGGCGACGGCGCGGTCGACGTCGGCGGGCCCGGCGACGGCGACCCGCGCGAGCGGGGTCTCGTCGGCGGGGTTGAGGGTGGTGAGGTACTCCCCGCCCTCGGCGGGGGAGAACCCTCCGTCGACGAACAGGTCGTAGGTCTCGCGCAGGGCGACGACGGAGCGGGACTCCGGTGCGGGCGCGTACTCGAAGATCACGGCTCTAGTCCAGCGTGTAGTAGTCGGGGCCCGGGTAGGTGCCGGTGGTCAGCCTGGTGCGCTGCATGAGCAGGTCGTTGAGGAGGCTGGAGGCGCCGATCCGGAACAGGTCGGGGGTCAGCCAGTCGGGGCCGGCGACCTCGTTGACCATGACCAGGTTGCGGACGGCGTCCTTGGTGGTGCGGATGCCCCCGGCGGGTTTGACGCCCACGCGCCGCCCGGTGTCGGCGTGGTGGTCGCGGACGGCCTCCAGCATCACCAGGGTGACCGGCGGCGTCGCGGCCGGGGACACCTTGCCGGTGGAGGTCTTGACGAAGTCGGCCCCGGCCCGGATCGCCAGGTGCGAGGCGCGCCGGACGTTGTCGTAGGTGACGAGTTCGCCGGTCTCCAGGATGACCTTGAGGTGCGCGGCGCCGCAGGCCTCCTTGACGGCGGCGATCTCCTCGAAGACCTTGAGGTAGTCGCCGGACAGGAACGCCCCCCGGTCGATGACCATGTCGATCTCGCTCGCGCCGTCGGCGACGGCGCGGCGGGTGTCGGCGAGCTTGACCTCCATCGGGGCCCGGCCGGACGGGAAGGCGGTGGCCACCGAGGCCACCCCGATCCCGGTGCCGCCCAGCGCCGCGACGGCGGTGGCGACCATGTCCGGATAGACGCACACGGCGCCGACGCGCGGCACGGTGCGGTCCGAGGGGTCGGGGTTGGCGGCCTTGGCGCACAGGGCCCGGACCTTGCCGACGGTGTCGGCCCCCTCCAGGGTGGTCAGGTCGACCATGCTGATGGCCAGGTCGACGGCCCTGGCCTTGGCGGTGGTCTTGATCGACCGGGTCGCCAGGTCCTGGGCCCGGGACCGCGCGCCGACCTCGTCCACGCCCGGAAGTCCGTGCAGGAACGCCCTGAGGGCGCGGTTGGTCGTCGCCTCGGGCGCGAATGCGGTGTGGGGCACGGGCACCTACTGCTCGATCGGGTTGCTGGCCGGTCCGCCCGCCGAGGTCGGCGGAAGCGGTTCGGGGAAGCGTGCGCGAAGGCCCGTTCCCCGGGCGTCCGGCCGGGGTCGCCCCCGGGGCCGGGCACTCAGGCAGTCACCATAACCCCGGGCGGAGCGGCCGTCAGTATCCGCCCTGAGGGCATTGCCGAAGGTTGGAGAAGCCTCCAACCAGGACCGGTGAGCCGAGTGGTGGTTTCCTCCAACCCGGGTGGGAAAATCCCTGAAAACGGACACTCGGGCCGGGACCTCACCGGCATCGGGGGCTCGCGCGGTCTAGACCGGGGTACTCCTCCACGCCGCCCGGACCGGGTGCGAGACTGGCGCGGACCGGACCCCCGCCGGGCTCCGGAAGGGCCCGGCCGAGTCGACAGGAGCGAGCGGTGGCACCAGCGAACACGACGGGGCGGACCGGTCCGCGCACGGGCGAGGACGCCGCCGGCCGCACGGGGGACGGGGACGGCGCCGCAGGCCGGCCGGGCACGGCCGGCGCCCGGCGGTCCGGCCCCCCGGAGCTGCGCCTGGTGCGCCTGGACCGGGGAACCTCCGAGTCCGCCCTGCTCAGGGCGGCCGTGCTGGAGCACCGTCCGCTGCCCGGACGGCGCGGGTACGTGAGGGCGCCCGCGGCCACGCTCCCCCTCGCCGACGCCGACCCGGCACGCACCCCCTTCGCGGTCGTGGCGGGGCCCGGACCGGTGCGGGACGCGGCCGGGGCGCGTGCCTCGTGCGCGGGTTTCGGCGTCCTGGACCGGGCGGTGCACGCGCGCGACCTGGTGCCGGATCCCGCGCACGCGGTTCTGCTGCGCGCCTTCCACGTCGCCCCGGACTGGGAGGGGAAGGGGGTGGGACGGGCCTCGTGCTCGGCCCCGCTGCTGGACCGGCTCGCGGCGGAGGTCGCGCCGGACGCCTCCGAACTGGTGCTGTGCGTCGACGAGGCCAACCGGCGGGCCGCGCGGGTGTACGGGGCCGCCGGGTTCTCCTTCACGGGCCGGCGCCTCTTCACCGAGCCGGACGGCATACAGCTGGTGATGGTCCGGCCGCTCGCCGCCGGGGGCGGGTCCTGACACGCGGCCGCCGGGGTCGGCGTACGCTTGCCCCATGGCGGAGTTCCGGATCAGCACCGACGACGACCGCGTCGACCTGCGCAGGATGGCGGCTGCCCTCGTCGAGTCCCAGAGGTGGGCACGCGACGACGTGAGCATCTGGGACAACCGGCGCGGCGAGGTGATCGTGACGGTCGACGACGCGCTGCTGCGCAAGCCCGAGGCCGACCCGATGCACCGCCCCCGGCACACGCCCCGGGACGTCCACGACGCCTGCGAGACCCTGCGCAGGGAGGACCCGTCGCTGCGCCGCGTGGACTTCCGGTTCCTGCGCGAGGAGACGGCGCGCTTCTTCTCCGCCGGGTGGACCGTCTCCGACGTGCTGCACGCCCTGGGCCACCGCCCCGACGGGGCGCCCTGGCCCCTCGGTCCGGAGCGGCAGGGCACCGACTGGCTCCGCGAGCGCATGAGGGCGTGGCGCACCCCCGACGGGGACATCCGCCCCTCGCAGTCGCAGGAGGGCGCCCAGCTCCGGGTGATCAGCCGCGCGGGGCTGCCGGTGGACATCGGCCTGCCCGAGGACGCCGAGGTGTCCCAGCGGCCCGTGGCGAGCCGGTCGGCGGCGCGCTCCGCGGCCGACGACGCCCGGCGGCTCATCCGGCAGAACTCCCGCACCAGCAGCGACTCCCTCGCCCACCGGGACCGCACCTCCGCGAACATCACCCGCCGGGACGGCCTCCGCTAGTCCGTCTTCGCTCGTCGACGAGGGAGACGGCCCCGTTCGCCGCCTCGCCGAGGAGGAGTTCGGCCGGCCCCCTGCCGACGAGCAGCCTCCAGAGGGTGGCGAACAGGAGGGCCCCGAGGACGAACCACTCCAGCAGCCACGGGGAGGCCCACGCGGATCCGGCGGCCCCGATGACCACCGCCAGGACGAGGATGTGCCCGCTGTAGACGGTGAGCGGCATCCGGCCGACCGAGGTCAGCGGGTACATGGCGATCCGGAACCGGTCGCACAGGAACAGGCAGGCCACGAGCACGAGGAGGCCCTGGCCGACCGCCTCGGCGATCTCGAAGGTGGTGCCGGTGTGCGGCGTGTTGACCGCCAGCCACCACCAGGTGTCGGTCGGGACCTGCCCCGAGATCGACTCGGCGTGGTCGGTGACCGCGTACCGCACCTGCTCCGCCACCGCCGGATCGGCGGCGGCCTCCGGTGTCAGGCCGGTGAGCTCCGGGCCGCTGGCCGCGACGAGCCGGTCCAGCCCGCCCAGGGGGCCGAGTGCCAGCCACGACCCCCCGTAGGCGAACACGGACAGCGCCGCGCCCGTGACCGCCAGGCGCACCCTGACGGCGGTGGCGGTGAGGTCGAGCCGTCCGACGGCCATGCCCGCGACCACGAAGACCATGAAGGTGACCGCCGGGTAGTAGCCGGTCAGGAAGAACTCCGTGAGCGTCGGCACCGAGCCGCTCCGCAGCTGCGGGGGGAAGAAGGCCTCGCGCAGCGCGAACGACAGGAACGGTCCGACGGCGGCCAGGGCGCCCGCCACCGCCCACAGCGCGCCCGGGCGCAGCTTCACCAGCGGCAGCGCCAGCAGGAAGAACCCGGCGTAGTAGGTGAGGATGATCGCGATCGGCACCGCCATGACGTCCAGGACCGCGCCGAGGAGCCCGATGAGGACGGCCCGGGTGAGGATGCGCGCGATGGCCCGGCGCAGCGGTTCCCCGGCGGCGGGGACGGTGCGTCCGGTCATGAACGCCAGGGAGACCCCGGCGAGGAGGGCGAAGAGCGCCGAGGAGTTGCCCCGCACGATGCCGTGCAGGTCCCACGCGTAGTTCTCGGGCGACAGGAAACCCATCGAGGCCACCCCGAGGTGGACGACGAACATCCCGAAGACGGCGAGGGCGCGGGCCGCGTCGATGCCGTCGATCCGCGCCTTCGGCGAGGGCGGTCCGGCGGGGGCCGTGGAGGTGTCGTCAGACTGGTTCTGTGCCACGCCCGTCAGGCTATGCCCGTTCTGTCCCCCGCAACAATGCGCGGCGCCGCCACCGCGTGGCCACAGACGGCCACGCGCGGAATGCCGTTCCGCCGGACCGGGGAGCGGTCACGGCGACGACCGCGGAGGGGACGCGGCGAGGAGGATGTCGAGCAGGCCGGGGAAGCGCCCGTCGATGTCAGCGCAGCGCAGGGCGAGGTAGAGCCTGCGCCCGTCGGGCCGCTGGCGGATGACCCCGCTCTCCCGGAGCACACGCAGGTGGTGGGTCATGCTCGACTTCGGGATCTCGGGGACGACCTCGCCGCAGAACCGCTCCTCGCCGTCGGCGAGTGTGCGGGCGACCTCCATCCGGACGGGGTGGCCCAGGGCGGCGAGCACGTCGACGAGCTCGATGTCGGCGGCGTCGGGGTGGTGGAGTCCTGCCATGCGACCACTGTACGGGAATGCCGTACGAACAGCGGCCCGAGGGCCTTGACAGCCGACGCACATCCGTACGAGGATTCCGTACAGTTCGTTTGTACGGTTTTTTCGTACAAAAGGACGGCCGCAGCCCCCGGACAGAGGACCCCCACATGACCACGGTCGACCCCCTGAGCGACACCGCGCTCGCACACTCGCTCGACGGCGGCTTCTCCAGCCGCCACGCCGACGTCGACGGCGTCCGGCTGCACTACGTCTCCGGCGGGGACGGGGACGGGGACGGGGATCCCCTGATCCTGCTGGGCGGGTGGCCGCAGACCTGGTGGCAGTGGAACAAGGTGATGCCCGCGCTGGCGCGCCGCCGCCGGGTGATCGCCGTGGACCTGCGCGGCATGGGATCCTCCTCCAAGCCCGAGGGGGGCTACGACAAGAGGACCATGGCGCGCGACGTCCACGCCCTCGCCGAACACCTCGGGCTGACCCGCGTCAGCATCGCGGGACACGACATCGGCGCGATGGTCGCCTACGCCCACGCCGCCCTCTTCCCGGAGTCGACCGGCCGGATCTGCCTCCTGGACGTCCCCCACCCGGACGGGGACTGGTCCTCCTTCACCCTCCTGCCCGGACCGCACCAGTACGTCGACCCCGACCGGACGGGCGTGTCCGGCTCCTACCTGTGGTGGTTCGCCCTCAACCAGGTGCAGGGCCTGCCGGAGGCGTTGCTGGAGGGCCGCTACCGCCTGCTCTCCGACTGGCTCTTCGACCGCTCGGCCAAGGACCCCGCCTCGATCGACGAACGCTCCCGGCAGGTCTACGGCCGCGCCTACTCCACGGCGGACGCCATCCGCTCCGGCAACGCGTGGTACCGCGCCTTCAACACCGACATCGAGCACGAGAGGGACTACGGGAAGGTGGAGGCGCCGCTCCTCGCCCTGGGCGGCGACGAGAGCAACTACGCCTACCTGAGGGACCTGATGCCCTCCAAGGGCGCCGACGTCCGGGTGGCCGAGATCGCCGACTGCGGGCACTACCTGCCCGAGGAGCAGCCGGAGGCCGTGGTCGACGCGCTGGAGTCCTTCCTGCGCTGACCCCGCCCCGGCGCGAGGGGCCGGGCTCCGCCACGGAGGCGGGCCCGGCCCCTCGCGCGTGTTCCGCGTGATCCGCCCCGGCAGGCCGGCCGCGCGGGCGGAGGGCCCGGGTCAGCCCTTCAGTTCGCTGAAGCGGTCCAGGGCCTCCGGGTTGGCCAGGGAGTCGCGGCTGGCGACCTTCTCGGGGTCCTCGCCCATGAGGATGCGCTTGACCGGGACCTCCAGCACCTTCCCGGACAGGGTCCGGGGCACGGCCGCGATGGCGCGCACGCGGTCGGGCACGTGGCGGGGCGAGCAGTCGGTGCGGATGCGCCGGGCGATCTCCCCGGGCAGGTCGCCCTCCAGGTCGGCCCCCTCGCGCAGGACGGTGAACAGCTCGATCCTGGAGGAGCCGTCCTCCTGGGGCACGTCCACCACGAGGGCGTCCACGACGTCGTCGAGGGCGAGGACGGCGCGGTAGATCTCGCTGGTGCCCATGCGGACGCCGCCGCGGTTGATGGTGGAGTCCGAGCGGCCGTAGATGATCGCCGTGCCGCGGTCGGTGATCTCGATCCAGTCGCCGTGCCGCCAGACCCCCGGGTAGACGGAGAAGTAGCTGTCGCGGAGGCGTTCGCCGTCCTCGTCCCCCCAGAAGAAGACGGGCATGGACGGCGCGGGCTGCGTGACGACGAGCTCGCCCACCTCGCCGGTGAGCTCCCTGCCCTCGGGGTCCCAGGAGGCGACCGCCATGCCGAGCGCCCGGGACTGGATCTCGCCCTCGTAGACCGGCAGCGTGGGCGTCCCGCCGACCAGGCAGCTGCACACGTCGGTGCCGCCGGAGGTCGAGAACAGCCAGAGGTCTGCGCCGAACTCGTCGTAGACCCAGGAGAACGCCTCGGGGCTGAGGGGTGAGCCGGTGGAGCCGATGGCCTTGAGGCGGGAGAGGTCGCGCCCCTCGCGGGGGTGGACGCCCTCCTTCATCGAGGAGGCCAGGAAGCCCGCGCTGGTGCCGAAGACGGTCACCCCGGCTTCGGCGGCCAGGTCCCAGAGCGCGCCCATGTCGGGCGCCGCCGGGCTGCCGTCGTACAGGACGATGGAGGCCGGGGTCAGCAGGACGCTGACCAGGAAGTTCCACATCATCCAGCCGGTGGTGGTGAACCAGAAGACCCGGTCGTCCTCGCGGGCGTCCAGGTGGAGGTGGAGGTTCTTGAGCTGCTCCAGGAGGATGCCGCCGTGTCCGTGCACGATGGCCTTGGGCAGCCCGGTGGTCCCGGAGGAGTAGAGCACCCAGAGGGGGTGGTCGAAGGGGACCGGGGTGAACTCCAGTTCGGCCCCGGCGCCGGACTCCTCCAACTGCCCCCAGGGCATGGTGCCGTCGAGGGGGGCGCCGGGGGCGAGGTGGTCGAGGAGGACGGTGTGCTCGGCGGTGGGCAGTGCGGCGCGCAGCTCGTCGACCACGGGGCGCCGGTCGAAGTCCTTGCCGCCGTAGCGGTAGCCGTCGACGGCGAGGAGGACCTTCGGCTCGATCTGCGCGAAGCGGTCGATGACGCTGCGGACCCCGAAGTCCGGCGAGCAGGAGGACCACACTGCGCCGAGGGAGGCGACGGCGTAGAACGCGGCGACCGTCTCGGGGAGGTTGGGCAGGTACGCGGCCACGCGGTCGCCCGGGCCGACCCCCAGTCCGCGCAGCCCGGCGGCGATGGCGGCGGTGCGCCGGCGGAGTTCGCCCCAGGTCCACTCGCCGAGTCCGCGCAGCTCGGTGGCGTGCCGGATGGCGACGCGGGCGTCGTCGCGGCCCTCGAAGACGTGTCGGGCGTAGTTGAGGGTCGCCCCCGGGAACCACGAGGCGCCGGGCATGGCGCGTTCGGCCAGCACCCGCTCGTAGGGGGTCTCGGACCGGACTCCGTAGTACTCCCAGACCGCTTCCCAGAAGCCGTCGACGTCGGTGACCGACCAGTGCCAGAGGGAGTCGTAGTCGAAGGACGCGGCCGGGGAGCCCGCCTCCCCGCCGAACGCACGGACCCCCTTGTTCTCCGAGGCCCACCGGGCGAACGCGACGATGTTCGAGGACTCGGTCCGCGCCTCGTCGGGCTCCCAGAGCACACGGGGCACTCTGCTCTCCGTCATTGGCCCGCCTTCCCAATCGCGTGGCTGTGTGTTGCTGTGAGACCCATCTAACAACACCCCACCACCGCCGCCACGCCCCGGCCTCGCGGCAGGGAGGACCGGGGCGTGTGGTAGGTGCAGGTCACCGGCGCGGCGGCCGCCGCCGGGCCCGGCCCGGAACGCGGTCGGGACGGGCTCCCGCGAGGGGCCGCGCGCTCCCGTGGGATCCGGTCACGGGACGTCTGCGGCCGCGGCGGGTCAGGCGGCGAGCAGAGCCGCGACGGCGGCCACCGGGGAGTCGACCACGGGGGAGCCCGTGGCCTCCAGCCGCTCGCGCGCCATCAGCCCGCTGGCGACCAGGACGGACCTGGCGCCCGCCTCGCGGGCGGCGCGCGCGTCGTCGTCGATGTCGCCGATCAGCACGACGCCGGCCGGGTCGATGCCCTGGCGGTCGAGGTGGCGCACCAGGTGTTCGGCCTTGGAGTCGTGCTCGGTGGCGAACCTGCGGCCGTCGACCCGCGTGAAGTGGGAGGTGAGCCCGCGCTCGGTGACCAGGGGCACCAGGTGCTCGTGCGAGGCCATGGAGAGCAGGGACTGCGTGCCGCCGCCGCCGGACCACCGGTGCAGCACGTCCGGGACGCCCTCGCTCAGCTCGCAGGTGTGCAGGTGCTCCAGGTAGCTGCTGTCGTAGAGCCGCTCCGCGTGCTCCCACTCGCCGTCGGCGAAGGGTCGGCCGAGGAGGTCCTCGTAGCACGGGATGAGGGGCCGCCGGAAGACGGAGCGCCAGTAGTCCATCTCCACGGGCTCGCGGCCGAACCGCGCGCAGACGGCGTTCACCGCAGCGAGGTTGGCGTGGTTGTCGTCCAGGAGGGTGCCGTTCCAGTCCCAGACGATGTGGGTGATACCGGTTCGGTCGAAGGTCGTTTCAGTCATCGGCAGCACTTTACGGCCCCTCGCCCCGGTTCGTGAATGCGTTTTCGGCCACCTCACCTCGGGTGACCGGGGTCCGGGGCCTCCGGGACGCGGGCCGCGCGCCGCTCCGCCCGGGTCCGGCGCACGCGCCGGACCAGCAGGGCGCCGCCGACGACCATCACGGGGAAGAGGACGAGGACGAGCAGCGGCACCAGGATCGCGAGCAGCGAGGTGACCAGGCTGACGAAGTCCTCCAGGAGGGAGACGAGGGGGGCCGAGCAGCCGAGCGAGACGCCGTTGGTCACGACCCGCGCCATCGCCTTGGCGACGTGGAAGAGCAGGGCGACCACCACGCCGGCGATCACCGGGATCCAGGAGACCCCGGTCCCGTCCTCCGCCACGGCGCCGGAGGCGGCGCCGGTGATCTCGGACAGCTCGACCGTCGAGGCCCCCGCGCCGAAGACGATGCCTCCCGAGGTGGGCCGCACCACGGTCTGGATGACGTCGTTGACGCTGTCGACGGCGGGGAACTTGTCGGCGGCGAACTCCACGACCAGCAGCACGCCGAGGGTCACGAGGGTGACGGGGTGTTCGAGCCACAGCCAGGCGTCGCCGAGCGGGACGAGGTCGGTGAAGCGGGCGAGCAGGCCGACCGCGAGGAGGGGGATGTAGGCGTTGAGCCCCGCCGCGGAGGCCAGGCCCAACCCGGTGAGAGTGGCGAACATGCTCTTCCTTCTGTGCTCCAGGGGGGACGGGGGCCGTGCGCGCACGGCCCCCGTCCCGGCGCCGGTGTCACCGTGTGACGCTCACGGGGCACATGAAGTTTCGCCTCGGGGTGGCTGGAACCGCCGGGGCTACTGGCGGTAGTTCTCGACCTCGGAGGCGGGGCGGACCCGCGCCTCGTCGGGGTCCTGGCCGAACTCGCTGCGGGCCCGCCGCTGCCGGAGCAGGTCCCAGCACTGGTCCAGCGCGGCCTCCACCTCCTCCATGCGGCCGCGTTCCTCCGGCTCCAGTCCCCCGGGGGCGGAGCGGAGCGCGTGCTCCTCGTCCATCAGTCCCCGGATGGTGGCCATGATGTCGTTCTCGGCGCTTTCGCTCATACGGCCATCGTCGGCTCGGCCGGTGGCGGGGGCAAGGCCCCCGGCCCCGGGCTTGCCCAGATCAGACCGGACGTTTACGGCCCGGGACGGCGAGGCGATCGACCCTCGTTCGTCTGGGAAACTCCTACTACGGCCGCATTGACCACCACGCGCACGGGGCCGGGACGGCGGAATGCGTTCCACACCCCCGCGGTTGGATACCTGTAGGGGGTATGGTAATGGCATCTGGGCAGGAACAACACGGAAGCGGGACCATGGCTGCGACCCACGGTTACAGCAACGACAAGCAGAGTCACATCAACCGGCTGCGCCGGATCGAGGGACAGATCCGCGGACTCCAGCGCATGGTCGAGGACGACCAGTACTGCATCGACATCCTGACCCAGACGTCGGCCGTGAACAAGGCGCTGCGGTCCTTCTCCCTCGCCATCCTCGACGAGCACCTCAAGCACTGCGTGGCCCACGCCGTCGCCAACGGCGGCGAGGAGGCCGACGAGAAGGTCCGCGAGGCGTCCGAGGCCATCGCCCGCCTCGTCCGCTCCTAGGGGGCTCCCCCGGACTCCCCCGCGACGCGGCCGGACACGGCCCGGGCGGCCGCCGGAGCCCCGACGGCCGGGCCCCGCCCGGGGCCCGGCGCACGCCGCCGGCCCGCGCGGCCTCAGTCCTCTCCGTAGCGCTCCCGCTCGTTCTCCAGCAGGCGCGCCCCCTCCTTGCCCGAGGTCGCGGCGTCCAGGTAGTCGACCGCCTCGTTGGCGACGAACGACGAGGGGCGGCCGTCGTCGGCGAAGCCCAGCCGCGACACCTCTCCGCCGGTGAACGCCCGGATCCCCCAGTTGGCCAGGATGCGGGCCCGGGCGGTCGGGGACGGCACCGCCATCATGTGGTAGCCGCGGGTGACGCCCAGCGCGGGGAGGCCGGTCAGGTCGAACTTGAGGACCCGCGCGAGCGCGTCCCTGCCGCTCAGGTCCACCACCAGTCCCATGTCCTTGTGCCGGAAATCGCGCAGCGGACGCCCCAGCAGGGAGGCGACGACGTTCTCCGCGGCGGTGGCGGCCTGGCGTGTGGCGTACTGCGCGGTCGGCGGGCAGTAGGCGCCGCCGTCCTGGGCGAGGTTGGGGACCGCCGCGGCGTCACCGATGGCGAACACCTCCGGGACCCCGGGCACGCGCAGGTCGGCGTCCACCTCCAGGCGGCCCCGCTGGGTGGGCCTGTCCAGGGTCTCCATGAGCGGGCTGGGCGAGACGCCCGCCGTCCAGATCAGTGTCCGGCAGGGCAGGGCCCGGCCGTCGGTGAGGACCACCTTGTCGGCGCTCACCTCGCGCACGGACACCTTGAGCTTGACCTCGATCCCCAGGGAGCGCAGCAGGTCGAGCGCCTTGCGGCCCAGCCGGTCGCCGAGCTCGGGCAGCACCTTGGGCGCGATGTCGACGAGGTGCCAGCGGATCACCGAGCGCAGCTCCGGGTAGCGCTTGGCCGCCTCCTGGCAGAGCCGCATCAGGGAAGCGGCGGTCTCGACACCGGTGTAGCCCCCGCCGACCACGACGAAGCGGCAGCGCTCCTCCCGCTCGGCGGGGTCGCGGGTGTCGTTGGCCAGTTCCAGCTGGGCGAGGACGTGGTCGCGCAGGAGCACGGCCTCCGCCAGGGTCTTGGCGCCGTAGGCGTGCTCGGTGAGCCCGGGGATGTCGAAGGCCCGGGTGAGTCCCCCCGGCGCGAGCACCAGCCGGTCGTAGCGGAGGGGCGCGAGCTCACCGGTGGGCCGGCGGACGAGGACGACGCGGTCACGGGTGTCCACGCCGACGGCGTGTCCCGGGACGAGCCTGGTCTCCCTGGTGAGCCGGTGCACGGACATGGCGACCGACTGGGGTGTGAGCAGCCCTGAGGCGACCTGGGGCAGCAGCGGGCTGTAGAGCATGTAGTCGTGCGGGGCGACGAGGGCGATGTCGGCCGCCCCCGCCGGGATACGGCGTTCGAGGTGACGCAGGGTGTGGAGTCCACCGAAACCTGCGCCGACCACCACGATCCGAGGCCGAGACATATACACCGCTCCTTCTCCGTGTCGTGGTACGGGACGTCATGGCGTGTCTGGGGGACGTTGGACGCAGGCGTACCCACTATCACCGCGGCCAAATGTACGACCGGAGGAGGCGATCCGGGACGTTTCCCGCCGGGGGTCCCTGGGACTTTGTCGCCTCTTGGCCCGGGACGGGAAAGGCATACGCGTCCTTCATCCCCGCGAAACCCCGGGATGACCTGCGATCCGGAACACTGGTGACTGTATGTAACGACACGATCACGAAGCGTGTCGCCGCCTGACCTGGAAGGAGCAGTGAAAAAGCATGCGTGCGTTCACCAGGATCGCCGCCACCACCGCCCTGGCCGGAGGACTGACCGTGCTCGGCGCGGGCGCCGCCCTCGCCGCCTCGGCGGAGGGCCCCGGGGAGTGGTCTCCCCACGGGACCTTCGAGGCCGTCACCGTCCAGGCCCTCGTGGACTGGATCGACGGCAACGCCTCCGACCCCGGGAAGGACGCCGACCCCGTTCCGGCGGACGTTCCCGCGGAGGAGGCCCCCGAGGGCGCGCAGGGGCCGACCGGTCCCGCCGGGCCGAACCAGGGGAGCCCGGCACAGGAGGCGCCGGCCCAGGAGGCTCCGGCACAGCAGGCGCCCGGACAGGGGGCCCCGGGCCAGGAAGCACCCGGACAGCAGGCGCCCGGGTCCGCCGCCGAGGACGGCGCTCCCGGCGGGGCGACCGGCCCCGTGAGGCCGCAGGAGGACGCGCCCGCCGACGCGGACGCCCCGGCGCAGGCCCCGGCCGGTGTGGTCGAAGCCCCGTCCGAGGCCACCGCGGAGGAGGCGCCCGCCGACGCGGACGCCCCGGCGCAGGCCCCGGCGAAGCCCGCCGACGCGATCGGCGCGCGGCCGTAGGCGCGCCGCCGGGAGACCCCTCCGCGGGGAGTCCCGGCGCACTCCCGTGGGGGGCGGGGACGGGCGGCAGGCCGGCCGCCCGTCCCCGCCCGTTCCGCCCACCCGGGACCGGCGCCCCCTCACCGCCCCGGAGCCGGGGCCCGTCCGGCGGTCGCCGCCGACCGCCGCAGGCCCCCGCCTCACGTCTCCAGGCGCACCCGCACGACCCCCGTCCCGCCCAGGTCCACCCAGACGCTGTCGGGGGTGCGCACCAGCCGCAGGACCAGGGTCCGGCACACCGGGCAGCTCGCCACCAGTCCCGGGCCGTCCACCGTCACGTGCAGCTCCGCGAACACCCCGCACGCCCCGCACACCGAGCACCGCCGCTCGGCGGCGGTCAGGTCCACGGACAGGATCTCCGACAGCGGGCCCGCCAGGGCGTTGGCGTCGACGTGCTCCGGTTCGGTCATCTGGCACCTCCACCGGATCCGAACCGCTCGGTCCGGACCCGTCTCGGGTCGTGCCCCAGGGCCACGAGGGCGTCGGAGGCCGTCTCCACGAAACCGGTCGGCCCGCACACGAAGCACACCGGGGCGAACTCGGCCGGGAACCCGTGGGTGTTCAGCTCGGCCGCGCCCAGGCGCCCGGGTCCGCGGGGCGAGGCCTCCGGGGCCCGGCGCGTGTAGGCGACGAACAGGTCCACTCCCCCGTCCCCGGGCCGGTGGGCGCCCAGCTCCCCCCGGTAGTACCGGTCCTCCGGCGTGCGCACCGAGTACAGGACCCGGAAGAGCGCCCGGCTCCCCACCCTGCGCCGCTCACGCACCATCGCCATCAGGGGCACCACCCCGGAGCCGCCGCCCACCAGGACCACCGGGTCCGGGGACGCGGCGTCCCACACGAACCAGCCGCCCAGCGGGCCGCGCACCTCCACCGCGTCCCCCGGCGCGAACACGTCCACGAGGTAGGAGGAGACCTCCCCGCCCTCCACCCGCTGCACGGTGAGCTCGATCCGCTCCCCCTCGTCGGCCGAGGCCACCGAGTAGCCGCGCTGGGCGGTGTAGCCGTCCTCGGCGGTCAGCCGGACGTCCACGTGCTGGCCCGCACGGTGGCCGGGCCAGCCGGGCACGTCGAGCACCAGCGTCCGGGCGCTGTCGGTCTCCCAGCGGTCGGCCGCCAGGGTCGCGGGCCGCCACGCGACCATCAGTCGCCCCGGTAGCGCTGCTCGCGCCACGGGTCGCCGTAGTCGTGGTACCCGGCCTGCTCCCAGAACCCGGGCTCGTCCTGATGGAGCAGGCTGATCCCGCGCACCCACTTGGCCGACTTCCAGAAGTACAGGTGCGGCACGATCAGCCGGGCCGGTCCCCCGTGCTCGGGGGCGAGCGGCTCTCCGTCGAAGGTGTGCACGATCCACGCCTGTCCGTCGGTGAGGTCCTGGAGCGGGAGGTTCGTGGTGTAGCCGCCGTAGCTGGACGCGAGGGCGTACTCGGCGGTGGTCTCCACGTCCTCCAGCAGGACGTCGAGGCTGACGCCCTCCCAGTCGGTGTCCAGCTTCGACCAGCGGGTGACGCAGTGGATGTCGACGCGGGGCCGCTCCTGGGGCAGGGCCCGGAACTCCTCCCAGGTCCACACCCGCGTCCGCCCCGTCTCCGCCTCGACCGAGAAGGTCCACTCCCCGGTGTCCACCCGGGGCGTGGGTCCGGCGGACAGCACGGGGAAGTCGTGCGTCTCGTACTGCCCCGGGGGAACCCGCGCGGGGTCCTGGCCCCCGCGCCCGCGAAAGCCCCTGGTCACCACGTTCATGTCCGCCTCCCCGGATCGGTGTCCGTCGGGTCTACCCCGGCCGGGGTCACCCCACGGCATCGCCTCCCCCAAATCCGGGCACCCTCGTACCCCGTCCGGGGTCGGCGGGCCACGGCGGCGGTGCGGGGGAGCGCGGGAACGGGGACCGCGGACCGGGGGGACCGCGGGCACGGCGGGGTGCCGGCCCCGCGCTACACGGCCGGAGGCGCGGCGTCGGGGGAGGTGAGGGCGGCGCGGCCCATGGAGAGCAGCAGCTCGGCCATGTGCGGCCGGGGCAGCTCGCCCCTGCTGTGGGGGGTGGAGTTGAGCAGGCCGAACACGGCGTGCACGGCGGCGCGGAGCACGGTCGGGGACGCCCCGGGCCGGAGTTCGGCGAGCACGCCCACCCACTCCTCGACGTAACCGCGCTGGAGGCGGCGCACGCGCCGCCGGTCGGGCTCGGTGAGGTTGCCCAGCTCCCGGTCGTGCACGGTGATCAGGGAGGGCTCGTCCAGGGCGAACGCGATGTGTCCGCGCAGCAGCGCCTCCAGGGCGCCGTCCGCACTCGCCGCCTCCGCCACCAGCTCCCTGCCCTGCCTCGCCAGGCGGTCGCTGATGTCGACCAGCACCTCGCCGAGGAGTGCCTGTTTGCCGGGGAAGTGCCGGTACAGGGCAGGGCCGGTGGTGCCGACGGCGCGGCCGAGGTCGTCGATGGACACCCCCCGGTAGCCGCGTTCGGCGAAGAGCCCCGCCGCCGCGCCCAGGATCGCCGTCCGGCGCTCGCCCGTCGGTCTCGGCCCCATCCGCTCCGCCCCTCCTCGCCCGCGGGTGGCTCCGGGGTGACTCGCGCCTCCCGGGCCCTGGACACCCATGTTAGTAGTTACTAACATCACGGTTGTTAGTGAGCATTAACATCCCTCCACGAGAGGACACCATGAGCAGGGCACCAGTGCTCGGCTCGGCGGTGGACACCGCCGGGCCCGCGTTCGCCGCCAACGACGCGGCGAACCGCGCCCTCGCCCTGGAGCTGCGCGAGCGGATCGCCGCCGCCGCGCCGGGCGGCCCGGAGAAGATCCGGGCACGGCACGTCGGGCGCGGCAAGCTCCTGCCGCGCGACCGCGTCGACCTCCTCCTCGACCCCGGCTCCCCCTTCCTGGAGATCTCCCCGCTGGCCGCCGACGGGCTCTACGGCGAGGACGGCCGGGACGCGCCCGGCGCCGGGATGATCGCCGGCGTGGGCCGGGTCATGGGCCGACCGGTGGTCGTGGTCGCCAACGACGCCACGGTCAAGGGCGGCAGCTACTACCCGATGACCGTCAAGAAGCACCTGCGCGCCCAGGAGGTGGCGCTGCACAACCGCCTCCCCTGCGTCTACCTCGCCGACTCGGGCGGCGCGTTCCTGCCGATGCAGGACGACGTCTTCCCCGACCGCGAGCACTTCGGGCGGATCTTCTACAACCAGGCCACCATGTCGAAGCTGGGCATCCCGCAGATCGCGGCGGTGCTGGGCTCGTGCACGGCGGGCGGCGCCTACGTCCCGGCGATGAGCGACGAGGCGGTCATCGTCCGCGACCAGGGGACCGTCTTCCTGGGCGGCCCCCCGCTGGTGAAGGCCGCCACGGGCGAGGTCGTGACCGCCGAGGAGCTGGGCGGCGGCGACCTGCACTCGCGGGTGTCGGGGGTCACCGACCACCTGGCCGACGACGACGCCCACGCGCTCACCATCGTGCGGCGCATCGCCGACACCCTCGCTCCGCCCGGCCCGCCCGCGTGGGAGACGCGCGGGCCGCGGCCGCCCGCGCTGGACCCGGACGAGCTCTACGGGGTGGTCCCCGCCGACACCCGCACCCCGTACGACGTGCGGGAGGTGATCGGCCGGATCGTGGACGGCAGCGAGTTCACCGAGTTCAAGGCCGAGTACGGGACGACCCTGGTCACGGGGTTCGCCCACCTCCACGGCCACCCGGTCGGGATCATCGCCAACAACGGCATCCTCTTCGCCGAGTCCGCGCTCAAGGGCGCCCACTTCATCGAGCTGTGCGACCGGCGCGGCGTCCCCCTCGTCTTCCTCCAGAACATCTCCGGGTTCATGGTGGGCCGCGACTACGAGGCGGGCGGCATCGCCAAGCACGGGGCGAAGATGGTCACCGCCGTGGCCTGCGCCCGCGTCCCCAAGTTCACCGTCGTCATCGGCGGGTCGTTCGGCGCGGGCAACTACAGCATGTGCGGCCGGGCGTACTCCCCCCGGTTCCTGTGGATGTGGCCCAACGCCCGCATCTCGGTGATGGGCGGGGAACAGGCCGCCTCGGTGCTGTCCACGGTCCGCCGCGACCAGCTGGAGGGGCGCGGCGAGGCGTGGTCCGCGGAGGACGAGGAGGCCTTCAAGGCGCCCATCCGCGACCGGTACGAGGAACAGGGCAGCCCGTACTACTCCACCGCCCGCCTGTGGGACGACGGCGTCATCGACCCCGCCGACACCCGCGACGTGCTCGCCATGGCCCTGTCCGCCGCCCGCCACGCGCCACTGGACCCGGTGGGCTACGGCGTCTTCCGGATGTGAGGAACCCTTGACCACGACGCCACGAACGTCCCACTCCCCCGCGACCGTGCTGGTCGCCAACCGGGGCGAGATCGCCCTGCGGATCATCCGCACCCTGAAGCGCATGGGGATCGGCTCGGTGGCCGTGCACACCGACGCCGACGCCGGCGCACCCCACACGCTCGCAGCCGACCTCGCCCTGCGCGTGGACGGCTACCTGGACTCCGGCGCGATCGTCGCGGCGGCCCTGGAGTCGGGCGCCTCCATGGTGCACCCCGGCTACGGCTTCCTGTCGGAGAACGCCGGGTTCGCCCGGGCCTGCGCCGGGGCGGGCCTGGTCTTCGTCGGACCTCCCGCCTCGGCGATCGAGGCGATGGGCGACAAGATCCGCGCCAAGGACACGGTGGCCGCCGCGGGCGTGCCGGTCCTGGGCGGGTTCGCCGAGAAGCCCGGACAGCCGCTGGACGACGACGCGCTGCTGCACGCCGCCGCGGAGACCGGGTACCCCCTGCTCCTCAAGCCGTCCGCGGGCGGCGGCGGCAAGGGCATGCGGGCCGTCCACGCCCCCGACGACCTGGTGGCCGCCGCCGCGGCCGCCCGGCGGGAGGCCCTCGCGTCGTTCGGCGACTCCACCCTGCTGGTGGAGCGCCTGGTCCGGCGGCCCCGGCACATCGAGGTGCAGGTCCTCGCCGACGGCCACGGCAACGTCGTCCACCTGGGCGAGCGCGAGTGCAGCCTCCAGCGCCGCCACCAGAAGGTGGTGGAGGAGGCCCCGTCCCCCCTGCTCACCGCCGCCCAGCGGGAGGCCATGGGCGGGGCGGCCGTGGCCGCCGCGCGCTCGTGCGGCTACACGGGCGCGGGGACGGTCGAGTTCATCGCCGAGGTGTCCGGGGGCGACGGGGAGCCGGAGCTCTCGTTCTCGTTCCTGGAGATGAACACCCGGCTCCAGGTGGAGCACCCCGTCACCGAGGAGGTCGTCGCGATCCGCGGCGGGCGCGGCATCGACCTGGTCGAGCTCCAGGTCCGGATCGCCCTGGGCGACCCGCTCCCCTTCGGCCAGGAAGACGTGTCCTGGCAGGGGCACGCTGTGGAGTCGCGGATCTACGCCGAGGACGCCGACCGGGGGTTCCTGCCCACCGGCGGCCCCGTCCTGGCACTGTCCGAGCCCTCCGGCGCCCGGGTGGACTCCGGTGTCGCGGCGGGGGGCGAGGTGACCTCCGCGTTCGACCCGATGCTCGCCAAGGTCATCACCTGGGGCCCGGACCGGGCCGAGGCGCTGCGCCGGATGGACGCCGCCCTGGGCGCGTACGTGCTGCTGGGGTGCGTCACCAACACCGCGTTCCTGCGCAGGCTGCTGCGCCACCCGCGTGTGGCGGCGGGCGACCTGAGCACCGACCTGATCGAGACGGATCCGCCGGAGCCCGCGTCCGGGGCGCTTCCCGAGCACGTGTACGCGGCGGCGGCCCTGGACCACCAGCTCGACCTGGAACCCGGAGGGGCGGGCCCCTCGGCGGACCGGTTCGCCACCCCCGACGGGTGGCGGATGGGCGGCCCGGCGTGGACCCCCTGGCGCCTGCGCGCGCCCCGGCACGACTCCGCGGTCGTCCGGGTCCGGCGCGACGGCGCGGCCGGGGCCCCCGGCGCCTACCTGGTGCGGGTGGACGACGGCGCGCCCGTCGCCGCGACGGCACGCCGCTCCGCGGACGGGTCCCGCCTGACCGTCACCCACGCGGGGCGCACCCGCACCTACGCGCGCGCCGACGACCCCGCCACCGGGCACCGGTGGCTGGGCGCCGGGGGCACCGCGTGGACCCTGCACGAGGAGCCGGTGGCGGCGGCGCTGCGCGACGACGACGCGGCGGTCGACGGCACCGTGCGCAGCCCCATGCCGGGGACGGTGCTCGCCGTCCCCGTAAAGGTGGGCCAGGCGGTCCTCGCCGGGACCACGCTCGCCGTCGTGGAGGCCATGAAGATGGAGCACTCCGTCCCCTCCCCCTTCGACGGCACCGTCACCGGCGTGGCGGTGCGGCCGGGCGCGTCCGTACCCATGGACGCGCCCCTGGTCACCGTCGAACCCGTCCGGGCCGAGCCCGCCGACGCCCCGCCGGACCCGTCCGTTCCCACCCCCGCCACCCGCGAGGAGCACACGCCATGAGCCGTCACGAGCTGTCGACCGAGCACGCCGACCTTCGGGCCGCCGTGGAGGAGTTCGCCCGGACCGAGGTCGCCCCGGTGATCGGCGACTTCTACGAGCGGGGCGCGTTCCCGTACGAGATCGTCGCCAAGATGGGCCGGATGGGCCTGTTCGGGCTGCCGTTCCCGGAGGAGCACGGGGGGATGGGCGGCGACTACTTCGCCCTGTGCCTGGCCCTGGAGGAGCTCGCCCGGGTGGACTCGTCGGTGGCCATCACCCTGGAGGCGGGGGTGTCGCTGGGCGCCATGCCGATCTACCGGTTCGGCACCGACGAGCAGAGGAAGGCGCACCTGCCCCGGCTCACCTCCGGTGAGGCCCTCGGCGCCTTCGGGCTGACCGAGCCGGGCGGCGGCTCCGACGCCGGGGCGACCCGGACCACCGCGCGGCTGGAGGGCGGCGAGTGGGTGATCAACGGGACCAAGTCGTTCATCACGAACTCGGGCACGGACATCACCTCCCTCGTCACCGTCACCGCCGTCACGGGCCGGCGGGAGGACGGGCGGCCGGAGATCTCCTCGATCCTGGTGCCGAAGGGCACGCCGGGCTTCTCCGTGGGCCAGAAGTACTCCAAGGTCGGGTGGAACGCCTCCGACACCAACGAGCTGGTCTTCGAGGACTGCCGGGTGCCCGAGGCCAACCTGGTGGGCGAGCGCGGACGCGGGTACGCGCAGTTCCTGCGGATCCTGGACGAGGGCCGCATCGCCATCGCCGCGCTCTCCGTCGGCCTGGCGCAGGGGTGCGTGGACGAGAGCGTGCGCTACGCCCACGAGCGGCACGCCTTCGGCCACCCGATCGGGCACTACCAGGCGATCCAGTTCAAGATCGCCGAGATGGAGTCGCGCGTGCACGGGGCGCGGCTGGCGTACTACGACGCGGCGTCGCGCATGCTGGCGGGCGAGCCCTTCAAGAAGGAGGCGGCGATCGCGAAGCTGCTGGCCTCCAACGCGGCCATGGACAACGCCCGCGACGCCACGCAGGTGTTCGGCGGCTACGGGTTCATGAACGACTACCCGGTGGGCCGGTTCTACCGCGACGCGAAGATCCTGGAGGTCGGCGAGGGAACGAGCGAGGTGCAGAAGATGCTCATCGCCCGTGAGCTGGGGCTCCCCGCCTAGACCGGAAGCGGTGCCGGTGCGACGCCCGGGCGCCCGGCCGGCCGCTACCCGCGGCGCGGCCGGGCTGCCGGGGCGAACAGGTCCACAATGTCGTCCATGACGACGACGAGGACCCCGGCGACGCCCCCCGCCAGAACGGCCAGCAGCACACCGGCCGGCTCGGGCGCCGCCGCCGGGCCCGGGGCCAGCGCCCCCGCCGCGGCGACGGCGCCCAGCACGGCGTTGCGCGCCACGTGGCGCGGCGCGTAGACCGCCCCCGGCCTCCCGAAGCAGTGGCAGCGCGCCGACGGCCCGCGCCGAAGGGACGACACGATCACCACCGTGAACACGCACAGCAGGGCGAACGAGCCTGCGAAGGCGACCCGGCCCAGCTGTTCGGCCCCCAACGCCCAGCCCCCGAAGGCCGCGACCACGGCGGCCTCCGCCGCGGGGACGGACCACGTCGCGAGGGGCAGCACTCCTGCGGGGACCGGTCGCAGCGGTTCCAGCGACGCGGCGAAGCCGCGGGGGTCCCGGGCCTTGCCGAACGCCGAGACGGCGAAGACCGTCGCGAGCAGGGCCGCCGCGCCGGGCAGCAGGTGGTCCCACGGCATCGGCGTCATCCCTCCAACCGGCGCAGTACGGTTCCGACGACACGGCTCACCGGGACCGGTCCGAACCCGCGCGAGTCGAGACTGCTGTCGCGGTTGTCGCCCAGGACCACCACGAAGCCCTCCGGCACGGTCCCGCCCCCCTCGTCGCCGGCGACGCCTCGGGGCAGCGGGTCACCGGCCACCGCCGCCACCCGTTTGACCAGGTAGTTGGGCCTGCGCCGGTTGCGCTCGTCACGGATCACCGGGGTCTGCGGATCGCTCAGGACCACGAGTTGGCGCGGGGCGATCACCGTGCCCCTGTGCGTACGCGCGGAGAGCATCCGGTCCCCGTGGCGGAGCGTGGGAAGCATGCTCTCCCCCGACACCACCGCGACGAAGACCCTGGCGCGGACCCACAGGAGCGCCCCCAGCGCAGCGGCCGGGAGGGCGAGCGCGACCGCCGCGCCGATCGCGGTCAGCACGGGGCCTCCTCGTCCCGGCGACGCCTCTCGTCCTCACGATCGCCCTCGTCCCGGCGGTACCCCTCGGCCTGGATCGAGAACAGCCGGGCGTACACGCCGTCCGCCGCCATCAGCTCCCCGTGCGTCCCCGACTCGGCGATCGTCCCGCCGTCGAGCACGACGATGCGGTCCGCGTCGCGCAGGGCGCCGAGCCGGTGGGAGACCAGGAGGCTGGTGCGGCCCCGGCGCTGCTCCCTGAGCCGCGTGTGCAGTTCGTACTCGGCCTCCGCGTCCAGCCCGGCGCTGGGCTCGTCGAGGATGAGCAGGTCCCGCTCCTCGCGGAGCAGGGCGCGGGCGATCGCGATCCGCTGCTGCTGCCCGCCGGAGAGGTCGACCCCCTGCTCGCTCCCGTCCCCCTGGTAGAAGATCCGGGTGATGAGCGTGTCGTACCCGTGGGGGAGGGCGGCGACCGCGTCGTGGACTCCCGCTCGGCGGGCCGCGGCCTCGATCGCCGCACGGTCCCCGGCCCGGGACCGGTCGCCCAGCCCGATGTTCTCGGCGGCGGTCATGTCATAGGTCATGTAGTCCTGGAACACGGCGCCGATCCGCTCGCGCAGGACAGCGGGGTCGACGTCGCGGATGTCGGTCCCGTCCCAGGCGATGGTGCCGCGGTCGGGGTCGTAGAACCGGCACAGCAGCTTGACGAGGGTGCTCTTGCCCGACCCGTTGAGCCCCACCAGGCCCAGGGCCGTCCCCGCCGGGATGTCCAGGTCCACGCCCCGCAGGACCCAGGGCTGGTCGGGGGTGTAGCGGAACCACACGTCGCGCAGCTCGATACGGCCGGTCAGCGGGCCGACCCCGCCCGTCCCGGCGGCCAGGTCCGGTTCGACCGCGACGACGTCGCGGTAGTGGGTGAACAGGAGCAGGCGCTGGTGGGCCTGGGCCAGGAGCGAGATCATGCCCGCCATCCCCTGCTGCACCGCGCCGACCGCGGCGATGTACAGCGCCACGTCCCCCACGGCCCCCGAGCCGGCGTCCGCCCGGAGGACCACCCACACCAGCCCCCCGCCGGAGATCAGGGCGGACAGGAGTCCGGCGGCGACCTGGACGGACATGTCGCGCCGGTCCATGCGCCGGTTCTCGTCGTTGGCCCTGCGCCGTTCGGTCAGCATGCGCCCGCGGAGCATGTCGCCGAGCCCGAAGAGGCGGATCTCCTTCGCGGCCTCGGCGCTCGACATCAGGTCGCGGTAGAACAGCTCCCTGCGCTCGACCGGGCCCAGCCTCCAGATCATGGCGGCCCGTCTGCGCGACAGCCCGAGCTGCCCCCACAGCGCGGGCAGGGTCCCGAGGAGGACGACCCCGGCCAGCACCGGGTGGATCACCACGAGGGAGCCGACGAAGCCGAGGACCGTCACGAGCCCGGCGACCAGGCCGAGAGCGGCCTGGAGGACCTGCACCGGGGTCTGCCCGCCGTTGTCGGCCGCCAGCCGCAGGCGGTCGAGGAAGGCCGGGTCCTCGAACCGTCCGAGGCCGGGGAGCCGGTTGACGGCCGTGAACAGGCGGTCGTCCGCGTGGAGGCCGACCCTGCGGCCCAGCTCGTCCTCGGCGTACACCTGCAGCGCCGTGGTCACGGCCGTCGCGATTCCGAGGACCGCCAGCGCGGCGGCCGCGGCGAGGACGGCCGCCGGCGCCGCGCCCACGGCGAGGTCGTTGAGCACCGTGCGCATGAGCCAGGCGTTGGCGACCGGTACCGCGCCCGCCGTCACGGCCAGCGCCGTCAGGCCGAGCGCCCACCAGCGGCCCGCACCCCACACGAGCCGGACCGCGGGGGGGAGGCCCGCGGCGACCTGGCGCCGGCCGTTCCCGTGCCGCCCGTGCGTGTCCTCCATCGCTCACCCGGCCGCCGGGCCGAGGGCCACGCCGCCGGGCCGGGGCGCGAAGACGCTGGTGGCCGCCACCACGCCCCCGACCACCGTCACGAAGCAGGGGGTCCCCCGGACGTCGAGGAGGCGGGGCAGCCCACCGTCCCAGGGTTCGACCACCACCGGCACGGCCGGCTCCAGCAGGGCGACCATCTCGGCCTCGAGCCCGCCCTCCTCGATCACCACGGCGAGGACCCGCTCGCCCGGATACCGGGCGGCGTGGTCGAGGACGAGGGGCAGGCGTTCACGGCACGGGGAGCAGTCGGGGGACAGGACGGCCACCAGGAGGGGGACGGCCGTCTCCTCGAAGACGAGTTCGGAGCCCAGGGTGGAGCGTGCCCGGAACGCGCCGACCCGGGTCCCGACGGGGGCCGCCGACGCGGGGAGGTCGTCGTCGGCCGCCCCCGGACGCCCCTCCAGCAGTGCGGTGTGCTCCCGCAGCCTGCGCACCACCCCGATCGCCAACAACAGGTTCAGGATCCCCAGTGCGCCGACCAGGGCCACTGCGACGACCACGAAGACCACGACGTACCTCCTCGTTGCGCACCGGACGGGGGTGGCGGAGCGGGGCCCCGCCACCGGGTCGGCGCCCCGGACGGGGCGGCCCGACTAGCAGGTGCCGCAGTCCAGCTCGCGCACCTGGGTCTCGCTGCCGCACGTGCGCTTCTGGTACTGGACCTTGTTGGTCCAGAAGAAGCCGCAGCGGTTGCAGTGCGAGTCCCTCCACGGACCGCAGGCGGCCGCCTCGACCCTGACCTGCGGAACGACCGACCGGAGTATTCGATCGCCCAGCGACGCGATCATGCTGACCATGTTCGGTTCCTTTCTCGGTGTGCGCCTGGATGGCAATCGACAGACAACCACCGGCGGGTACACCGGGGGTTCACTCCGGATTCATTTCTCCACCCGGCCCGCGGAGCTCTTTTACGGACAGGCCGAATGCCGTAGGATTCGAGGCCCGGACGGCCGGGACCGGCCATTCACGACTGCCGATCGTGACCCCGTGTTACTCTTCGCACACCATCGGACATGGCCTGTTTGCGCACCACCGGGCGGGTCAGAACGTGAGAAGAATCGGCACTACGGCCGACAGTCCTGTTTCATGGCGGCGCGCCGGAACGACGACGATCAGAGATACTCATGGACTTCAGATTGCTCGGTCCGCTCGAAGTCATGGACGATTCCGGTAATTCCATACCGATCAACCGCAAAAAGCACCGGCAACTCCTCGCCGCCCTCCTCGTGCGCGCGAATACGGCGGTCCCCTGCGTGCAGTTGATCAACAACGTCTGGGGCGAAGATCCGCCCCGTTCCGCCCGGGGCAACCTCAAGACCTACGTCTCGCAGCTGCGGCAGCGGATCGACCGCATCGAGACCAGCGGGGAGGGCTACCGCATCCGGGTCGGGGAGCACGAGCTGGACTCCGCCGTCTTCGCCGCCATGCTGCGGCGGGGGCTGCGCACGCTCGAGGAGGGGCGGCCGGCCGAGGCCGCGCGGACCCTGGAGGAGGCGCTCGGCCTGTGGCGCGGCGCCACCCTCCAGGACACGCCGCTCGACGGCGACCTGGCGCTCACCCACACGCACCTGGACGAACAGCGGCTCACCTGCTTCGAGACCCTCATGGACATCCACCTCTCCCAGGGGCGGCACACCGAGGTCCTCGCGCGGCTGTACCCGGTGATCGGCTCCCACCCGCTGCACGAACGCCTCTGGGGCCTCCAGATGACGGCCCTGTACCGCGACGGCCGCTGCGCCGAGGCGCTCGCCGCGTACCGGACCATGCGCGCCCGTCTGGTGGAGGAGCTGGGGGTGGACCCGAGCCCCGAGCTGGAACGGCTGCACGGCCAGATCCTCGCCCGCGACCCGGCGCTGTCCTCCCCCGCCGGCCTCCCCCCGCGGCCCGCGCACCGTCGCCCCGCCCCGCGGGCACAGGTCGACGCGCCCGTGATCTGACGCCCGGCCCGTCACCGCGGGGCGGCCCCCCGGCGCCTCCCCGGCCGACGCCGTGCCCGGCCGCCCGTGCCCTGGAGGTCCGGGGCCGGTCGCGGAGGAGGTGCCATCATGGGAGTCCAGCCCCTCGCCCCGGCCGCGGAGGAGGACCCGGTGGACGACGACGCGAACACCCCCGAACGCCTGCGCGAGGCCCTGGTGGACCAGATCGCGGCCCGGAGCGCGCGGCTCGGCCGCCCCCTGTCGCCCCGGGTCGAGGCCGCCCTGCGGACGGTGCCCCGCCACCTCTTCCTCCCCGGCCGGTCCCTGGATCGGGCCTACGCCGACATCCCCGTCGTCACCAGGACGGACTCCGCGGGGCTCCCCACGAGCTCGGTCTCCCAGCCGGCCATGGTCGCCACGATGCTCGACCAGCTCCGGGTCGAACCGGGCCACCGCGTCCTGGAGATCGGCTCGGGCGGCTACAACGCCGCCCTGCTCAGCGAACTGGTCGGCCCCGCGGGCTCGGTCACCACCGTCGACATCGACCCCGGCGTCACCGCCCGGGCCCGCTCCGCTCTGGACGGGGCGGGCCACGGCCGGGTGGACGTCGTCCTCGCGGACGGCGAGTTCGGCCTCCCCGACCGCGCGCCCTTCGACCGGATCGTCGTCACCGTCGGGACCTGGGACATCCCGCCCGCGTGGCCCGGACAGCTGGCCCGGGGCGGCCGGATCGTCGCGCCGCTCCGCCTGCGCGGCCTCACCCGCTCCCTCGCCCTGGAACCGGACGGCGGCCACCTCGTGAGCCGGTCCGATGAACCGTGCGGGTTCGTGCCGATGCAGGGGGCGGGCGAGAGCGCCGTGCTCCGCGTGCCGCTGCACGGCGACGAGGTGGGCCTGCTCGTCGAGGACGGGCCGGCTCCCGACGCGGCGGCCCTGGCGGACGCGGCGGCCTCCCCGCGGGTGGACCTGCGCTCGGGGGTCGTACCCGGCCCCGCCGACCCCTTCACCGGACCGGACCTGTGGCTGGCCACCGCCCTTCCGGGCTTCTGCCTGCTCACCGCCACGCCGCAGGCCGTCGCCCGCGGCCTGGTCCGTCCCGCCTGGACCACGGGCACTCCCGCACTGGCGGAGGACGGCGGTTTCGCCTACCTGGGCGCGCCCGGGCACGCGGGCGCCGGGACGGGGCGTTCGGAGTTCGTCGTCCACGCGCACGGGCGCCGTGCCGGGGACCTCGCGGCCCGGCTCGCGGGACGGATGCGGGACTGGGACCGCGACCACCGGTCCGGTCCGGGCCCGGTCCTCACCGTCCACCCGACCGGCACCCCCGACCGGGCGCTCCCGGACGGGTTCGTCATCGACAAGCGCCACACCCGGGTGGTCGTCACCTGGCCCTGAGCCCTCCCGGCCCCGGGAACGCCGGGACCGGCCGTGCCCCCGCACGGCCGGTCCCTCGGCACGTCAGCGCTTCATGCCGTGCTCGATGGCCTCGATGATCCTCGGCCGCAGTTCGGCGGCGCTGATGATCGCGTCCACCGAGCCGACCTCGACGGCGCGCTGGATGCTGTGCACCGCGTCGAACTCCGCGGCGACCTCACCGACCTTCTCCGCCCGGACCGCGGACTGCACCTCGGCCAGACGGGCGCTCAGCGCCGCCCGCTCGGCGGCGTCGGCCGCCGAGACCCGGGCGTGCAGCTCCGTCACCCTCGGGTCGTTCGCCGTCCGCTTGTTCACCTCGCCGGAGAACACCACGGCCGCCGCGGGGGCGCCGCCGAGCACGGAGGCGTAGGAGCCCTCCAGGGCCAGCACCGTCATGTTCGGGTTGAGCGCCTTGGAGAACACCACGAACGCGCCGCCGTGGTAGCGGGAGATCACGCAGAACACGATGGGCCCGTCGAAGTTCACGATCGCCCGGCCGATCTCGGCGCCGTACTCCAGCTGGAGGTTGCGCATCGACTCCGGGGAACCGTCGAACCCGGACAGGTTGGCCAGCACGACCAGCGGCCGGTTGCCGGAGGCCGCGTTGATCGCCCGCGCGGTCTTCTTCGACGACCGCGGGAACAGCGTGCCCGCGGTGTAGGTGTCCGGCCCGTCGGTGGGCGGGAAGCCGCGCCGTGCCACCGACCGCGACTCGATACCGATCAGGCAGACCGGCCAGCCGCCGATGTGCACGTCCTGGACCGCCGACGTGTCGGCGTCGGCCATCCCCGCCCAGCGCTCCAGCGCCAGGTGGTCCTGGTCGGAGAGGGCGCGCATCACCGTGCGGATGTCGAACGGCTTCTTGCGGTCCGGGTTGTGCTCGACGGAGAAGATCTGGCCGACCGTGGTGAAGTCGCTGCCGTCGATCTCGTGCGGGAAGTCCGAGACGTCGCGGTCGACCGGGTCGACCGTGTCCGCCTTGCGCGGCGCTCCCTCTCCCGGGACCACGTAGGTGTGGTCGTAGTGCGCCATCAGCACGTCCCGGGCGGCCGGCAGGTTGGGCGCCCAGTACTGGGCCTGGCCGTTCGGCCCCATCACGCGGTCGTAGCCGCCGATGCCGAAGTTGTCCTCGGCCGACACGCCGCCGGAGAAGTCCAGCGACTGCTTGCCGGTGAGCACCATCGCCGAGTCCGGCGTCATCACGAGGATGCCCTTGGTGTGCATGAGCATCGTCGCCTCGGCGTTCCAGTACGGCTGCGCGCCGACGTTGATGCCCGCGACCACGATGTTGATCTCGCCGCCGTCCTGGGTGTAGGTGACGATCCGCTTCAGGGCGGCCGCGACCCAGTCCATGTTCTCGGTTCCCGAGGACATCGAGATGCGCGCGCCCGCGGAGAGCGCGAACCACTCCAGGGGTACCCGCATCCGCTCGGCCAGGTCGATCGCGGCGATGACCCGCCTGCACTCCGGCTCCGACAGCGCGCCCAGCGCCTTGGTGGGGTCACCGAGCAGCACGACGCGGGTGACGCCCTCGGGGTGCCGCGCGGTGGGCGTCGTGACGACGCCCGCGACGATCGCCGCGGTGTTCCCTCCCCTGGGCCGGTCCACCGGCGCGAGAACGCCGTGCTCGTCGAGGTCGTGCTCGACGAAGCGGCCCTCCGGGCCGGCGAGCAGGCCGGTCAGCTCGTACGGGTAGGTGGTGCCGCGGCGGGCCGCGCGCAGCACCTTCTGGCGGTAGTCGTCCAGCGGCGGCACCGGTTCGGTCGAGGGCTTGTCGACGTGCATGCGCGCGCCGTGGCCCGGGTCGAGGGTGATCCGCACGGCGACCTCGGTCAACTCGCCCTCGGCGGTGCGCTGGCGGGCGACGAACTGGACCTCCTCCAGTCCGGCCCCCTCCGTGGTGGGCAGGATGCGCTGGACCAGCGTGTCGAGCTCCTCGGGGGTCAGCTCGGTCGCCGGCCAGACGTACATCATGATCCGGTTGGTGTCGAAGCGCCGGTTCTGCGGCCCCTGCGCCCGGATGTTGCGGATCGCGTCCAGGCAGCCCGCGATCGTGTCCTCCACCACGGGCAGTGCGACGAGGCGGCCGTCGGCGTCGCGCAGCGGCGTCAGGTCGCGGACCTGCCCCATCGCGATGAGGCGCTCGTCGGCCGGGTTGCCGCGCGCCACGGCCTTGAAGAGGTAGATCTCCTCGTCGGCCGACGGCAGGCGCGTGAGGTCGAACTCGCGCAGCCGCTGCAGCTGGAGGCGGCGGGCGATCTGCGGGTGCAGCCCGCGGATCAGCCGGTCCTCGGTGAGGCCGTCGTCGCCGGGCCGGAAGGTGAAGTGGTGGTGCATCACCGCGCCGCTGGTGCCCGCGACGGTGGTGGTGATCCGGCGGACGCCCTCGGGGAGCGGGTGCTCGGCGAGGGTCCGTCCGAGCCGCACCGCCATCTCGTCGGCGTCCGGCTGGCCGTCCCACGTGACGTAGAGGTCGGCCACCAGGCCGCGCCCGGCGGCGTCGGCGGCGAAGCCGCCGACCGCCCCGACGGCGTCGGGCAGGGAGGCGATGTCGACCGCGGTGGTCACCAGGCGCGTCGCCCCGTCGTGGCCGGTGTGGTCGGCGGTGACGAACCGGCAGCCCGCGGCCTCCCGAACCGCGACGTCGGACAGCCCCCGGTTGCCGTAGTAGCGGCGGGTCAGGACCTCCAGCAGCGGCGCGTGGTCGCGGCCGGGCCGCCCGATCCGCTGGCCGATCAGCCTGACCAGCGGTTCGGCGCTGGCCACCATGGTCTGGATCCGCTCCGCGCGGTCCGGCGCGTCCGGGTTGCGGTCCAGGTAGCGCAGCCCGTCGCGCACGGAGGCGTAGACCTCGGCGCGGTTGCGGCGCAGCAGCGGCTGGGCGAACCAGCGGAACACCACTCCGCGGGCGAGGTCGGACACCGCGGGGAAGCGCACCTGCGTGGCCTCGACGAGGTGTTCCAGGGCGCGTCCGGCCCGCTCGCCCAGCGCCTCCAGGGGCAGTGGCCCGGCCAGCCACCGGCGCAGCAGCTCCGACACGACCGCGACGTCGGTCGGCATCCGGTGGAGCGCCAGGCAGATCCGGAAGACCGCGGCCTCCAGCTCGGGCGTGCGGTCGAGGTCGGTGATGCCGTAGTGGGCGAGGACCGTGCGGAGCTTGGTCCGGAAGCTCTCGGGGAGCCCGGCCCGCTCGACGTCCAGGCTCTGGAGGTAGCTGTGGAAGAACTCGCGCGGGCTGTGCACGGGGCTGCGCGGCTCGGTCTCGGTGTCACCGGCCGGCTTGTTGCGGCTCAGCTCGGACAGGTCGGCGAACACCGTGATCAGGTCCAGCTCGCCCTCGACCGGCCGCCCGCCCAGCTCGGCCCGCGCGGCCAGGTAGTCCGACAACACGCGCCGGCGGTCGTGGGGGTCCACGTCGAAGCCGAGCAGCAGGCTGCGCAGGTCCTGGAGTCCGCGCTCGACCCGCTCGGCCGCGGACACCGCCTCGGGCTCCGCGGGGAGCTCGATCTCGGCGGTCTCGGCGGTGGCCGCGGCGCCGTCCTCCGCGCCCTCGTCCGCGAGGGGCTCCAGGCGCATCAGCGGGGCGCCGGACTCGACCTGGCTGCCCACCGCCACCGGGCACTCGCGCACCCGGGCGCGGAACGGTGCGCGCAGCACCGTCTCCATCTTCATGCTCTCCAGCACCAGGATGGGCGCGCCTTGCTCGACCTCGTCACCGACGGCCAAGGGCGTCGACACGACCAGCGCGGGCGCGGGCGAGCGCACGACGCCGCCCTCGTCGCGGCTGATCCGGTGGGTGACCCCGTCGACCTCCACCAGGTGGATCGGCCCGTGGGTGGCCGTCACCAGCCGGAAGCGGCGGCCGTTGACGACGATGCGGCCGCTGTGCTCGTCGAAGCGCTCGACCTCGACGTCCGCCGGGTGCACGTCGCCGCCGCCGGAGACCCCGACGCGGAAGCGCCTCTGGCCGACACGGGCGACGGCGACGCGGTAGCCCACCCCGCGGAGCTTGAGGTCCAGCGGGCGGCCGCTCTCGTGCTGCACCTGCGGACGGCCGCCGTGGGCGCTGGACAGCAGCCGCCGGCGGCTGACGTCCTCCTCGTCCTGGTAGGCCTCGATCGCGGCGGCCGCCAGGGCGACGGCGGCGTGCCGGTGGCTGGTCAGGCGGCCCTCGGCGCGCACCCTGTCGATCCAGCCGGTGTCGGCGCTGGCGTCGATCACCTCGGGCTGGTCGAGCAGGTCGACGACGAAGCCCTTGTTGGTCGCGCCGCCGTCGATGATGACGGTGGTCTCGGCCATCGCGCGGCGCAGGCGGGCCAGCGCCTGCTCGCGGTCGCGGCCGTAGGCGATGATCTTCGCGATCATCGAGTCGAAGTCGGCCGGGATGGTGTCGCCCTCGCTGACACCGGTGTCGACGCGGATGCCGGGCCCGGCGGGCAGGATCAGGCGGGCGATGCGGCCGGGGGCGGGGGCGAAGTCGCGGTCGGGGTCCTCGGCGTTGAGGCGGGCCTCGACGGCGTGTCCGGTCTCTGCGGGCTGGACGCCGTCCAGCCGCTCCCCGCTCGCCACCTGCAGCTGCAGCCGGACCAGGTCGGTGCCGGTGGTGATCTCGGTGATCGGGTGCTCGACCTGGAGCCGGGTGTTGACCTCCAGGAACGCGAACAGCTTCTCGCCCGGGTGGTAGAGGAACTCCACGGTGCAGGCGCCCCGGTAGCCGACGGCCACGGCGAGGCGTTCGGCGGAGGCCTTGAGCTCCGCGGTCTGCTCCGGGCCCAGGACGGGGGAGGCGGACTCCTCGATGACCTTCTGGTTGCGCCGCTGCACCGAGCAGTCGCGGACGCCCAGCGCCCACGCGGTGCCCTGGCCGTCGGCGATGACCTGGACCTCGACGTGCCGGGCGCCGGTGACCAGGCGCTCCAGGAAGACGACGCCGGAGCCGAAGGCGCGCAGCGCCTCCTGGCTGGTGCGCTCGTAGGCCTCGGCCAGGTCCTCGCCCGAGGCGACCATGCGGATGCCCCGCCCGCCGCCGCCCGCGGTCGCCTTGAGCATCAGCGGGTAGCCGATCTCGTCGCCGGCGCGCAGGGCGTCCTCCAGTGTCGCGACCTCGCCGCGGCTCCAGGGGGCGACGGGGACGCCGACCTCCTCGGCGATGAGCTTGGCGCCGATCTTGTCACCGAGCCTGCGCATCGCCTCCGCGCTCGGCCCGACGAAGGTGACGCCGATCTTCTCGCACAGCTCCGCGAAGGCCGGGTCCTCGGCGACGAAGCCCCAGCCGACCCAGGCGGCGTCGGCCCCGGTCTCGACCAGGGCCCGCTCCAGGACGGCGTGGTCGAGGTAGGGGCGCGCCGAGGCCGGGCCCAGCGAGTGGGCGATGTCCGCCTCGCGGACGAAGGTCGCGTTGCGGTCGGCGTCGGTGTAGAGGGCGACCGTCTCGATCCGCGTCCCGATCTCCGCGGAAAGATCCCGAACTGCGTGGATGAGGCGCATCGCGGCCTCTCCACGGTTGACGATGGCGACACGACTGAACACCGGTTGAGCCTCCCAAGTACCCACGCACAGAAGGCGACCTCCAAAGCCCGGAGCGTCGCCTCCACCTATCTATACCTTGCTCGATCGCCACCGGGTACAGCAATGTCCCGAATCGCCCATGGCGGATCTGCTGTGTTGTGGGAACCCCACAAAAAGTGCCCGTGGTCCCCCTGCACGGCCCCGGCTCCATGCGAGGTGTGCCACAAAACGGGCGCGTGTCCGCGACGGCACGGCGGGAGTGTCGCGCGGGGGCGCGCGGGCCGGGAGGGCGGCTCCGGCGCCCCGCGGCGCGACCGCCGGGGACCCGCCGCGGCGTCCGGCGGACCGTGCCGCTCCCCGGGGAACGGCGTTTCGGGCCGCGCTTCACGGACGGGCCCCGTGACCGGTTCCGGACAATTCTCACCCTGAGTGCCTATTGAATCACCGGCAGTTCTGTCGAATTCGGAGAAAGCGCGCCGGCCGGGTCCCGGGAATGTCCGCGGACGCGGCGGCCGCGGGCTTTCGCGCAGGTCGCGGCCGGGGTCTCGCATGTACTTTCGGCGGTGCTCCGCATGTTTCGGGAGGGTATGGGGACAGCTCCACGGGTACGTGAACTCCGCGGGTCACCGGGGAACAACACCAAGGGGTGACAAGTAACAGCAATGAGCACAGAATGGACCCGTACGGCCAGAGCGGGTCCCTTGCTTTCCGGGCCCGGAAGGCCCGGCCCGCCACAGCGGGCCCCTCGGGTCCTCGGCCGCCCCACGTTCCCCAGCCGGAGGAGACACCGGATGGAAGGCGCCCTGCCTGTGATCGCTCTGGTCGTCGTCGTGGTGTCGGCCGGCGCGATCGCGGTCGCCGCGCACTTTCGCAAGGAACGCGTCGCGGAGCTCCGCGTCTGGGCCCGCGAGCACGGGTGGACCTACGCCGAGCACCAGCCGGCCCCGCTGGGCGAAGCGGTCCTGCCGCGTTCCACCAACGGCCCCCACCCGCGCGTCCAGCACGTCCTCTCCGGGCGCCGCGGCCGGCACCCGGTCGTCATCTTCGAGCACACCCACAAGCCGAGGCACGGCGCGGCCGGGGGCCGCCAGGCCTACCGGATCGTCGCGGTCCGCACCCCCGGCCCCAACGCCGAGCTGGAGATCCGCCGCAGGGACCGCCTCACGCCGTCCGACGACGCCTTCGACAGGGCCTTCCACGCCGTCGGCGACACCGGGTTCGCCCGGGCCGTCCTCGACCGCGCCATGACCGCGTGGCTGCTCTCGGATCCGCGGTCGCGGTCGCTGCCGGTACGCTTCAGCGGCGACTACGTCCTCACCTGGGCCGCCATGCGCCTGGACCCCGACCGGTCCCTCACCGCCGCCGACTACCTGATCGACATGGTGGAGCGCATCCCCGCGGAGGCGTGGAAGCGGCACCCCGCGGGCCCCTGACCGGGGTCACGGCTCCCTGCACCCGAACCTGAGCAGGCGGACTCCCCCGCAGGAGACGGATAAGATCCGCTGTGCCCCGAAGCAATTAGGAGTAGCAACCCTCATGAGCGACCCCAACTCGACGCACCGCATCTCGCGCGCGGACCTCTTCCGCGACGACGAGGAGGAGCAGAACGCCCCGGACCCCAACGCGACCGCGCGCATCTCCCGCGCGGACCTCTTCCGCGACGACGACGAGTCCACGGCGCCGCGAGAGCAGCGCTGACCCCGTCGCCGCGGCGACGGGCGGAACGGGGAAGCGCCCACCCGGAGGACCGGGTGGGCGCTCTGCCGTGCGCGTCCGGCGCCGTCCGGGTCCTCTCCCCGGCGGCGCGGCGGCGCCCTACCGGCGCTCGCGGACGGCGGCGACGATCTCGGCCACGGCCTCGTCGACCGGCACGCCGTTGTTCTGCGAGCCGTCCCGGAAGCGGAAGGACACCGCGCCCTTGCTGATGTCCTCGTCTCCGGCCAGCAGCATGAAGGGCACCTTCTGCTTCTGGGCGTTGCGGATCTTCTTCTGCATGCGGTCGTCCCCGGCGTCCACCTCGACGCGGATGCCCTCGGCGCGCAGCTTGGCCGCGACCTCCTGGAGGTAGGGCACGTGCTCGTCCGCGATGGGGATGCCCACCGCCTGCACCGGGGCCAGCCAGGCGGGGAAGGCGCCCGCGTAGTGCTCCAGCAGGACGGCGAAGAACCGCTCGATGGAGCCGAACAGGGCGCGGTGGATCATCACCGGCCGCCGGCGGGAGCCGTCCGGGGCGGTGTACTCCAGGTCGAAGCGCTCGGGCAGGTTGAAGTCCAGCTGGATCGTGGACATCTGCCAGGTGCGGCCGATGGCGTCCTTGGCCTGGACCGAGATCTTGGGGCCGTAGAAGGCGGCGCCCCCCGGGTCCATGACCAGTTCGAGCCCCTGCTTCTCGGCGGCCTCGCGCAGGGTGGCGGTGGCCGTGTCCCAGACCGCGTCGTCCCCGATGTACTTCTCCGGGTCCTTGGTGGACAGCTCCAGGTAGAAGTCGTCCAGGCCGTAGTCGCGCAGCAGCTCCAGCACGAAGGTCAGCAGCGAGTCGAGCTCGTCCGCCATCTGCTCCTCGGTGCAGTAGATGTGGGCGTCGTCCTGGGTGAAGCCCCGGGCCCGGGTCAGGCCGTGCACCACGCCCGACTTCTCGTACCGGTACACGGTGCCGAACTCGAACAGGCGCAGCGGCAGCTCCCGGTAGGAGCGCCCGCGCGCGTCGAAGATCAGGTTGTGCATCGGGCAGTTCATCGGCTTCAGGTAGTAGTCCTGGCCGCCGTCGAGCTTCATGGGGGGGTACATGCCGTCCGCGTACCAGTCCAGGTGCCCCGACTTCTCGAACAGGGTGCTCTTGGTGGCGTGCGGGGAGTAGACGAACTCGTAGCCGCTCTCCTCGTGCCGCTTGCGCGAGTAGTCCTCCATCACCCGGCGGATGATGCCGCCCCGGGGGTGGAAGACGGCGAGGCCGGAGCCGATCTCGTCCGGGATGGAGAACAGGTCCAGCTCCGCGCCGAGCTTGCGGTGGTCCCGCTTCTCGGCCTCCTCCAGGAAGGTCAGGTAGTCCTTGAGGGCTTCCTTGGTCTCCCAGGCGGTGCCGTAGACGCGCTGGAGCTGCGGGTTGGTCTCCTTGCCGCGCCAGTAGGCGGCGGCGGTGCGCATGAGCTTGAACGCGGGGACGGCCCTGGTGGTGGGCAGGTGCGGCCCGCGGCACAGGTCCTTCCAGCACTGCTCGCCGGTGCGCGGGTGGACGTTGTCGTAGATGGTGAGCTCGCCGGCCCCCACCTCGACCCCGGCGCCCTCGGCGGCCTCCGTGGCGCCGCCCTTGAGGCCGATCAGCTCCAGCTTGTAGGGCTCGGTGGCCAGCTCGGCCCGCGCGCCCTCCTCGGTGACGACGCGGCGGTCGAAGCGCTGCCCCTGCTTGATGATCTGCTGCATCTTCTTCTCGATGCCCTTGAGATCGGCGGGGGTGAACGGCTCGGCGACGTCGAAGTCGTAGTAGAAGCCGTTCTCGACGGGCGGGCCGATGCCCAGCCGGGCCTCCGGGAAGAGCTCCTGGACCGCCTGCGCGAGGATGTGCGCGGTGGAGTGGCGCAGGATCGCCCGGCCCTCGTCGGAGTCGATCGCGATCGGCTCGACGACGTCGCCCTCGTGCAGCTCCCGGTCCAGGTCGCGCGGCTCGCCGTTGACGAGCGCCGCGACGACGGTCCTGCCGTCGGCCTCCAGTGCCTGCCCCGCCGTAGTGGTGGCCGCCACCGCACGCGGGGTTCCGGCGAGGGTGATGTGCAGCTCAGGCGCGGCGGACACGGTGACTCCTAAGGACGTGGATCGCGGTCTAACGCGTACCGACCGCCCCGTGGGGCGGCCAGGCGTTTTCCCCCCGATGCTATCGGCTCCGGGGTGGCTCCGCCCCGGCCGTCCACAGGTCCGACGGCGTGCGCCCGGGGCCCGCGCGCCCTCTTCCCGGGCCGCCGCGCGGCCCCGGAGGCGCACCCCGGAGCGGCTCCGCCCCCGGTGATTCGGTCGGGGAATTCGGCCGTGTCCGCCCAGGCCGCCCGGTGCCACCACATCCCGGGGGAACGGTGACAGAAGGGAATCCTCTCCCCCCGGGAAGACGTTCTGTCAAAGAACGTCACCTTTCAGGAAGCTGTCCACAGCCATACCAAAGACCATTGATCCGGGGTTCGAGATCGGTGAGAATCAGCAGACATCCGACCACCGGCCACCGCGGACCCGAATACACCCAGTCTCTGCGACCGAATACTGTGAGCGCATGTCACCGAGCCCACCGACCGGCCCACCGGCCCCGGAGACATCCCCCTCCCGCCGTGCCCACGCGAGGCGGTGGCGACGGCTGCGGGCCAGGCTCCGCCTCTTCCGCAGACGTATGCACACCCACCCGGCGCTGCACCTGCCCTGGCGCATCCTCGTCGGCACGGTCGGCACGCTGGTGGTCCTCGCCGGGCTCCTGATGATGGTGATCCCCGGCCCGGGGCTGGCGTCGGTCATCCTGGGGCTGGTCATCTTCAGCACCGAGTTCCGGTGGGCCCAGAGGCTCGTACGCCCCGCGCGCGTGTGGTTCCTTCGCGCCGAGCAGCTGGGGATGCGCCTCAGGGACGAGGCCTTCCGCCGGTTCCGGGAGCGGCGGGACCGGAGGCGGCGGCGCGCGCTGCCCTGCACCCCGCCGCACGAATAGACGTGGGTCCGCCGCCGGGCGCGGGCCCTTGCCCCGCCCGTGATACGGACACGACGAAAAGAGGGAGGGCCGGATCCGCTTCACGCGGATCCGGCCCTCCCCAGCTGTGGGCGATACTGGACTCGAACCAGTGACCTCGTCGGTGTGAACGACGCGCTCTAGCCAACTGAGCTAATCGCCCTGAACTGCTGCGCTGCCCGCCCTCTCGGCCGGACAAGAAAAACTTTAGCGCATGTTCGGGGGTGCTCGACGCACACGGCCCGCCCGGCGGACCCACCAACCTGTGACAGAGGTCACACGTTACTACCGGCGGGTTCGTGGGAGTGTCTTCTGTCGGTGGTGATTCCCGCCCTGAGAAGGAGTTCCCGCCCCCGTGGCCCCGTCGAGTACCGCCGCGACATTACCTCCGCGTGACGCGGACCACCCGACATGGGGAAATCTTTGGTTTCTCCTGGTCATTACAGTGACGAAGGATCGTGGAGCCGCGTTGCGGCGAGCTGGGCCCGCTGGGCGGGCAGCGAGACCTCCGGTCCCATCCGACCAAGAAAGTCTCCGTACTCACGTCATGTTCCGCGGGAAGCCGCGTTGGAGCGGGTGAGACGGCAACCGACCCGCGCCGCAACGAGCAGGGCCGGACGAGAAAAGGTTTGGCGAACATGAACAGTAGCGACACCACTGCCACCGCCGAGCTGGGCCTGCGGCTCGTGGTTCCCGAACGCACCTCGGTTCCGCTGGTCGCGCGGCTGGACTACAGCTCGGACGACCCCTACGCGATCCGGGTCGCGTTCCACACCGGCGAGGACAACCCCGTCGAGTGGATCTTCGCGCGCGAACTCCTCACCGTCGGCATCGTGCGCCCCGTGGGCGAGGGCGACGTGCGCGTGTGGCCCTCCAAGGACGAGAGCGGCGAGCGCAGCGTGAGCATCGCGCTCTCCTCGCCCTTCGGCCAGGCGGAGTTCGACACCCAGGTCTCCCCGCTGGCGGAGTTCCTGCACAGGACCTACGAGATCGTGCCCGCGGGCCAGGAGGCCCAGTTCGTGGACCTCGACGAGGAGATCCAGCAGCACCTCCACTCCTGAGGCCCCGTACGGAACCCAGGGACCCCTGACACGACGGAGGGGCGGCGCACGGAGCGCCGCCCCTCCGTCGTGCCGGAGCCCCGCCTCAGGGGGCGCAGGGCCCGCCGCACCGCCCCCGGTCCGGCCCGCCGCCCGTCACGGGTCGAGGTCGGCGGCGGAGCGCTCCGCGAACACCGCCATGGCCTTGGCCGTCACCGGGCCGGCCCCGGGAGAGACCTGCCTGCCGTCGATGTGCAGGATCGGCTGGACGTCGCGCCCGGTGGAGGTCAGGAACGCCTCGGAGACGTCCGGCAGGCGCTCCATGGGCACGTCGGCCTCCTCCCCGCCGAACCACTCCAGGACCAGCTCCCGGGTGATGCCCGCCAGCGGCCCCGCCGACAGGGGCGGGGTGACCAGGACCCCGTCGAGCACCACGAAGACGTTGCTGCCGGTGCCCTCGCAGAGGTTCCCGCTCACGTTGCGGAAGACCGCCTCGCTCGCGCCCCTCTCCTTGGCGTGGGCCAGGGCCCGCACGTTGTCCGCGTAGGAGGTGGTCTTGAGGCCCGCCAGGGCGCCGAACTCGTTGCGCGGCCAGGGGGCCAGCGCCACGTCCGTGTGCGGCGGGATCCCCGGGAAGGGGCCCAGCGCCACGATGACGGTCTGCTCGCCCGGCGAGCGGTCCGAGCCCAGCGGCCCCGCTCCGTCGGTCACGGTGATGCGCACACGGGCGTCGGTCAGCTCGGGGTTGGCGGCCACGGCCAGGCCGACGCCGTCGGCGATCAGCTCCAGGTCCGGCTCGGCCATCCCCAGGCCGGCGGCGGAGCGGGCCAGCCTCCGCAGGTGGCGGGTGAGCGCGAACGGGCGACCGTTCCGGGACCGGACCGTCTCGAACACCCCGTCCCCCACGGTGATCCCGTGGTCGAGCGCGGGGATGCGCGCCTCGCTCTCGTCGACGACGGCGCCGCGGCCGTACCCGGCACCCGCGATCCACACCCTCATTCCAACCCCCAAGTTCTCAAGTGCCCAGGTCGGGCCGGTGTCTTCCCGATACTCCCACCTCGGAGGCCCCCGAGCCCCGGGACCTCCCTACCCGCCGCCCCTCCGGGTTGGCAAGGGAAGTGACCGGCACCGGCCTCCGGTCCGGTCACGGACCCGCCCGAACCCGCCCATCGCGACTGGTCACACGCCTCGGTTCGGAGCGCGGCCCACCCGGTACCCACCGTGTCGGCCGGACAGATAAGTTACGAATGACTATCATCTGGGCAACGCTTATGCGGGACCGGTCGCAGCTGATCAGAACTCTCCCTCCCGGCCGATCCTGCCGCACCCCCGGTGCGCGTGTCCCGTCACGCCCCGACAACCGACAGAGCAAAGAGAGACATGACCCCACCGAGCACCGCCCGCGGAGAACTCAGCTGGCTGCTGGACGACCTCCTCACGCGCGCCTCCGGAACACAGCACGCCATCGTCCTGTCCACCGACGGACTCCTCATGGCCACCTCCAGCGGCCTGGACCGCCCCGCCGCCGAGCACCTGTCGGCCATCGCCTCGGGGCTGCACAGCCTCGCGGGCGGTGCGAGCAAGCAGTTCTCCGCCGGCGACATCCGCCAGAGCATCATCGAGATGGACCGCGCCTTCCTCTTCGTCGCCGCGGCGGGCGAGGGCGCGTGCATGGCGCTGATGTCCGACTCCGACAGCGACGTGGGCCTGATCGCCTACGAGATGAACAAGGTCATCGAACGGGTCGGCCAGTACCTGTCCGCGCCTCCCCGCCCCGACATGCCCTCCACGCCCGCACACGTGGAGAACTGACTCCTGCCGCCGCGGCAGGTCGTCCGCAGGGCCTGCCACGGCAGGGCGCGGGCGCGTTCCCTCGTGCGCCCCGCCGAATCCGATTTCGCGCTTGGCCGGGAATCCGCTAGAGTTCTTAACGCAGCGAGGGGCACGCACGAGGGAGACCTCGGGGGTCGCCACCACTCGCCGCGCGGACGTGGCTCAGCTGGTAGAGCATCACCTTGCCAAGGTGAGGGTCGCGGGTTCGAATCCCGTCGTCCGCTCGCGAACGGTTCGGCTCCACCATTTCCGGATGGTGGAGCGGTACCGGTGCCGGGTCGTCAGCCCGGCACACATGCGGACGTGGCTCAGCTGGTAGAGCATCACCTTGCCAAGGTGAGGGTCGCGGGTTCGAATCCCGTCGTCCGCTCGGAGAGGCCCGCATGGGTGTCACTCGACGTTCCCCATGTCGTTTCCTGGCGGAGTGGCCGAGTGGTTGAGGCAAGGGACTGCAAATCCCTGCACACGGGTTCGATTCCCGTCTCCGCCTCGCAGTGCGCAGTACCTCATCCCCCGATGAGGGCGATTAGCTCAGTTGGTTAGAGCGCTACCTCGACACGGTAGAGGTCACAGGTTCGAGTCCTGTATCGCCCACCGGCATCACCCAAGGCCAGAGCTTCGGCTCTGGCTTTCGGCGTTTCCGGGGCCCGTACTCCCGGAAGCTTTCCGGGAGGCCGTCTCCGGGGCCGGTCCGCCCGGAGGGCGCCGGAGCCGACGACGCGGTCCCCCTCCCCTCGAGAGGCGGGGACCACGCGCAGGAGGCCCGACCGGGACAGGCCCTGCCGGGGACACGGGGGACGCATGCCGTCCCCGGCACGGGGGCGCGGACGGCGGGGGCCCGCCGGTACCGCGTGCCGGGGCGGGAGCGGTGCGCGCCGGCGCTCAGGCGCCGGTGCGGTCCCCGGGCCCCGGTTCGCCGTCCCGGACGGGGCCGGAGGCCCCGGAGCGGTCGCGGTCGTGCTCCCGGAGCCAGCGCACGAGGGAGGCGGCGACCAGGCTCAGGACGACGATCAGCGGGAAGGCGGTCACGACCGACAGGGTCTGCAACGCGTCGGTTCCGCCCGCGGACATCACCGAGACCGACACAGCCGCGAGGACGAGGGCCCAGAGCACGCGGTTGGGCCGCGAGGGCTCGACCTCGTTCGGCAGGTCGCGGGAGGTGGCCGCTCCCATGGTGTAGGACGCCGAGTCCAGGGTCGTGGCCAGGAAGACCAGCAACAGCAGCAGGAACAGCGGGGTGACGGCCCAGCTGAGCGGGAACGCCTCCAGCGTGGCGAAGATGGCGGACACCGCGCCCTCGGTCTCCAGCGTTTCGACGACGGGGGCCTCCCCCCGCAGCTCGAACGCCATGCTGGAGTTGCCGAGCAGCGCGAACGACAGCCAGCAGCCCAGGCTTCCGAAGCCGCACATGCCGACGATGATCTGCCTGACGGTGCGGCCCTTGGAGATCTTGGCGCAGAACATGCCGACGAAGGGCCCGTAGGAGATCCACCAGCCCCAGTAGAAGACGGTCCAGACCTCCTCGAAGCCCGATCCGCCGACGGGGTCGGTGTAGGTGCTCATCCGCACGATGTTCTGGGCGAGCAGGCCGACGCTGTTGGTGAAGGTGTCGATGACGAAGACCGTCGGGCCCACCGCCAGGACCAGGGCGCCCAGAGCGGCGGCCAGGTAGAGGTTGAGGTTGGCGAGGCGCTTCAGACCGCGGTGCAGGCCCAGGGCGACGCTCCCGGCGAACAGCAGGGTCCACAGGCCGATGACGACGGTGTTGAGCGTGGCGCCCGGCTCGACCCCCAGCATGCGGGAGGCGCCCTCCGCGACGGTGGGCACGGCCAGGGCCAGCGAGGTCCCCGCCGCGCCGATCATCCCGAGGATGAAGAAGACGTCGATCACCCGCCCCGGCCAGCCGTCGACGCGGTCGCCGAGCACGCCGCGGCACGCCTCGCTCAGGCGCAGGCGGCGGACCCTGCGTACGTGGTAGGCGTAGGCGAGGGCGAGGGTGGGGACGCAGAAGACCGCCCAGGCGGTGGGGCCCCAGTGGAAGAGGGGGTAGGTCGCCGACCACTCGGCGGCCTCGGTGCTGTGCGGTTCGAGCTGGTACGGGGGAGCCCCGTGGTAGTGCGCCCACTCGATGATCCCCCAGTACATGAGGCCGCCGCCGATCGCGGCGGTGAAGATCATCGCGAGCCAGGTGGGGGTGGAGAACTCGGGGCGGTCGTCGGGGTCGCCCATCCTGATGCGGCCGTACCTGCTGAGGACCAGCCAGACGAGCAGTACCGCGAGCCCGGCGACGAACCACATGTAGGCCCAGCCCAGGTCGGACTGGAGCCGGGACAGGACGGCGCCGAGCAGGCGTTCACCCGTCCTCGGCGCGATCACGAACGGCGCGCTGAAGCCGAGCACCATGATCAGCGCGGGCCAGAAGACTTTGTTGTCGATGTTCCATCGGATGACTCGGGTCACCTCCGTGGTCGAGGGCGCGGACCATCCAGTTACTACTGTGTTGCGTTTGACTAATCAACCAGTCGGTTATCGCATCGTTGCACTTCACCTCGCCCTCCGACCGCCGTCGGATCGCGGAAAGCGCATGGCAGTAAGAGCTTCATGGGTTCGTCGCTGTCAAGCCGGAGCTTCTACAACGAAGTGGCAACCATGCACGCGTTGCGAAAATCGCTACATCGCTGTTACGTTCTCCCCCGTGAGCGACAACGTGGCCGACGACGTGCGCGGCAGGGCCCGCGAGGCGATCCGCCGATCCGGCCTCTCCCAGCGGCAGTTCGCGGCCAGACTCGGCATCGACCCCACCAAACTCTCCAAGTCCCTGACCGGCACCCGGCGTTTCACCGCCCTGGAGCTGGCGGGCATCGCCGACGAGACAGGGGTGACGGTCAACTGGCTGCTCAACGGCCGGGACGACGCCGAGACCGTCTCCGCGGCGCCGCGCGACTCGTCGGCGGTGAGGCCGCCGCCCGCGAGCCTGGCCGACCACCCGGGGGCCGCCCGGGAGCACAACCGCAAGCTCCAGATCATCGAGGCCGCCTGGACACTCATCGCCGAGCACGGGTACCACTCGGTCCGCGTCGCCCAGGTGGCCCGGGCCTGCGGGACCTCCAGCGCCACCGTCCACTACCACTTCCCCACCCTGGAACACCTCCTCGTGGAGGCGCTGCGCCACTCGGTGAAGCAGGCGTTCGACCGCCAGGTCGCGGGGCTGCACACCGTCGGCGACCCGTACGAGCGCCTTCTCCGGCTCATCGAGCTCCAGCTCCCCGGTTCGGACCGGCTGCGGCTGGAGTGGTCGATCTGGCTCCAGGTCTGGACGGCCGCGGCGCTGAACCCCGAGATGCGGGAGCTGCACGCCGCCTCCTACCGGCGCTGGCACGAGACCATCGCCCGCACCCTCCGGGAGGGGCAGGAGAGCGGGGTCTTCGGTGATTTCGACGTCGAGGAGATGACCCGGCGCCTCACCGCCCTCATCGACGGCCTGGGGATCCAGGTCATGACCGGGATGCCCGGGCGATCCGTCGACCACATGCGCGACACCCTGCGGTCGGTCATCGACCGCGACGTCCTGGGGCACTGAGCCCTCCGGTGCCCCGCCCCTGCGGACCGCACGGCCCGACCGCGCCCCTTCCGGCGCCCGACGGCCCGCCCGGTCCGAGCCCGAGAAACCGCACTCAGAGAGACGGAGCACCGCCGTGAGCGACACCATGAACCACAAGCCCATCCTGACCTGCGCCCTCACCGGCGCGGGGGACACCGTCGGCCGGAGCGAGCACGTCCCCGTGACGCCCGCGCAGATCGCCGCCGCCGCGGTCGAGGCCGCCGGGGCCGGCGCCAGCGCGGTGCACATCCACGTCCGCGACCCCGAGACGGGCGCCCCCTCGCGGGACGGCGCCCTCTACCGGGAGGTCGTCGACCGCATCCGCCAGACCGGCACCGACATCGTCATCAACCTCACCGCGGGGATGGGCGGCGACCTGGTGATCGGCCAGGAGGACCCCCTCCGGTTCGAGGAGGGCACCGACCTCGTCAACGGGCTGGACCGCCTGCCGCACGTGGAGGAGCTGCTGCCCGACATCTGCACCCTGGACTGCGGCAGCCTGAACTTCGGCGACGGCAGTCATGTCTACATCTCCACCCCGGACATGCTGCGCGCGGGCGCCAGGCGCATCCAGGAGCTCGGGGTCCGTCCGGAGCTGGAGATCTTCGACACCGGCCAGCTGTGGTTCGCCAGGACCATGCACGCGGAGGGCCTGATCGACGACCCGACGATGTTCCAGCTGTGCACCGGCATCCCCTACGGCGCGCCTTCGGACCCGGGCGTCCTCCTGTCGATGGTGAACATGCTCCCGGAGGGCGCGCAGTGGGCGAGCTTCTCCATCGGCCGCAAGCAGATGCCGTGGGTGGCGCAGTCGGTGCTGCTCGGCGGGCACGCCCGGGTGGGCCTGGAGGACAACCTCTACCTCAGCCGCGGGGTGAAGGCCACCAACGGCCAGCTCACCGAGAAGGCCGTCGGCATCATCGAGCAGCTCGGCGCCCGGGTGGCCACACCGGACGAGACCCGCGCCATGCTCGGACTCCGCGGCGCGGCCTGACCCGCGTCCGACGACGAACGCCACCGCACAACGCCACCACATGAGGAGCACGATGACGGAGAACGCGAGAACCGCCCCCGGGGCCGTGCGCACGGTCGCCTGCGTCGGAGCGGGTGTCATCGGGGGCGGCTGGGTCGCCCACTTCCTGGGCCGCGGCTACCGGGTGGTCGCCTGGGACCCCGCCCCGGACGCCGAAAGCAGGCTGCGCGGGCTGGTCGCCTCGGCCTGGCCCGCCCTGGAGAGCCTGGGTCTGGCTGAGGGGGCCTCCACGGCGAACCTGCGGGTCGCCGACACGCTGGCCGACGCCGTCTCCGAGGCGGACTTCGTCCAGGAGAGCGCGCCGGAGCGCCTCGACCTGAAGATCGGCCTGCTGGCCGAGATCGACGCCGCCACCCCCGAGGGCGTGGTCATCGCCTCGTCCACCTCCGGCTACAGCATGAGCGAGATGCAGGTGGGGGCGCGGACGCCGGGACGGCTCGTGGTCGGCCACCCGTTCAACCCGCCCTACCTCGTCCCCCTGGTCGAGGTCGTCGGCGGTGCACGGAGCGAGCGGTGGGCCGTCGACTGGGCCTCGGACTTCTACCGCGCCGCGGGCAAGTCGGTGATCACCATGGAGCAGGAGCTCCCGGGGTTCATCGGCAACCGGATCCAGGAGGCGGCCTGGCGCGAGGCCCTGCACATGGTCGCCGAGGGAGAGGCGACCGTGGAGCAGATCGACCTGGCGATGACCAGCGGCCCCGGGCTGCGCTGGGCCTTCTTCGGCCCCTGCCTGACCTTCCACCTCGCCGGGGGAGAGGGCGGCATGGCGCACATGCTCGACCACTTCGGCCCGTCCCTGAAGTCCCCGTGGACCCGTCTGGAGGCGCCCGAGCTCACCGCCGAGCTGCGGGACCGCATGGTGGCGGGCACCGACGAGGTCGTGGCCGGGCGCTCCACCGCCGAGCTGATCGCCCAGCGCGACCGCCGCCTGATCGCGGTGGCCCGGGCACTCGAGGAGGTCGAACGCGAGGAGGCCGCCGAGCGGGCGGGGGGTCAGGCGTGAGCGCGACCCTCGTCCGGCGGCTCCGTCCCGAGTGGATCGACTACAACGGCCACCTCAGCGAGGCCTACTACGTCCTGCTCTTCGGGTTCGCGACGGACGCGCTGATGGACCGGGTCGGCCTGGACGCCGCCTACCGGGAGCGGACCGGCTGTTCGCTGTACACGGTCGAGGCGCACGTGCGGTACCTGCAGGAGGTCGCCGCCGACGCCGAGGTCGAGATCCGCACCCGGGTGGTGGGACCGGGCCCGGGCGGCCCCGCCGCCAAGAAGGCGCGGCTCTGCCACGAGATGCGGGTCGGCGGCGAGCTGGCGGCGACCGAGGAGCTCATGGCGCTCCACGTCGACCGGGGCCGGGGCCGGGCGGTGCCCTTCCCCGAGGACGTCGCGGCGGGCCTCGCGGCCCTCGCCGAGCCGGCCCCCGACTACGCGGGCCGCGCCGTCGGCGGGTAGCGCTCCCCCGGCCCGCGGCCGACGGCCGCTCCCGCGGGAGCGGCCGTCGGCAGGGGCGTCGCGGGGCGGTCCGGCGCCTCCCGGCCGGGGCCCGGGCCGTCGGCGGGTAGCGCTCTCCCGGGGCGGGCTGCGCCCGAACGTACCGGCCGGAACGGGTCGGGGCGGGGAACGCTGCCCGCGAGCGCGGGAGGACGGCCCGTGCCGGGGTGTGCCGCACCCAGGACCGCCCGGTCCGGGCGGAGCACGTCCTGGCCGGGCCCGCCCGAACGGTGGACGGTGGATCACGACGGCGCCGCCCCGGCCGCGAGGCCGGGTCGGCGCCCGTATCCGACCGACCCCCGAGAGAGGGCACACCCGTATGAACGACGCCACGCCTGTCCCCAAGAGTGTTCTGATCACCGGCGCGAGCAGCGGCATCGGCGAGGCGACCGCGCGGCGCCTCGCGGCCGACGGCCACCGCGTCTTCCTGGGCGCCCGGCGCACCGACCGCCTCACCCGCCTGGTGGACGAGCTGGCGGAGGGCGGCGCGACCGCCGCGTGCCGGCGCCTCGACGTGACCGACGCGGGCTCGGTGGACGCCTTCGTCGCCGCGGCGCGGGACGCCTTCGGCCGGGTCGACGTCCTCGTCAACAATGCCGGGGTGATGCCGCTCTCCCCGCTGTCGGCCGGCCTCACCGACGAGTGGGAGCGGATGGTCGACGTGAACGTGCGGGGCGTGCTGCACGGCATCGGCGCCGCGCTGCCGGTGATGCGGGCGCAGGGCTCCGGGCACGTGGTGAACGTGGCGTCCGTGGGCGCGTACGAGGTGTCCCCGACCGCGGCCGTCTACTGCGCGAGCAAGTTCGCCGTGCGGGCCCTGACGGAGGGGCTGCGCCAGGAGTCCGGTGGGGCGGTGCGGGTCACGCTCGTCTCGCCCGGTGTGACCGAGTCCGAGCTGGCCGACGGCATCACCGACCCCGAGGCCCGGGAGGCGATGCGGACCTACCGCGCGGTGGCCCTGCCCGCGGCGGCGGTCGCGGACGCCATCGCCTACGCGGTGTCCGCCGCACCCGGCGTCGACGTCAACGAGATCGTGCTGCGCCCGGTCGGGAGCGCGCAGTGAGCCCGGCGCGGGACGACGGGCGGACCGGTCCCGCGGACGTGTCCGGTCTGGTGAGGCGCCTCGGCCTCCTAGAGGACCGCCTGCGCGCCCTGGAGGACCTCGCGGTCGAGGAGTCCCTGCGCGAGCTGCTGGTGCGGGGCTGGCGCGCCCTCGACGCGCGGGACTGGGACGCCTGGATCGCCTGCTGGGCGGAGGACGCGGTCCTGGAGTTCGGACCGTGGGAGGCGGTGCGCGGCCGGGAGGAGATCCTGCGCACGGTGCGGGACGCGGAGGAGCCGTACGCGCACATGCAGCACCACCTGCTGAACACGGCGTTCGAGGTGGCGGGCGACCGGGCGACGGGGATCGGCTACATGTGGTTCGTGGCGGTCGGCGAAGAGCCGGACCCGGGCGGGCCGTTCCAGATGGGCGGGCCCTACGACTGGGACTTCGTGCGGACGGACGCGGGGTGGCTGGTGGCGCGGCAGCGGCTCGGGGTGTGGTGGCGGGCCGGGGAGGACCCGGTGGGCGGACTGTCCTGAACGCGCCCGCGGGTCGGGGCCGGGCCGCCCCGGCCCCGCCCCGGATCCGGCCCGGGGCGGCGCCCCCGGCGCGGGGCCGGCGCACTGCCATGACCGTGCCCCGGCGGCGCGGGCCGCAGCGCCCCCGAGCCCGCGAACGTCAGGAAGGCGTCAGGATCCCGGCCCGGACCCGCATGGAAACCGTTAGGACCCGCCCCCGCGCCCCCGGGATCCCCTTCGATGGTTCCGGCGGACCGGACGCGCCGGACGCGCCGGGCGCCGGCCCCTCCCCCTCGGCTCCGGCGGGGACCGCCGGACGCGGGCCCGGCCCCGGCGGCGGGGACCCGGAACGGAAGGGGGAGGATGGAGCGGATCCCAGGGGTCCTGGTGGTCGACGACGACCTCACCGTCCGGAGGACGCTCGGCATGAACCTCCGCGCGCGGGGGTACACGCCCCTCTACGCGGCGACCGGGGAGCAGGCGCTGGCCCTGGCCGCTGAACACCGCCCCGACGCGGTCCTCCTCGACCTGTGCCTGCCGTCTCTGGGCGGGTTGGGCGTCCTGCGGAGCCTGCGTGTGTGGAGCGAGGCCCCCGTCCTGGTGGTGTCGGGCGACGACGCGCCCGCGACCAAGGTGGAGGCACTGGACGCGGGCGCGGACGACTACGTCACCAAGCCCTTCTCCATGGGCGAGCTCTTCGCCCGCCTGCGCTCGGTCATGCGGCGGCGGGCGGCGCCGCACCCGCCCCCTCCCCCGCTCGTCACCGCGGACTTCACCATCGACTTCCGGGCCGAGCGCGTCACCCGGCAGGGGCGGCCCGTGCCCCTGACGCCCCGGCAGTGGCGCATCGTCGAGGTGCTGGCGGCCGAGCCCGGCACCCTGGTCGCGCGGGACAGGCTGCTGCGTGAGGTGTGGGGGCCCGGGTACGGTACCGAACACCACTACCTGCGCGTGTTCATGTCCCACATCAGGAGGCGGCTGGAACCGGATCCGCGACGGCCACGCTACTTCGTCACCGAGACGGGGTCGGGGTTCCGCTTCCTGCCGGGCGAACCGCCCGGCAGGGACCGGCGGTGAACCCGGGGCCGCCCGCCCCGGGCACGTGATCCCCACGAGGAAAGGAACGACGACATGGGTATCGGCGCACGCGAGATCATGATCCTGCTGGTGATCGCGCTGCTGCTGTTCGGCGCGAGCAGGCTGCCCGCGCTGGCGCGGTCGCTCGGGCGCAGCGCGCGGATCCTCAAGGCCGAGGCCAAGGGGCTCAGCGACGAGGACGACCGCCCCGACGGGGAGGCGGCGGCTCCGCCCGACCCCCGGGCCGGACACGAGCAGGGGCAGCCGTCGGCGGAGCGGACCGGGCACGTCCCTCCCCACACCCCCTCCCCGGGGTACGACCGGCCCGAGCCGCACGACCCCGGTCAGCACCCGTACCACCAGGCGCGGCCTGTCCCCCGGGCCTCCCTGGAGGGGCCGGCGCACCGCCCCGAGGACGGGGAGGAGTCCCCGCAGGAGCGGCCCGCCACCGACCGCTGATCCGCGGCCGCCCCCGGCTCCGCGCGGACCGCGGGGCCGGGGGGCCGGGGGCGGCGCGCAACCGCGACGGCACGGCGCACCCGCGTCGGCAGCGGCTCCGCGCCCGTGGTTGCCGCCTCGGCACGCGGGTAGACGGGTAGCGCCCGGGAACACACCCACCATCCCTCGGAGGCCCCGTGTTCGCCACAGCCGCCGCGGTCCTGTTCGGACTCGCCCTGCTCCTCGAACTCCTCGGGACGGGCATCCAGGACCTCGTCACCACGAGAACCCTCGCCCTCGCCGGCCTGCTGTGCCTCGCACTGCACGTGGCGGGCTACGGCTCCGGCTGGGGGCGCCGCCGCCGGTGACCCCGCCGGGCCGCCGGGCCACCGGTCCGGCGGCCCCGCCCCGGTGTCCGCCGGACCCGCGCACACGCCACGGGGAAACACGGTTTACTCCGGGGCGGTCCATCCCCTAAAGTGGCCCACGTCCTGTTGTCGACGACAGAGGTGGACGTTGCGCATCTGAGGTTCGCGATCACCACGCGGTACGGCCCGGCCCGTACACCGGTCACACCCCGACTGGCTTCCACGCCGTCCGTGACCCCGCGTGCTTGCGACCTCGGCGCAGGACGTCCCCGATGCTCCCGGGACACCTCCCGTCTCCTCAGACGCGGCCGCCGCGTGGTGCTCGCCCACGAAGCCACCCCTTCACAGCGCTTGCGACCGCGAGGAACACCATGCCGAGTACGCCTGCCACCGGCGTCTCCCTGACCTGCTCCGCCCTCTCCTTCCGTTGGGCGGACGGCACACCCGTCTTCGACGGGCTCTCACTCTCCGTCGGCCGGGGCCGCACCGGCCTCGTCGGGGCCAACGGCGCCGGCAAGTCCACCCTGCTGCGGCTGCTCGCCGGCCGGCTGAGTCCGGCCGGGGGCTCGGTGTCCGCCGGCGGCAGCCTGGCCTACCTTCCGCAGGACATCACCCTGGACACGTCGCTGCGCGTCGACCAGGCCCTCGGCATCGCCGAGCGGCGCGCCGCCCTGCACGCCATCGAGGCCGGGGACGCGGACGAGGCGCACTTCGACGCGGTCGGCGACGACTGGGACGTCGAGGAGCGGACCCTGGCCACCCTGGGCTCGCTCGGCCTGGGACACGTCGAGCTGGACCGCACCGTGGGGCAGATGTCCGGCGGGGAGACCGTCCTGCTGCGCCTGGCCGCCCTGCTGCTGGAGCGCCCCGACATCCTCCTCCTGGACGAGCCCACCAACAACCTCGACGTGTTCGCCCGCCGCAGGCTGTACGAGGCCGTCGACGACTGGCGCTCCGGGGTGCTGGTCGTGGTGAGCCACGACCGGGAGCTGCTGGAGCGCGTGGACCGCGTCGCCGAGCTGCGGGCGGGCTCGGTCACCTGGTACGGGGGCAACCTTTCCGCGTACGAGGAGGCGCTGGCCACCCAGCAGGAGGCGGCGGAGCGGACCCTGCGGGCCGCCGACGCGGACGTGCGCAGGCAGAAGCGCGAGCTGGAGGAGACCCGGATGAAACTGGCCCGCCGCCAGCGCAACAGCAAGCGCCTGGACGACCGGGGCGGCATCCCCAAGATCATCGCGGGAGGTCTCAAGAGGTCCGCGCAGGAGTCCGCGGGCAAGCTGCGCGGCGTGCACGAGGAGCGCCTCGACGAGGCGCGCGAGCGGCGGGAGGAGGCGGCGGACGCGGTCCGCGACGACGCGGAGATCAGGGTGGACCTCCCGCACACCGCCGTGCCCGGGAGCCGCGTGGTCCTGCGGGCACGGGGGCTGTCCCTGCCGTACGGGAGCCTGCGGGAGGGGGACCTGGAGCTGCGCGGCCCCGAGCGCGTCGCGCTGATCGGACGCAACGGGGCGGGGAAGACCACGCTGCTGCGCACGCTCTCCGGCCTGCTGGAGCCCTCCTCCGGCGAGGCCGAGGCGTTCGTGCCCCTGCGGTTCCTGCCGCAGCGCCTGGACGTGCTCGACGAGGAGCTGAGCGTGGTGGAGAACGTGTCGCGCCTGGCGCCGGGGGTCACCGACCAGCACATCCGGTCCCAGCTCGCGCGGTTCCTGTTCAAGGGCAAGCGCGCCGAGCAGCCCGCGGGCACCCTCTCGGGAGGGGAGCGCTTCCGCGCCGCCCTCGCCGCGACGATGCTCGCCGCGCCCGCCCCGCAGCTGGTCATGCTGGACGAGCCGACCAACAACCTCGACATGGCCAGCGTGCGGCAGCTCTCGGGAGCGCTCGAATCCTACGAGGGCGCGCTCGTGGTCGCCAGCCACAACCTGCCGTTCCTGGAGTCGATCGGCATCACCCGCTGGCTGCTCCTGGACGAGGAGCTGCGGGAGACCACCGCCGAGGGGGTGCGCGGGGCACTGGCCGCGGAGGAGCGGACCCGGCCGGTCAGCGGGTCGCGTTCGGATCCGGGCTCCGGTGAGTAGCGTGGTCGCCATGAGCAACGGAGAGAGCGCTGTTCCCGAGATCGACCCGTCCGTCCCGCCGAGCGGGACCGGCTGCCAGGAGTGCCTCGAGGGCGGGGGGTGGTGGGTGCACCTGCGCCGGTGCGCCGCCTGCGGGCACGTCGGCTGCTGCGACTCCTCGCCCGGGCGGCACGCCACGCGCCACCACGAGGGCACCGGGCACCCGATCATCCAGAGCTTCGAGCCGGGCGAGGACTGGTTCTTCGACTTCCGGGGGCAGCAGATGGCGATCGGCCCGGAGCTGGCCCCGCCGAGCAGCCACCCGTCGGACCAGCCCGTTCCCGGACCGGAGGGGCGGGTCCCGCCCGACTGGACGGAGCGCGTCAACCCCTGAGGCCGGGGCGGGCGGGCCCCGGCCGCCGCACCGGCGGGCGCCGGCTGGGTGGCCCGCCGGCCCCGCGAAGGGCGCACCCCAGGTGGCGGCCGGGCCCCGCCGTGTGGCTAGGGTGCCCGTGATCCACCCTCCCGTGGGCCCCGGCAACGGCGCCGGACCATGCGCCCCGGCATCACACCTGAAAGATCAGGAGGAACCCGGCATGTTCCGCAAAGTGCTCGTGGCCAACCGGGGCGAGATCGCCATCCGCGCCCTCCGCGCCGGATACGAACTCGGCGCCCGCACCGTCGCCGTCTTCCCCCACGAGGACCGCAACTCGCTCCACCGGCTCAAGGCCGACGAGGCCTACCAGATCGGCGAGCCCGGCCACCCGGTCCGCGCCTACCTCTCCGTGGACGAGATCGTCCGCGCCGCCCGTGAGGCCGGGGCGGACGCCGTCTACCCCGGCTACGGCTTCCTGTCCGAGAACCCCGAGCTCGCCCGCTCCTGCGAGAGGGCCGGGATCACCTTCGTCGGTCCCCCCGCCGACGTACTGGACCTGACCGGCAACAAGGCGAGCGCCGTGGCCGCGGCGAGGGCCGCGGGCGTCCCCGTCCTGGAGTCCAGCGAACCGTCCTCCGACGTGGACGAACTCGTGGCCGCCGCCGAGGGGATCGGCTTCCCGCTGTTCGTCAAGGCCGTCGCGGGCGGCGGCGGGCGCGGCATGCGCCGCGTCCCGGACGCCGGGCGGCTGCGCGAGTCGGTCGAGGCCGCGATGCGCGAGGCCACCACCGCGTTCGGGGACGCCACGGTGTTCCTGGAGAGGGCCGTGGTGAACCCCCGCCACATCGAGGTGCAGATCCTCGCCGACGGCAGCGGCGGCGTCGTCCACCTCTACGAGCGCGACTGCTCGCTCCAGCGGCGCCACCAGAAGGTCATCGAGCTCGCCCCCGCGCCCAACCTCGACCCCGGCCTGCGGGACCGCATCTGCGCCGACGCCGTGCGCTTCGCCCGGGAGATCGGCTACCGCAACGCGGGCACGGTCGAGTTCCTGGTCGGCGAGGACGGCAGCCACGTCTTCATCGAGATGAACCCGCGCATCCAGGTCGAGCACACGGTGACGGAGGAGGTTACCGACGTCGACCTGGTCCAGGCCCAGCTGAGGATCGCCTCCGGCGAGACCCTGGACGACCTCGGCATCGCCCAGGAGACCGTCTACCTGCGCGGCGCCGCGCTCCAGTGCCGCATCACCACCGAGGACCCGGCCAACGGCTTCCGCCCCGACACGGGCATCATCAGCGCCTACCGCTCCCCCGGCGGCTCGGGCATCCGCCTGGACGGCGGCACCTCGGCCGCGGGAACCGAGATCAGCCCCCACTTCGACTCCCTGCTGGTCAAGCTGACCTGCCGCGGCCGAGACCTGGCCACGGCGGTGAGCCGGGCCAGGAGGGCCGTGGCCGAGTTCCGCATCCGCGGCATCGCCACCAACATCCCCTTCCTCCAGGCGGTGCTGGAGGACCCCGACTTCCAGGCCGGGAGGGCCACCACCTCCTTCATCGAGGAGCGGCCGCAGCTGCTGACCGCCCGGCCCTCCGCCGACCGCGGCACCCGGCTGCTCACCTACCTGGCCGACGTGACCGTGAACAAGCCGCACGGGGAGCGCCCGCACCTGGTGGACCCGGCCACGAAGCTGCCGGCGCTGCCCGCCGGCTCCCCGCCCCCGGGGACGCGCCAGCGCCTGGCCGAGCTGGGACCGGAGGGGTTCTCGCGCTGGCTGCGCGACTCGCCGCGCCTGGGGGTCACCGACACGACGTTCCGAGACGCCCACCAGTCCCTGCTGGCCACCCGGGTCCGCACCAGGGACCTGCTCGCGGTGGCGCCCGCGGTCGCGCACACCATGCCCGAACTGCTGTCCCTGGAGGCCTGGGGCGGCGCCACCTACGACGTGGCCCTGCGCTTCCTGGCCGAGGACCCCTGGGAGCGGCTGGCCGCGCTCCGCGAGGCCGTGCCCAACATCTGCCTCCAGATGCTGCTGCGCGGGCGCAACACCGTGGGCTACACCCCCTACCCGACCGAGGTGACCGACGCCTTCGTCAGGGAGGCCGCCGCCACGGGCGTGGACATCTTCCGCATCTTCGACGCCCTCAACGACGTCGAGCAGATGCGCCCGGCCATCGAGGCGGTACGCGCGACCGGCACCGGGGTCGCGGAGGTGGCGCTGTGCTACACCTCCGACCTGTCCGACCCCTCGGAGAAGCTGTACACGCTGGACTACTACCTGAGGCTCGCCGAGCGGATCGTCGCCGCGGGCGCGCACGTGATCGCGGTCAAGGACATGGCCGGGCTGCTGCGCGCCCCGGCCGCGGCGCGGCTGGTCTCGGCCCTGCGCCGTGAGTTCGAGCTGCCGGTGCACGTCCACACGCACGACACGACGGGCGGCCAGCTGGCCACCTACCTCGCGGCGGTCGACGCGGGCGCGGACGCCGTGGACGGGGCCGTGTCGTCGATGGCGGGCACGACCTCGCAGCCGTCGCTGTCGGCCGTCGTGGCCGCCTTCGACCACACCGGGCGCGCCACCGGCCTGAGCCTGGACGCGGTCAACGAGATGGAGCCGTACTGGGAGGCCGTGCGCCGGGTCTACGCGCCCTTCGAGGCCGGGCTGACCTCGCCGACGGGGCGGGTCTACCACCACGAGATCCCGGGCGGCCAGCTGTCCAACCTGCGCACCCAGGCGGTCGCGCTGGGGCTGGGCGACCACTTCGAGGACGTGGAGGCGATGTACGCCGCCGCCGACCGGATGCTCGGCCACCTCGTGAAGGTCACGCCCTCCTCCAAGGTGGTGGGCGACCTGGCCCTGCACCTGGTCGGCGCCGGGGTGGACCCGGCCGACTTCGAGGCCGATCCGGGCAGGTTCGACGTGCCGGACTCGGTGGTCGGGTTCCTGCGCGGTGAGCTGGGCGTCCCGCCCGGCGGCTGGCCCGAGCCCTTCCGCACGCGGGCCCTGGCCGGCCGCGCGGAGGCGCGCCCCGTGGCGGAGCTGACCGAGGAGGACAGGGCCGGTCTGGCCGAGAACACCCGGGCGACGCTCAACCGGCTGCTGTTCCCCGGCCCGACCAGGGAGTTCGAGGAGCACCGCGACGCCTACGGCGACACCAGCGTGCTGTCCAGCGCGGACTTCTTCTACGGCCTGCGCGCCGGGGAGGAGCACTCGGTCGACCTGTCACCGGGCGTGCGGCTCCTGATCGAGCTGGAGGCCCTGGGCGAGGCCGACGAGCGCGGGGTGCGCACGGTGATGGCGACCCTCAACGACCAGTTGCGGCCGCTCCAGATCCGGGACCGGGCGCTGGCGTCGAAGGTGCGCACGGCGGAGAAGGCGAACAGGTCCGACGCGGGGCACGTCGCCGCTCCCTTCGCGGGCGTGGTCACGCTGGCCGTCGCCGAGGGCGACGAGGTCGAGGCCGGTGCGACGGTGGCCACCATCGAGGCGATGAAGATGGAGGCCTCGATCACCGCGCCGAAGGCGGGGACCGTGTCCCGTCTGGCGATCGACACCGTGGCCCGGGTGGAGGGCGGCGACCTGCTGGTCTGCCTCGCCTGACACCGTCCGCCGGGCCGCCCGCACGGCGGCCCGGCGCCGGGGGCCGGGGGCCTCCGAGGCCGCACGGGTCCCCGCCGCCCGGACCGGGGCGAAGGGGTTCGGTACGGCGCCCGCGGGGGACGCGCGGGCGGCCGGAGCCGGTCGGCCGGTCGGGGTCCGCTCCGGCCGGCCGCGTACCCTCGAAGCGTGACGACAACACTCGATTCCGTCGACCCCGGGGTCGCGGCGGCCCGGATGCGCGAGGTCCTGGGCCCGGGCCCGGTGGTCGCGCTGACCGGGGCGGGTGTCTCCACGGACTCCGGGATCCCCGACTACCGTGGCCCCGGTTCCCCGCCGCGCAAGCCGATGACGTACCAGCAGTTCGTCGGCGACGCCGCGTTCCGCCGCCACTACTGGGCCCGCAACCACGTCGGCTGGCGCCACGTGCACCGCACCCGGCCCAACGACGGGCACCGGGCGCTGGCCGACCTGGAGGCGGCGGGCGCGGTGTCCGCCGTCATCACGCAGAACGTGGACACCCTGCACGAGGCGGCGGGCAGCCGGAGGGTGGTCGACCTGCACGGCCGCTACGACCGGGTGGTCTGCCTGGGCTGCTCCGAGGTCGTCAGCCGGGCGAGCCTGGCCGAGCGCCTCTCGGCCCTGAACCCCGGCTTCGCGGACGGCGTCGCCGACGTCGAGGTGGCGCCGGACGCGGACGCGGTGCTCGCGTCCACCGAGGGGTTCCGGGTGGCCGACTGCGGGGCCTGCGGGGGCATGCTCAAGCCGGACATCGTGTACTTCGGCGAGAACGTGCCCAAGCCGCGTGTGATGGAGGGCTACCGACTCGTGGACGACGCGTCGGCCCTGCTGGTGGCGGGTTCGTCGCTGACGGTCTTCTCGGGGCGCAGGTACGTCAAGCGCGCCGTCGAGCAGGGCAAGCCGGTGGTGATCCTGAACAGGGGGGAGACCCGTGCGGACGGCGTGGCCGCGCTCACGGTGGACGCGGGCTGCTCCCAGGTCCTGCGCTCCCTCGCCGGCGCCTACACCGCCTGACCCGCCCCCGGGGCCGGGACGGCGCCCGCCGCCGTGGCGTGCCGCCCCGGAGCCGCCGGGCGCCGCGCCCTCGCCGCCCCGGCCGCTCCTTCGGGCCGGGAGGGCGCCGGCTACTCCGACCCGCCCTCCGCCTCGACGTGGGCGAGGAAGTCCAGGAGGGCCGCGTTGACCTCGTCCGGCCGCTCCTGCTGCGTCCAGTGGCCGCAGCCGGGCAGGGTGACGTCCGCGTGCAGCCGGGGGGCGATCAGGGGCAGGACCTCCCGCAGCTCCGGGATCCCCCGCATGACGGTCACCAGGTCCATGTCCCCCACCATGTAGAGCGCGGGGACGTCGATGCCGCGCCCCTGGAAGGGGGCCATGAGCTCCTGGTTGCGCTCGGTGTTGCGGTACCAGTCGAGCCCGCCGGTGAAGGCCCGGGCCCCGTGCGCCGCGTGGTCGCGGGCGAAGACCGCCACGTCCTCCTCGGTGAGCCAGGAGGGCAGCTCGTCCGCCGGCGGCAGGGCGTCCAGGAGCGTCCCGCCCTCCGGGGCCATCCACAGGCGGGGCTCGTCCGTCTCGGGGTTGTCGCCGGAGGCGCCGACCAGGATGCGGCGCATGAACGAGGCGATATCGGCGGCCAGTTCGGCGTCGGCGCGCCCGGGCTCCTGGAAGTAGACCTGGTAGAAGCCCTCCCCGTACATGTGGCGGTTGGCCGAGGGCGTGGGCATCATCGCGGGCGGGAACGGCGGGACGCTCAGTCCCGCGACGCCGCGGACGAGGTCGGGCCGCATCATGGCGGTGGCCCAGGCCACGGGGGCGCCCCAGTCGTGTCCGACGAGGACGGCCTCCTTCTCGCCGAGCGCGGCGATCAGGCCGACGACGTCGCCGACCAGGTGCGGCAGCGTGTAGGCGGCGACGTCCTCGGGCCGGTCGCTGCGGGCGTAGCCGCGCTGGTCGGGGGCGACCACCCGGTACCCGGCCCCGACGAGCGGGTCGAACTGGTGGCGCCAGGAGTACCAGGTCTCGGGGAAGCCGTGCAGGAGCAGCACGAGCGGGCCGCTCCCCTGCTCGGCGACGTGCAGCCGTATCCCGTTGACCTCGATGTCCCTGTGTTCGACGTTCATCGTGTGCTCCTCGGTGCCGTGGGCAACAGTGCTGGACACGCTATCCCAGGCGCAGCAGGCCTTCCCGGCCCCCTGAGGGGGGCGGGAGGCGGTGCCGTGGGCCGCGGGGTCAGCCCGTGGCGGGGCTCCCGTCCACGGCGGCGGCCCGGCGGTCGAGGAGGGCCAGCACCCTCTCCCCCCAGCGGATGTTCTCCTCCTCCAGGGAGATCCCGCCCAGGAGGGTGAGGTAGGGGCCGATCCGCTCGGCGCGGGCGACGTGCTCGTCCTCGGTGCGCCCGTCGAGGAGTCGCAGGCGCAGGCGTTCGTAGCGGGCCAGCTTGCCGCGCGCCCACGCGACCCGCTCGGCGACGGAGGCGCGGACGGCGTCCGCGTCGCCCGCGTCCACCGCTTGGAGCTGGACGAGGAGTTCGTCGCGCATCGCGGCGGGGCGGGGACTGCGCTCCGTGTACTCGCGCAGTGCCCGGTACCCGGCGGCGGTCAGGGAGAAGACCCGCTTGTCGGGGCGCCTCTCCTGGCGGACGACGACGGCGTCGATCAGCCCGTCCGCCTCCATCCGGTCCAGCTCGCGGTAGAGCTGCTGGGGGGTGGCCATCCAGAAGTTGGCCACGGAGGCGTCGAAGTTCTTCGCCAGGTCGTATCCGGACGCCGCGCCGTCCAGCAGCGCGGCCATCACAGCGTTGCGCAGTGCCATCCGGGCAGCATAGCCCTTCGATGGTCAACGACGCGTGTAGACAACTCGTTGTCCTGCGCGGGCGGCCCCGGCAGGTCGTGGACCGGCCTGTCCACACCGCGGTCCGGCGCTCACGCCCCGGCTCACACGAGCACCACGAGGGCGAGCCCGAGCACGAGGAGGACCGCGCCGCCGGCCGCGGAGGCCCTGCGCGTGCCGGCCGCCCCGTCCTCGCCGTGCCGGGGCAGCTCCGGCCAGCGGAGCGCCGCGCCGGACAGCGCCGCCGCCACCGGGAGGACCACCAGCCACCACAGGGCCCCGGGCAGGTGGCCCCACTGCACGAAGACGAGGAGCAGGAGGGCCGTCGCGGCGAGGTGGAGCGCACGGGACAGGGCGTCCCAGCGGTCCGCGAAGCGGAGGCGGCCCCTGCCGCGCCAGCCGCGGAGCGCGATCAGTGCGGCGTCCAGCGCGAGCCAGGCGACGAGGGCGACACCGACGACCACGGGGAGCCAGGCGGTCACGCGTCCTCCAGGAGCAGGGTGATGCCGATGTCGTCCACCGGCAGGGAGGAATCGGCCAGGACGACGACCGCCCGGCCTCCCTCCCGGTCCAGGGCGAACATCGAGGAGAACCCGCCGGTGCCTCCGTTGTGCCAGGTCACCGCGGTTCCGTCGTGGTCGTCGATCCACCAGCCGAGGCCGACCTCGCCGCCGTCCCCCGCGTCCCAGCGCGGTTCCATGGCGTCGGCGCCGGGGGCGGCCCCCTCCAGCAGGGCGCGGGCCAGGAGCTCCATGTCCCCGGGGGTGGACCGCACACCGCCCATCGGGGCGTAGGCGTGGGAGGTCCACGGATCGGCGGTGCGCCCCCGGGCTCCGTGTCCGACGGACGCGTCCTCGGGGAGGCCGTCCGGGGTGACGGGCAGCGTGGTCGCGTCCATGCCCACCGGCTCGAGGAGCCGCTCCCGCAGCAGGGTGCGGTAGTCGGTCCCCGCGGCCTCGGCCACGGCCTGGCCGAGGACGGCCGCACCCATGTTGGAGTAGGCGACCTCGCCGCGGCCCTCCGTCCCGGCCGCGGCGACCTGGGCGACGAGCGCGGCCCGGTCGGCCCGGTAGGGATCGCTCCCCCGGTAGGCCGCGACGGCCGTGCCGACGCTCTCGGCGAGGCCCGTGGGGAGGCGGGGCAGGCCGGAGCGGTGGCTCGCCAGCTCCGCGAGGGTGACCGACGCGGCGGGCGCGTCCCCCAGGTCGAGGATCGCGCCGAGTTCGGTGTCCTCGGCGACCTCGCCCCTCTCCACGGCGTCGGCCAGGAGAAGGGCGGTCATGCCCTTGGTCACCGAGCCGATCTCGTAGACGGTGCCGCCGTCGGCGCCGAAGTGGGCGACGCGGGTCCGGTCTCCGTCGACCACCACGACGCTGGCGCGCTCGCGCGCGTCCGCGGCCAGCAGGGGGCGGGCCCGGTCGAGCAGGCCGGGGTCCCCCGCCTCCCGGTCCGACAGGGACGGGACCTGCGGGCGCGCGGCGAATCCGAGCAGCAGGACCAGGACGGCCACGGCGCAGGCGGCCGCGACGCCGGGCCCGCGCCCGGCCGCGCCCCCTCCCGCGGCGTTCAGGAGGCACCGCCCGCGGCGGTGAGGACGGCCAGCAGGGGGACGACCCGCTCCGGGGGGACGATGTAGTGCCCGCGCCGGACGGTGGTGAGCCACCCGGCCGCCACGAGCAGGTTGACGTGGTGGTAGATCTGGCCGGTGGTGCCGAATCCGGAGAGCTCGGCCAGGCCGGCCACGGTCCCCGTGCCCTCCCAGACCGCGTGCAGCAGGTGGAGCCGGACGGGGTGGCCCAGGGCGTCGAGGACGGCGGCCGCGCGGGACCAGTCGGCCCCGGCCAGCCGGTCCACGGGCAGGCCCTGCTGCCACTCGATCGCGTCCTCGCCGTCCCCGTCCCGGACGATGCCGGCGAAGACCACGGCCCCCCGCCCCGCGGCGTGCCCCCGGAGCGCCTCCAGGGCGAAGAACGCTCCCCCGGGCGCTCCTTCCGCGCCCCCGCCTCCCCCGGGCGGCGCGGGCGCCGCCTCGGCCCGGCCCTCCAGTTCGGCGACCCGGGCCTCCAGGTCGGCCAGACGCTGCTCGGTCGTTCGGTCCACCACGCCCCCAGGTAATTCGAAATTCCGTAACTACGTAAAAACCATCTTACCCCCGTACGGAACGCGTCCGGCCCCACCCCTCGGCGACACGGGAGATTTGCCCTATCGGGTACGAACAGTGAGATACCGATGACCGGCAGGGGCTGATCATGGAGGGGCGGCGCGCGACCCGCGCACACGCCAGGGACACCCGAGGGGCCGCCCCTGCCCGGACCGGCACCACCCCGGGCGCCCGGGCGGCCGGTGAGGAGCCGACATGCGGACAGAGGCAGCCAACGGCTGGCAGTTCTTCGTCGCCACACTCTTGATCGTCATAGGGGCGGTCAACATCATCCAGGGGATGGTGGCGCTGTTCTCCCCCGACTTCTACATCGCCACGGGCACGGACATGCTCTTCCTCGAGTACGGGTCCTGGGGCGTCCTGCTCGGGCTGTGGGGCGTTGTCATGGTCGCCGCAGGCGTCGCCGTGCTGTCCGGCCGCACCTGGGCGCGGGTGTTCGGCATCGTCCTCGCCTCCCTGAACGCCCTCGCGCAGCTGGCCTTCGTGGTGGCCATGCCCCTGTGGTCGATGGTGGCCATCGCCGTGGACATCCTGGTGATCTACGGGCTGACCGCGGGCTGGCCGACCCGGGCGGGGGACGCGTCCGCGCAGTCCGACGAGGCCGTCTACCGCAGCGGCTACCGGGCGTCCCACGAGGCGCCGCGCCCGACGCGTTCGCCGGAGCAGCGCACCGGCGGGCAGCAGACCACGGGCCAGGGCTCCTGACCTCGGCCGCGACCGCTCCCGTTCCGCGGACGGGGGCGGTTCCGCGCGTCCGCGCCCGCTGCCGGAGGAGGCGGGCACACGCTCCCGGGCGCGACCCCCGGGGAGCGGTCCCCCTCGGCCGCCCTCGGAGCAGTCGGCCTCGGGCCGGCGGCCCCCGTCCCCCGCCCCGGGAGGGCGCGCGGCCCGGGGCGCGCCCGCCGGCTCAGTCCCCGTACAGCGCCGCCAGCGCGTCACCGTACCTCTCCCGGACGACCCGCCGCCGGAGCTTGAGCGACGGCGTCAGCTCACCGGTGTCCGGCCCCCACTCCTCGGCGAGCGACCGGTGGGCCTTGACCTGCTCGGCCCGGTTGAGCCGCCTGTTGGCCGCCTCGACCGCGCGCCCCAGCTCCGCCGCCACCTCCGGGTGGGCGGCCAGCGCCTCCCAGTCCCCGCCGGTGTCGATGCCCCGCGCCTCGGCCCACACCGGAGCCGTCTCGCGGTCCAGCACGAGCAGCGCCACGAGGTAGGGCCGCCGGTCGCCGTGGGCGTACGCCTGGCCGATCAGCGGGTGCTCCTTCAGCGTGTTCTCCACGAGGGCCGGCGAGATGTTCTTGCCGTTGGAGGTGACGATCAGCTCCTTCTTGCGGTCGGTGATCCACAGGTAGCCGTCCTCGTCCAGGCGCCCCACGTCGCCGGTGGCGAACCACCCGTCGGCGTCGGCGGCGGGCAGGATCCGCCCGTCCGGCCCCAGGTAGCCGCCGAACACCGACTCCCCCCGCAGCAGGATCTCGCCGTCGTCGGCGAGGCGCAGCTCCACACTGTCGATGGGGCGGCCCACCGAACCCGGCCGGAACCCCGAGGAGGGGGCGTTGGCCGTGGCCACGCCCACGGACTCGGTCAGCCCCCAGGCGTCCATGACCAGGATCCCCAGGCCCGCCCAGAACCGCACGACGTCCATCGGCATGGGCGCCGACGCGCTCGACGCCCAGGCGACCCGGTCCAGGCCGACCCCGGCCAGCAGGGGCCGGAAGACCTGTGCCCTGGCCTCGTCGAAGCGCTCCTGGAGTTCGGCGGGCACCCGACCGCCCCGCTCCCGCACCTCCGCGTGCTCGGTGGCGACGGCCATCGCCGCCTCCACCGCGGCGCGCCCCTCCGCCGGCAGTCGGGCGATCCCCGCCCGCAGGGCCGACGCCAGCTTCTCCCACACCCGCGGGACGCCGAAGAACTGGGGCGGGCGCACCTCCCGGAGGACGCCCACCACATCCCCCGGGTCCGGGCACATCCACACGTGGGAGGCGCGCAGCACCGGGAGGTAGATGCCGAGGACCCGCTCGGCGATGTGGGCCAGCGGGAGGTAGCAGATGTGGTCGGGGAACTCCGGCAGGTCCACGACCGCGTCCAGGGCGGCGGCGTTGGCGAGCATGCCGCTGTGGGTGATCGCCACGCCCTTCGGGTCCCCGGTCGTCCCCGACGTGTAGAGGACTGTGAGCAGGTCGTCGGGGGCCAGGTCCCGCCACCGGCCGAACGCGGCGCCGGCCGGGGCTCCGAGCAGGTCCCCGTAGGGGGTGTGGCCGCGCCCGGTGTCGGCCCCCTCGACCACGACCAGGGTCGCCAGGGGCGTGTCGGGGTCGGCGACCAGGTGCTCCCAGGCGGCCGCGGTCGCGGCGCTCTCGACCACCGCGAGCCGGGCCCGGCTGTGCCGGACGATGTGGGCCACCTGTTCCGGCGCGGCGGTGTTGTAGACGGAGGTGGGGACGGCGCCCGCGTGGACCACGGCGAGGTCGCAGAGCCAGTGCTCCGGCCGGTTGCCCATCATCAGCAGGACGTGGTCGCCGGGTTCGACGCCGTGGGCGGCGAAGCCCTCGGTGAGCTCGCCGACCCGGTCGCGGACCTGGGACCAGGTGAGCGTGGACCACCCGGGGGATCCGGCCGGGGCTCCGGTTCCGGTTCCGCGCCAGGACAGCGCGGGCGCTTCGGGGTGCTCGGCCGCGGTGCGCGCGAGCAGGCTCGGAAGGGTTCGGTCGGTGGGGACAGTGGGGGGCATGCGTGCTCCTGGCGGTCGTCCTGGCACTGTGACCTGAAACACGCCGGACTTTATCATTTCCCCTGCCGCGCGGATATTCTCCTTCGCCCTTTGTTTTTCCGATAACAGCGCGGACGAAAAGGCCGTTCCGTCCCGGGCGACACGGCCGGGAGTGCGGGAAATGCGCAGGTGGAAGCGGAGCGAGAGGGGGTGCGGGCGCGGTCCGGGCCCTTCCGCGGAAGGGCCCGGACCGCGCGGCCGGGGCCCTCGGCCCGTGCCCTCCGCCCGGTCAGTTCGCGGGCGGGTGCAGGTGGCTGGTGACCGCGAGCCGGTTGTACAGGTTGATCATCGCGATCGCGGACATGAGCGCGGCCAGCTGCTGGTCGTCGAAGTGCTCGGCGGCGGCGTCGTAGGTCTCGTCGGACACCCCGTGCTCGCCCAGGCGGGTCATCTCGTCGGTGAGCGCGAGGGCGGCCCGCTCCGCGTCGGTGAAGACGGCCCCCGCCTCGTACCAGGCGGAGACGAGGAACAGCCGCCGCTGGGTCTCCCCCTGCTTGAGGGCGACCCGGGTGTGCAGGTCGACGCAGAAGGAGCAGCCGTTGATCACCGAGGAGCGCAGCTTCACCAGCTCCAGGAGGCTTCCCTCCAGGTGGCCGGCGATGACCTTGTCGATCTCGTCCAGCTTGCTGTAGACCTCCGGGAGCTTCTTCGCCCAGATCACACGCGTCCTGGCCACGGGGGACCGCCTTCCTCGTCGGTCGCCCCTCCCCGGACGGGGCGGGGCGTCACGGGTGCACTGGGGTCAAAGCTACCAACGCCCCCGGCGGCGGAGCGGCCCCGGACCGTTTTCTGCCCCTGTTCGCCCTTGGCGGGAAAAATGTCCTCTGATATCGGAGGTCGCCTTTTTACGGTTCCTCCTTTCGTGGCCGGAGTCGCTACTTTTCTTGGCGTTCACAGGCGCCCGGGAAGTGAGGCCGTACCGACGAATTCTCCGGGCGACGCGGCCTCCCCGGCCCCGGCGGTCCGGAGCGGCCCGTGGCCGGGCCCCGCTGTCCGCCGCGGCGACGGCGGGCGCACCCGGGTCGTTCTCCGGGACGGCCCTGCCGGGGTCGAAGGGCACGCGGCCGTCGCCGTGCGCGTTCGCGGCCCGCTACGGCCTGTCGGCGGCGGTGTCGGCGGCGGTGTCGGCGGCGGTGTCGGCGCCCCTGGCCGGGGCAGGGGGCCGGAACCGCTCCGGTGGGCGTACGCGGTGGCGACGACCGGCCCGGTGGCGGGCCGGGGCGTCGCGTTCCGGCGTCCGCCGGCCCGGGTCCGGCCGCCGACTCAGGGCCGCGGCCCGCCCGCCTCCGCTCCGGCCCACTGCCGGAGCACGGTCCGCTCCTCCTCCGCGTCGGGGTGCGCGTCGTCCCACGCGGCGTAGCCGTCGGGGCGCACCAGGAGGACCTGCGCCCCGCCGGGCAGGTCGCCCCGGACCCGCAGGATCCGGACCCGGTCCGCCCAGGGCAGGGCCGCCTCGGCCGCGGCGCCGTCGGGGGAGGCGTCGAGCAGGGTGAAGCGGACGCCGTCCATCAGCTCGTACAGCCGCGCGGGCCGGTCCCCGACGGTGAGCGGCAGGTCGTCCACGCGCGTGCCCGTGGTGTCGGAGACGGTGAGGCCGTCGGGGAGCTCGTAGGAGTGGCCGAGCCCCGCGAGCCGCAGGCGGACCCTGTCCGCGAACGCGTGGACGCCGGCCAGCGCCGGAACCACCCGGGAGCGCACCGCGCGCACGGGCGCCGGGGCGACGGCCGCGCGCAGGATCATGTCGCTGAGGCGGAGGGTGGCGCGGCCGGCCCGGTGGCGCTCGGCCTCGTAGGAGTCGAGGAGCCAGGCGGGGGCCCACCCCTTCTCGACGGCCGCGAGCTTCCAGGAGAGGTTGGCCGCGTCCTGGAGGCCGGTGCTCGTGCCCATGGCGCCCATGGGCGAGTGGACGTGCGCGGCGTCCCCGGCGAGCAGGACCCTGCCGACGCGGTAGTCCCTCGCCTGTCGGCGTTCGCTGAGGAGGCGCGCCGACCAGCGCACCTCCGCGACGTCCAGGACACCGCCGGAGAGTCTCCGGAGGGACTCGGCGACCTCCTCCGCGTCGACCGGTCCGCCCGGCGGGGCGTCCTGGCGGGCGCGGTCCCAGACGGTGGCGCGGTACCAGCCGTCGCCGTAGGGCGGGAGGAGGGCGACGCCGTCGGGTCCGACGAACGGGTTGACCGCCGGCGGCAGTTCCCGCCTGAGCCGGACGTCGGCGAGCAGGATGCGCGTGTCGTAGCCGTGGCCGCTGAACCGCACCCCCAGGAGTTCCCGGACGGTGCTGTGCGCGCCGTCCGTTCCGACGACGCGGTCGGCCCGTTCGGTGCGCTCGCCGTCGGCGGTGCGGACGGTGAGGTCGACGCCGTCCCCGTCCTGGGCGAGCCCGGTGACCTCGGCGCCCCGGACCACGGGCACGCCGAGCCGTTCGGCCCGCTGCCGGAGGAGGGCCTCGGTACGGCCCTGCCGGACCACGAGGACGAACGGGAAGCGGCTCTCGGGGTGGCGCATGTCGAGGGTGAGGCCGCGGCCGTCGCCGAAGGCGACGCGCACCTCGGGGACGGGGAAGCCCTGGGCGACGAGGGTGTCGGCGAGCCCCCGCACGTCGAGCAGTTCGAGGGCGCGGGCGTGGACGGCGAACCCGCGGGTCGGGCCGGTCTCCCGGGCGCGCTTCTCCAGGACCCGGACGTCGATCCCGGCCTCGGCCAGGTCTCCGGCGAGCATGAGGCCGGTGGGCCCCGCTCCGACGATGGTGACGCTCATGGCTGTGCTCCTCGGGGGGCGCGGCGGCTGGTACGCCTCTTCCGGTACTCTGGGTACCGGAACTCCGAGTACCGATACTACGAGTACCTCTACTGCTGTCAAGGCCCGGGAGGAAGCATCATGGGCACCGCGGGAAATGGGGCCAGGGGCGGCCGCCGTCCCGATCCGGCCGTGGACGAGGCGATCCGCGCCGCGGCGCTGGAACTGCTGGTGGAGCGCGGGTTCGGGCTGACCTTCGACGAGGTGGCGGCGCGGGCGGGGGTCGGGCGCACGAGTGTGTTCCGGCGCTACCCGACCAAGCGGGACCTGGTGGCGGCCGTCGCCGGACAGGTCGGCGCCGACCGGATGGAGGTGCCCGACACCGGGTCGCTGGAGGGCGACCTCACCGCAGCGGTCGGCGTCGTCCAGGGGGTGTTCGGCGGGACTCCGCTCCAGGCCCTGGCCCGGCACGCGCTCTCCGACGCCCTCCGGGACGGGGAGGGCTCCGCGGTCCTGCGCTCGCTCCTGGAGCAGCGGACGACCCTGGTCCGGGAGGTCCTCGCCCGCGCCGCCGCACGCGGGGAGGTCTCCGACCCCGACCGCGCCCCGCTGGTCGCCGACCTGCTGTCCGGGGCGGTCCTGGTCCGTCTGGCCACCGGCACCCCCTTCCCCGAGGGCGGCGAGGCGGACCGCCTCGCGCGGGCCCTGGTCGCGGCCGCCCGGGACTGAGCCCGGCCGACCCCGCGGGCGGCAGGGCCCCGGGGCGGGACGGACGGGCGTTCCGCGCCGGGGCACGCCCGGGGCCGCCGACAGGGGGCCGCGAGGGCGACCGACGACGGCGGGGCCGCGTAGCGATGCCCGCGGCCGACGCGAGCGGGGGCGGCGACCGGGGCCGGGGGCGGGCACGCCCGCCCCCGCGGCGTCGACGCGCCGTCCACAGGCCCGGGAACCGTCCGGCGCCCCGGGGCGGCGTGCGGTTTGCTGGGAACAGGGGGCCCCGGGGCCTGCCCGCCCCGCCGTGCCCGGCGCGCGCCGGTCAGTCCTCCGACCGCGCGTCGTGGGTGAGCAGGGCCAGCTGCACGCGGCCGGTCAGGTCCAGCTTCGCGAGCGCGCTGGACACGTGGGACTTCACCGTCCCCATGGACATGTACAGGCGTTCCGCGATCTCCGCGTTGGACAGTCCCGCGGTCACGGCCTCGGCGACCTCCCGCTCCCGTTCGGTGAGCAGCTCCAGCCTCCGCCGTGCCCGCTCCCTGCGGGTGGGCGCCTCGGAGCGCTCGGCCGGGTCCTCCCCGGCCGCCCGATCCATCAGCGCGCGGGCCACGCCCGGCGAGAGCACGGGCTCGCCGGCCGCGGCGCGGAGCACCGACTCCACGATGCGCTCGGGTTCTGTGTGCTTGAGCAGGTATCCGGCGGCGCCCGCCCGCAGGGCCCGCACCACCGTGGCGTCGGCGTCGAACGTGGTCAGGACGATGACCTGGGGCCGTGCGCCTTCCCCGCCCGATGCTCCGCCGCGCAGGCCCTCGGTGGCGGTGATCCCGTCCACGCCGGGCATGCGCACGTCCATCAGCACCACGTCGGGGCGGTGCTCGGCGACGGCCGCGGCGACCTCGGAGCCGTCGCCCGCCCCGCCCACGACCTCGATGCGGTCGTCGCCGGAGAGCATGATCCGCAGCCCCGCGCGCACCAGGGGGTCGTCGTCGACGAGGAGTACGCGTACGGGGTCGGTAGGCACGGCCACCACTATGGCACCTCCGGGGGTTCCGGCCACGGCAGGGTCGCGGACAGGCGGAACACCCCGCCCTGCGCCCCGTGGAACAGCTCGCCGCCCTCCAGCGCGACCCGCTCGGCCAGCCCCGTCAGGCCCGCGCCCGCGCCCGGGATCTCGCCGGAGACCACCCCGACCGGCAGCGCGCTGGTCACCGACACCTCCACGCCCCGCCCCGGGCCGCCGGCCACCCGCACGGCCACCCTGGCCCCCGGGGCGTGCTTGCGCGTGTTGGTCAGCCCCTCCTGCACCACCCGGTAGACGGTGCGCGCCACCTGACCCCCCGGCTCGGCCCCGGCCGGGGCGTCGAGCTCCCACCCCACCCGCTGCCCCGCGGCGACCGCCTCCCCGACCAGCCGCCCGGCGTCGGCGAGCCCCGCCGCGGGAGCGGCGGTGCCGGCGTGGTCGTCCGCCCCGCCCGGCAGGGTGTCCGTGGAGCGCAGGACCTCCAGGACCCCGCTGAGCTCCTCCAGGGCGCGGTGCGCGTTGTCCCGGATGACCCGGACCGCGGCGCCGAGCTCCGCGGCCTCCAGCGGCGCGGCGGCGCCCGCCTCGGCCCGTTCGGTCCTGTAGGCGAGGGCTCCGGCGTGCACCGACAGCAGGGACATGCGGTGCGCGACCACGTCGTGCATCTCCCTGGCGATACGGCGCCGCTCCTCGGAGCGGGCGTCCTCCAGCCGCCGCTCCCGGTCCGCGCGTTCGCGCCGGACGTCGGCCCGCAGGCGCTCCACCAGCTGGCGGCGGGCGCGGACGGCGACGCCCCAGCCGACGCTGCCCGTGACGAGGGAGGCCGCGAGCGCGACGGAGAGGACGCTCTCGACCCGGCCGGGCGGCACGGTGACGAGCCAGGGCAGGCCCAGGAGCATGGTGAGCGCCACCACCCACGCCGCCTGCTGCCAGGGGCGGCGGATCGCGAGGCCGACGAGGCCGACGACCAGGGCGGCGGTGACCGAGTTGGAGAAGGCCGCCAGGACGCACAGGACCAGGGCCACGGCGAGGGGGCGCCTGCGGCGCAGGAGGAGCACCAGGCAGCCGACCGCCCCGGCGACCGCGTCGGGCACGAAGAGCCACTCCGGCACGTAGTGCGACAGGCCGATGAGGTGCCCGGCGAAGTAGCCGACGGAGACGTTCAGCCACCACAGGAAGGCGGTGGCGAACAGGAGGGCGTCCACGACCGCGTCCCGCCACCGCCGGCGGGAGCCCCCGGGCGTCCCCGCGGCCCCGGGCACCGCCCCCTCCCCGTCCTTCCCCCCGGTCGCCGCCGGCGTGGTGCGCACTGGCCGCCCTCCCTCTCGTCGCCACCAGCCTAGAACCGCCGCCGCCCCGCCCGCCTCCGTCCGAGGACCGCCCCACGGGCGGCCGATCGGCCGATCGGCCGTGACCACTCGGACGATGCGCCCGGGTCCCCGCAGCCTGAGCATGGGGGGATGAGCGATAACGTGCCCGCGCTGGAACTGGACGGGCTGACCAAGACCTTCAACGAGACCAGGGCGGCCGACGGGGTGTCCCTGTCCGTCCCGCGCGGGGCGATGCTCGGACTGGTCGGCCCCAACGGGGCCGGCAAGACCACGTCGCTGTCCATGGCGGTGGGGCTGCTCCGCCCGGACAGCGGGACCGCGCGGGTGCTGGGCACGGACGTGTGGGGGGACCCGGTCTCCGCCAAGCGCCTGCTGGGGGTGCTGCCGGACGGCCTGGCCCTGCCGGAGCGCCTGACCGGCGGCGAGCTCCTCGACCACTGGGGGCGGTTGCGGGGGCTCGAACGGGGGGTGGTCCGGGCCCGGAGCGAGGAGCTGCTGCGCGTGCTGGAGCTGGACGGGGCCGAGGCGGACTCGGTCCTGGTCGCGGAGTACTCGACCGGCATGCGCAAGAAGATCGGCCTGGCCACCGCCCTGCTGCACGCCCCGAAGGTCCTCGTGCTCGACGAGCCGTACGAGGCGGTGGACCCTGTGTCGGCGAGGGTGCTCACGGCGATCCTGCGGCGGTTCACCGACGGCGGCGGCACGGTGGTGGTCTCCAGCCACGTGATGGCGCTGGTGGAGCAGCTGACCGACCGGGTGGCCGTCATCGCCCGGGGCCGGGTGCTGGCCGACGGGTCCCTGGCGGACGTGCGGGGGGCGGACGCCACCCTGGAGGACACCTTCGTCCGCCTGGTGGGCGCCCGCGAGGTCGGGGAGGGGGAACTGGCGTGGCTGTCCTCCTGATCCGGCTGAAGTTCACCCTGCTGCGCCACTCCCCCACGGGGATGCGCCTGTTCGGGACCGCCCTCGCGGTCCTCGGTCTCGGCATCACCTGGTACTTCGCCCTGGCGGCCGGTTCGGACGCCGTGCGGGCGGACCTGCTGTCCCTGGTGTTCGCGGTGTGGGCCGCGGCCTGGATGCTCGGTCCGACCGTCGCCAACGGCACGGGGGTCCTGCGCTCGCAGTACTTCGCGCTGCTGCCCCTGGACCGGCGCCGGCTGGGCGCGATCCTGCTGCTGACCATGTTCTTCGACATCGGCCCCGCCCTGACCCTGGTGGCGCTGGCCGCCCTGTCCTGGCACGCGCTGGCGGTGGACCCGGCGGCCCTGCTGGTGGCGGTCCCGGGGATCCTGCTGCTGTGGGTGTTCGTGGTCTCGCTGTCCAGGCTGGTGTTCCGCGCCCTGGGCGCGGCGATGCACTCGCGGCTGGGGATGGAGATCGCGTCGGTGCAGTGGGGCCTGATCCTCGCCGGGCTCTTCTTCGGGTGGATGGCGGTCCAGCCCGCGTTCACCGCGACCCTGGGCCTGAGCGAGAACGGTCTGGGCGAGGGCGCGGTCGGCGCGGTGCTCTCCGCCCTGCCGACCTCCTGGCCGGTGCTCGCCGTCCAGGCCGCGGCCGCGGGGTCCTGGGGGGCGGCCTCCGCCTGGATCGGCGCGCTGGCGCTGCTCACCGGGGCGCTGGTCGCGGTGACCGCCGTACTGCTGGCCCCCCGGATCGGGGCGCGCGGCGTGCGGCGCCGGGGCCGGCCCCTGGGCGCGCGTCCGCCGACGTCCCGCGGGCCCCGGTTCCCCCTGCTGCCGGACACCCCCCTGGGCGCGGTGGTCGGCAAGGAGCTGCGCCAGTGGTGGCGCGACCCGTGGCGCGGCCTGGAACTGCGCGCGTCGCTGTGGGCGGCGCTGTTCATCGGCCTGCTGACCTGGTCCAGCGGCACGTTCTCCTTCTTCGCGCCGTTCGCCGGGGTGATCGCGGCCTTCATCATGGCGCTGGCCACCTCGAACATGTACGGGCACGACGGGACCGCGCTGTGGCTGTCGGTGGTCGGCCAGGGCCGGGACACGGTGCGGGCGGACGTGCGCGGCCGCCAGGTGGCGATCCTGCTGCTGATCGTGCCGGGCGCGACCCTGCTGAGCGCGGTGTTCGTCGTGGCGACGGGATCGCCCTGGGCGTGGCCGTACGTGGTCACCGGTATGGCGGTGTTCTTCGGCGTGGGGAGCGGGCTCGCGCTCCTGCTGTCGGTGGTGGCGCTCTCCCCCGGGGTGGACCCGCAGCTGAGGGTGGACGCCAACGACTCGGGCGACAACCAGGTGCAGGTGTGGATCGCGCTGGTGGCCCTGCCGCTGCTGTCGGCGCCCGCCGTGCTCGCCGCCGTGTTCCTCGGCCTGGCCGGCCTCCCGTGGGCGGCGGCGCCGGTGGGCGTGCTCAACGGGGCGCTCGCGGCGTGGTGGCTCGGCCGGGTCGCGTACCGGCGGTTGGAGGCGCGGCTCCCGGAGGCGTTCGCCCGGATCAGGTACGGCAAGGAGGTCGCCCTGCGGACCGTGCCGGCGAACGGCTCCCTGCTGGACCGGCTGGAGCGCACCGCCATCGAGGGCAACGCCGAGACGAGGCCGACCGGCTCCTGAGCCCGCGGGTCCGGGGACCCGGCCAGCCGGCGCGGCGCGGTCCTGGACGGGGACCGCGCCGCGCCTTCCCGCGTGCGCGGTCAGTCGTGGGGTGTGACCCGCACCCTGGCGAAGACGTCGGTGAGCCCGTCCAGGAAGGCCGACAGGGCCAGCTCGAAGCTCGCGTCGTCGATCTCCGCGGCGTGCTCGGCGAGCCGGTGGGCCTGTGACAGGTTGGGGTAGCGGTCCCGGTAGACGCGCACGTCGTCGTCGAACCCCCGGGCGAAGGAGTTGGTCGCGGCCCCCACGACGAGGTACTTCGTGGAGGCGCCGATCATCGTGGCGTAGCGGGGCGGCCAGCCCGCGCCGACGAGCCCGCCGTGCACGGCGTCGGCGCGCCGCAGCGCCTCCTCCCGGCGGCCGGGGCCCGCGGACACGACCGGGAGCAGGTGGGGATGCTCGGCGAGGGCGTCGCGGTAGGAGCGCGCCCAGACGGTGAGGCCCTCGCGCCAGTCGCCGCCGTCGAACCCCGAGACGTCGATGTGGGCGGTGACCTCGTCCGCGACCTCGGTGAGCAGCTCCTCCTTGGTCCGGTAGTGGCTGTAGAGGGAGGCGGCCTGCACGTCGAGCTCCTGGGCCAGCTTGCGCATCGACAGCCCGTCGAGACCGTCGCGGTCGATGAGCGTGAGCGCGGCCAGTCGGATGGCTGGTCTGCTCAGGATCGGCGTCCTGGGTCGGGCCACGGGGGATCCCTCTCTCCGCTGTGGGAGGCGCCCGGTCCGTCCGGCGCCCGGCCCGATCATCGCACGTCAGTACGCGGCGCACGTCCGGCGCCGGGTCCCCGCGGCGCCGGCGGGGCGCTGCCGCGGGCAGCCGGTCACCTCCGGTCCGCGGCCGGAACGCGTGGGAACCCCGATGCCGCGACCTCTTGCACGCACGGCCGGACACACCGTACCCTCAAATAACCGAACACTGTTAGGTTACTGGGGAGCAGGCCGTGATCGATTTCTCGTTGAGCGAAGAACAGCGCGCCGTACGCGACTGGGTGCGGACCTTCGTCGAGCGGGAGCTGATGCCGCTGGAGAACGAGGTGCTGCGCCGGGAGCGCGAGGGCCACCCGCCCGGCCTGAACTCCGAGGAGCGCACCCGCCTGCGCGAGCTGGCCCGCAAGTCCGACTTCTGGGGCGTGGAGACGCCGACCGGGTACGGCGGCATGGGCCTGGACCCGGTCACCGCGGCGATCATCGAGATCGAACTGGGCAGAACCTTCCTGACCTTCAAGTTCGGCGGCGAGGCCGACAACATCCTGTACCACGCCAACGAGGAGCAGAAGGAGCGCTACCTCCTGCCCACGATCGCCGGCGAGCGCCGCTCCTGCTTCGCCATCACCGAGCCCGGCGCGGGCTCCGACGCCAAGGCCATCCGCACCCGCGCGGTCCGCGACGGCGACGAGTGGGTGATCAACGGCGAGAAGACCTTCATCACCGGCGGCAACGAGGCCGACTTCGCCATGGTCTTCGCGGTCACCGACCCGGAGAAGGGCGCCGACGGGGGCGTGACCTGCTTCCTCGTCGACCGCGACGCGGGCTGGACCTCCGAGCCCATCGACACCATGGGCGAGCGCCGCCCCGCCTCCCTGGTCTTCCAGGACGTGCGCGTGCCCCACGAGAACATCCTGGGCGAGGAGGGGCACGGGTTCTCCCTGGCCATGAAGTGGATCGGCAAGGGCCGCTACCTGCTGCCCGCCCGCGCGCTCGGCGGGTGCGAGCGCCTGCTGGACATGGCGATCGAGTACTCCCGGACCCGCGAGACGTTCGGGGCGCCCATCGCCGACCGCCAGGCCATCCAGTGGATGATCGCCGACTCCCAGACCGAGATCGAGGCCCTGCGCCTGCTCGTCCTGCACGCCGCCTGGCAGGTGTCGGTGGGGCGGGACTCGCGCCACGCGCAGTCCATCGCCAAGCTCTTCGGCGGGGTGAAGGCCAACGAGATCGTCGACCGGGTCATGCAGATCCACGGCGGCATGGGCTACACCCGCGAACTGCCGATCGAGCGCTTCTACCGCGACGTCCGGCTGCTGCGCATCTTCGAGGGGACCGACGAGATCCAGCGCCGCACGATCGCCCGCGACCTGCTCAGGGGCCACATCAAGGTGGGCGCAACCCTGGGCTAGGCGGACGGAGGGGCCCGTGCCGCGCCCGTGGGCGCGGCACGGGCCCCTCCGCGCTCCGCGTGTCCGGGGGACCGGCCCCCGGCGCCGGTCGGGTCAGCGGACGCCGACGAGGTCGCAGACGAAGATCAGGGTCTCGCCCGGCTTGATGGCGCCGCCGGCGCCGCGGTCGCCGTAGGCCAGGTGCGGGGGGATGACCAGCTTGCGCCGGCCTCCCACGCGCATGCCCAGGACACCCTGGTCCCAGCCGGAGATGACCTGGCCGGCCCCGAGACGGAAGCTCAGCGGTTCTCCGCGGTTCCAGCTGGCGTCGAACTCCTCGCCGCTGGAGAAGGCGACGCCCACGTAGTGGACGTCGACGGTGCTGCCGTGGCCGGCCTGCGCGCCTTCGCCGACCTTGATGTCGGTGATCTCCAGGTCGGCGGGCGGCGGGCCCTCGATGAAGTCGATCTCCGGACGCTCGAGCGCCATGGTGGTACCCCTCGTGTGATCAGTGGGAACAGAGAGGCCAAGGGTATCGGCGCGCGGACACCTCCCCGCGCGCCGGGCCGGGGCGGCGCCCCCGTCCGGCGCGGGCGGCGGACCGCTCCGTCACTGGGAGCCGACCGTGGCCGCGACGACGTGCCCGTGCCCCTCGACCTTGATCGGCCCGCTGTCCGCCTGCACGAACACCGACTCCCCGCGTTCCAGGGTCAGGCCCTGGCCGACCTCCGCGACCAGTTCCACCCGCCCGTGCAGGGCCAGCACCACCGTGGGCCCCTCCCCCGGCAGGTGGGCCGCGACGCGGCCCGGCCCGATCTCGTGCAGCGCGAACTCGGGGGCGGCCGGGCGGAACTCCCGCCTCCCCTCCAGCAGGCCGGGCCGCGCGTAGGGGATCGGCAGCACCGAGAAGTCCACCACGTCCAGGAGTTCGGGGGCGTCCACGTGCTTGGCGGTCAGCCCCGCGCGCAGCACGTTGTCCGAGCTGGCCATCACCTCGACCGCCGTCCCCTGGAGGTAGGCGTGCAGGTTGCCGGCGGGCAGGAACAGGGCCTGCCCCGGCCCCAGTGTGACCCTGTTGAGCAGGAGCGACGCGACCGCGCCCGGATCGCCCGGGTAGCGGACGGCGAGGTCGGCGACGATGTCGCCGTGGGCCCCCCGGGGGCCGGACGCGGACCACTCGGCGACGAACTCGTCGAGCAGGCGCTCCCTGCTGCCGTCGGGGAGGGTGAGCAGGCGTGTGAGGGCCGCGCGCAGGGCCGCGTGGGTGTCGGGCACCGCCAGGTCCGCGCGCAGCAGCACGGCCAGCTCGCACGTGAGCCCGCGCAGCTCGGCGCCGGTGGCCGCGGGCTCGCGGAAGCCGCACAGCGCCTCGAACGGCTCCAGGGCGAGCAGGAGCTCGGGTTTGTGGTGGGGGTCGCGGTAGTTGCGGTGGGGGGCGTCGAGGGGGATGCCCGCGCGCTCCTCGGCGTCGAACCCGGCCCGGGCGCGGGTGGCGTCGGGGTGCACCTGGAGGGAGAGGGGCGCCTCGGCGGCCAGGAACTTGAGGAGGAAGGGCAGCCGTGCGCCGAACCGCTCGGCGGTCCCGTGCCCCAGCACCCGGCGCGGGTCGTCGGCGATCAGGCGGGGCAGGGGCCTGGGCCCGTCCTCGCAGTGGGCGGTGCTGGGCGCGCCGTGGTGGGCGCCCAGCCAGAGCTCGGCCTGGGGCGTGCCGTCGGGGTCGGCGCCCAGCAGGCGCGGGATGGCCGTGCGCGCTCCCCAGGCGTACGGTCGTACCTGGTTGGTGAGCCTGTGCATCCGCCCCCCGCTTTCCCGTCTGCGTGTTCTCACCCCGTGGACGCTCCGGCGAGGTGGCAACAGTCTCGCGAAGGGGGCCGTCCCGGTCGACACGGCACGCCCCACTCGTAGAGGTAGTGCACACTTCACCTCGCGGGGTGGGCAGGCACCCGACTGCTGCGGGGCCCGGCGGCGGCTACGAAGTTACTGGGAAGTAAACCACGATCCCGGACACGTGAACAGCACCACATTGTCACCTCCCGGAGCCCGCGGCGACACCCGGACCGGGGTCCTGGAACCCCTTCCCCGCGCAGCCGTCGTCGCACCGGACCGCTATCGTGTCCCGGTCGTGATCGTTCCCCGAAGCGTGAGGCGGACACATGAGGCTACGGCAGGGAGGCCCGGCCGACCTACCGGCGGTGCTGGAGATGTTCGACCGCACCGTCGCGTGGCTGGCCGCGCGCGGACGGTCGGGGCAGTGGGGCGACACACCGTGGTCGCGAGACCCCGACCGGGTGCGGCTCGTCGAGGACCTGGTCTCCGACGGGATGTGGGTGGCCGAGGCGGAGGGCTCCCCGGCCGGGGTCCTGACCGTCCGCGAGGAGGCCCCCGCGTACGCGCCGCCGGCCGGGGAGCCCGAACTCTACGTGCGCCTCCTGCTGGTCTCCCGGGAGCACACCGGGGCCGGCGTCGGCGGCGAGCTGCTCGCCTTCGCCCGGAGGCGGGCCCTCGACCGGGGCGTCGGCCTGGTGCGCGTGGACTGCTGGTCCGGCGGCGACGGAGCGCTCATCCGGTACTACGAGGGCCAGGGCTTCACCCCGACCGTGCGGGTCCCCGTGGGCGCCAGGGAGGTGCAGGTCCTCCAGCTCCGGCCCTGAGCCGGCGCGCGCCCCGGGCCTGCCCGGCGGAGCGCGCCGGGGACCCCGCGGTCCGGGCCCGCGCCTCCCCTCACCTGGGGCGGCGGACCTTGTCCGAGGCCTCGACCAGGCGGTCGATCATCTCCTGGGTGAGCGCGGGTTCGGGCTGCGGCAGGCCGGCGATCGCCGCCATGTACAGCCCGTCCCCGGCGCGCAGGATGATCTCGGCCAGGACGGGGTCGGTGAGCTCGTCGTGCAGCAGTTCCCCCCAGTGCGAGAACAGGTACTGCACCCTGCGGGTGGCCTCCTCCGGCATGTCCTCCCGGCCGCGCAGGGCGGCGATGACGGCCCAGTACAGCTCGCGCTCCTCGGGGCTCTGCGGCAGCGACGTGCGCAGGAACACGCGGACCACGCCCTCGGGGCCCTCCCTGGCCTCGCGGAACTCCTCCTCCGCCAGCGCGCTCAGGCGCTCGATCAGCCCGGTGAGCATCGCCGCCTTCGACGGGAAGTGGTAGAGGAGCCCTCCCTTGGACACCGAGGCGGCGCGGGCGACGGCCTCCAGGGTCACCCCGGAATAACCCTCGCCGATGAGGATGTCCTGGAGGGAGTCGAGAATTCGGTCGCGGGTGTTCGATGCGTTCACGATTGACACTGTACCGTCCGGACGGTACTGTACCGTCTGGACGGTTGAAGAGTCCTGCGGCGTGCCCGCGGTCGACCAGACTTCCCGCCCCTCCCGACCCGGAGTCCGCTGCCTCCCGTCGGGCCTCCACCGCGCCCCCGGTCGGGGTGCCGCGCAACCAGCAACACGTAACGAGGAAAGATGAGCTCCGCCAAGGCCGGGAACGGCCCCACCGACGCGCACGGACGCGACCGAGCGACCCCGGCCCTCGCCGGGCCGCGGGAGTGGGCCGCCCTCGCCGTCCTGGTCCTGCCCGTGATCCTGATCTCGGTCGACTCGACCGTGCTCGGATTCGCCGTCCCCGCGCTGAGCGAGGATCTGCGGCCCACCGCGGGCCAGCTGCTGTGGATCGTCGACGTGTACGGCTTCGTCCTGGCCGGCCTGCTCATCACCATGGGCTCGCTCGGCGACCGGATCGGCCGCAGGCGCCTGCTCATGATCGGCTCGGCGGCGTTCGGCGCCGCCTCGCTGATCGCCGCGTTCTCGCCCACGGCGCAGACCCTGGTCCTCGCCCGCGCCCTGCTCGGCCTGGCGGGCGCCTCGCTGATGCCGTCCACGCTGTCCCTGCTGCGCAACATCTTCCTCGACGCGCGCCAGCGGCTGCTCGCCATCGCCATCTGGGCCTCCGGGTTCTCCGGCGGCGCGGCGCTCGGCCCGATCCTGGGCGGCTGGCTCCTGGAGCACTTCTCCTGGGGTTCGGTCTTCCTGATCAACCTGCCCGTCATGGTGCTGATCCTGGTCCTGGTGCCGCTGCTGGTCCGCGAGTCGCGCAACCCGGAGGCGGGGCGGCTGGACCTCCTGAGCGCGGTCCTGTCCATGGCCGCGATGCTGCCCGCCGTGTACGGGATCAAGAAGCTGGCCACCGAGGGGTTCGGCGTCGTGCCGATCGCCTCCCTGGCCGTCGGCCTCGGCCTGGGCTACCTGTTCGTGCGCCGCCAGCGGCAGCTCCGCGACCCGCTCATCGACGTGGGCCTGTTCCGCTACCGCGTGTTCAGCGTGGCCGTCGCCACGAACCTGATGATCGTGTTCTCGCTGGTGTCGTCGCTGTTCTTCCTGACGCAGTACCTCCAGCTGGTCCTCGGCATCTCGCCCATGCGGGCCGGCCTCGTGCTGGTCCCCGGTCTCGTCCTGTCGGTCCTCGCGGGCCTGGTGGCGGTACGCCTGTCGCGGCACCTGAGCCTGGCCGCGGTGATCGGCGGGTCCCTGCTGACGACCGCGTCCGGGTTCGCCGTCCTGGTCCTGGCCCCGGAGAGCGGCGTGACCACGGGCGTGGTGACCGTGGCGCTCGGCTTCTCGCTCATCTCCACCGGCGCGGGCTTCGCCGAGACGCTGACCAACGGCGCGATCATGTCCGCGGCCCCGCCCCAGCGCGCGGGCGCGGCCTCGGCGATCTCCGAGACCGCCTACGAACTCGGGGCGGCCCTGGGCGTCGCCGTGCTGGGCAGCGTGCTGACCGCCTCCTACCGGTCGCAGCTGACCGGTGTGGAGGGCGTTCCGGCGGAGGCCGTCGACGCGGCCAGGGAGACCCTGGGCGGCGCCGCGAACGCCGCCGCCGACCTGGGCGGCGGCGCCGGCGACGCCCTCATGGGCGCGGCCCGGTCCGCGTTCACCGACGGGATGCACCTGACCAGCGTCATCGCCGTGGTGATCGTCCTGGCCGCCGCCACCCAGGTCTGGGTGCTGCTGCGGGGAGTGGGCAACCCGACCGTCGAGGCCCCGTCCTCCGCCCCGGAGGACGGGGGCGGCGCGGACGCGGTCGCGGTGGGCCCCGCCGGTACCGAGGTCCTCGCGGACGCCCCGGACGGGGCCGGTCCGGACGGGAGCACGTCGGCCGCGGGGTCCGCGGCAGGCGCCCCGGACCGGGGCGCGCGGTAGCGGGGCGCGGCGGGACCGCCCCGGCCCGCGGCGGTCCGGCGGCCGATGGAGCCGGGCTCCCGCCGGCACCGCCGTCCCCGGACGGACCACCGGACGGCCGGTGGGAGAAGTGGGACCCCGTGGCCCCGGAGGATGCCCTCCGGGGCCACGCGCGTGTCGGGCGCCGACGGGCAGGGGCCCGTGTCGGCGACGGCCGGACGCCTCCGCCTCAGGGGAGGCCGACCAGTTCCACCTCGGTGCCGTCCCAGGCCGGGGGCACCACCGCGTAGGCGTCGGCCAGGGCCGCGCCCCGGAGGCTGCCGGGGCGGTCGTGGCCGACGGGCACGGCCCGGCCGCCGACCAGGCGCACGGCGACCAGCCTGGTGTCCACCGGGTGGGACTCGACCCCGCCGTCCAGGACGGCCGCGGGCAGGCTCCCCCGGGGTTCGGCCGCACCCGCCATGGCCCGCAGCAGGGGCGCGAGCAGCGTCACCGCGGCGACCAGCGCCGCCCCCGGGTTTCCGGGCAGCCCCACGAAGACGGCGCCGTCCGTGTACGCCAGCAGCTGCGGGTGGCCGGGGCGGCAGGCGACCCCGTCCACCACGACGGTGGCCCCGAGGTCGTCCAGGACCGCGCGGAAGTGGTCGGCCGGGCCCCGGGAGGACGAGCCGCACACGGCGACGACGTCGGCGTCGGCGCCCTGCGCCGCCTCCCTGAGCGCCGACCGGTCGTCGCCGAGGTGGCGCACGGACACGAGAGCGCCCCCGGCCCAGTCGACGACCCCCGGCAGCAGCGGCCCGATGGCGTCGCGCACCCTCCCGTCCCCGGGCAGGCCCTCCGTGGCGACCTCGTCCCCCGTCACGAGGGCCGCCACCCTCGGGCGCGCCACGGGCAGGGTCGCGTGCCCCAGGCTCGCGGCCAGCCCGAGCGCCGCGGGTCCGATCACCGTCCCCCTCGTGAGAACGGTCTCACCGGGCGCGGTCTCCTCGCCCGCCCACCGCACGTGGCGGCCGCGCTCCACCCGGCCCTCCACCACACCGCCGCGGACCACCGATCGCTCGTACGGCAGGACGCTCTCGGAGCCCTTGGGGACCCTCGCCCCCGTGGCGATCTCGACCGCCTCACCGGGACGCAGGCCGGCGCCGTCCGCGGGGGCGCCCGCGAGCCGCCTGCCGACCAGCCGCCAGGGACCCGGCCCCGCCACCGCGAAGCCGTCCATGGCGGAGGCGTCGAAGGCGGGCAGTCCCACCAGGGCCCGCACGTCCGCGCCGAGGACCCCGCCCAGCGACCGCTCCAGCGGGGTCTCGCGCGGCTCCGCGCCCCGCAGCCCGCCCAGCGCCACGGCCTCCGCGCGCGCACGGGCCCACGAGAGGTGGGACCCGTGGTCCGCGTGTGTTCCGTGCGTCCGCCCGTCCTCGGACGTCCCGTGTGTGCCCGGGGCCCCGCCCCGGTGGGCGTCGCCGCGGATGTCGCCGTTCCTGCCCATGCCGCCTCCCGGTCGTCGCACCAGCGCGCCCCCATTGTCCACCCGGGCGCCCTGGGGCGGGAGCCACCGCTCCGGCCGTTCCGCGCGGGGGTCCCGGAGCCGCCCCGCACGGGTCGGCGCCGGAGCCGGAGCCGGTGGCGGACCCGGTCCTCCCTGCGTCGATTTGCCGTCTGACGACTTTCCGCTAAAGTTCTTATCAGCAGCACGGCGGGGCCGCGGAGGACGCGGACACCGGCCAGGCAGCAAGCGGACGTGGCTCAGCTGGTAGAGCATCACCTTGCCAAGGTGAGGGTCGCGGGTTCGAATCCCGTCGTCCGCTCGGAGGAGACGCGAAGGCGCCCAGGCGCTTCCGTGTGACTCGGTGGAGTGGCCGAGAGGCGAGGCAGCGGCCTGCAAAGCCGTCTACACGGGTTCGAATCCCGTCTCCACCTCACACCGCTTCACGCGGGCGATTAGCTCAGTTGGTTAGAGCGCTACCTCGACACGGTAGAGGTCACAGGTTCGAGTCCTGTATCGCCCACCAGCATCACCCTAGGCCAGAGCTTCGGCTCTGGCCTTCGGCGTTCCCCGGGGCCGCCGCGCCGGGAGGTGTCCGGGAGAGCGCCTTCCCGAGGGTTTCCGCCGGGTCACGCACCGGGCGCCTGGAAGGCATCGTGGACTGGTTCCCCGACCCCACCAACGGATGGCGCTACTACCGCGCAGGCGACGTCTACGACTTCGCCGCACAACACGGCACAACCACGTGAGACCTCCCCCAACCTTCCGAGACGATGAGCCGGCCCACCGCGTTGCCCGGTGGACCGGTTCTGTGCGCACCGGGACCGCGCGGTGCACCGCCGCGTCGTCGCGGGGCCGCGGGAGGGCCGGGACCGGGTCCCGGGAAACGGCCGTTGACCCCGGGGTAAGGAGAATGTAGCCCCCGCCGTGGTCCGGTGGTCATGGCGGGAGTGGTCCACTCCCGACGTGACCGGACCGGCGCCGCCGGAGACCGATCCCCTCGCTGATCACCGGGAACGCGCCGGAGGCCGGCCGACCGGGCCGGGACCCCGCCGCCCCCGGGTGGTACCCCGCCCGGTACGGGGACGGCCCGGCGCCGCGACCACCTCGGCCCTTGACCGAGGGTCACGATCCACCTACCTTCGCCTCACCCCCCGACCCGGGTCCTCCGCTCCCTGGTCATCGAGGAAAGGCTCCGCGCATGAAGCCCCGCTCGTCCCCCCGCCGACTCCGCGCCGCGACCGCCGTGGCGGCCGCAACCGCCCTCTTCTTCACCCTCATGCCCGCCGGCGTCGCGTCCGCGCACGGCTACGTCTCCAACCCCATGAGCCGCCAGGCCCAGTGCGCCGCGGGCATCGTGCAGTGCGGCTCCATCCAGTGGGAGCCGCAGAGCGTCGAAGGCCCCAAGGGCCTGATGCGCTGCGACGGCGGCGTCGGGCGGTTCTCCGAGCTCAACGACGACAGCCGCGGCTGGCGGGTCACCGACGTGGGCCGTTCCCAGACCTTCACCTGGACCCTGACGGTGTCGCACGCCACCAGCACCTGGGAGTACTTCATCGGGAACCAGAGGATCGCCGTGTTCAACGACAACGGCGCCCGCCCCGGGTCGACGGTGAGCCACAACGTCGACCTGTCCGGGTACAACGGGCGGCACAAGCTCCTGGCCCGCTGGAACATCGCCGACACCGGCAACGCCTTCTACGCCTGCACCGACATCAACATCCGCTGATCCGCAGGGGCCCGTCCGGCGACGGGCCCCGACGGCAGGACGCGCCGACGCCCGTGCCGGCCGCGCTCCTCGGCCGCCGGCCCGGGGCCTCCCGGGTAGCGTCCTCCCCTTTCCCCGCACCGTGCCGGGGCGGCACCGCGCCCCGGCACGGTGCGCGTCCCCGTCCGGGGCTCCGGAGTCCGGCATAATCTGCGGGGGCGGGACCACCTGCGGTGTCCCCGCGGCGAGGGGCGCTCCTGCCCCGGCCGCGAAGCCCCGGGCGCACCGCGACCGCGTGGGACGCGCCCGTGTCCGACGGCGGAGGGTGGAAGGCCAGTGGAACAGCAGGAGGGCGCGCCGGCGCCGGACCCCCGGGGATCCGGGGTGGACATCGGACCCATGGCGGTGGAGCACCTTCCCGCGGTCCTCGACCTGGGACACCGGGTGTACGAGACGAGCGCCCTGCCGTACACCTCCTGGTCGCTCACGGCGGCCGCCGGCCACCTGGACAGCCCCCGCTCCTCCTGCCGGGTGGCGCTGAGCGGCACGCGGGTCGTCGGGTTCGTCCTCGGCTCGATGGGCTTCGAGCACCGCGACGACTGGGGCTACATGGAGTGGATCGCCGTGGACCCCGGCCTCCGGGGCCACGGGATCGCCGGACGCCTGGTCCGTGAGTGCTGCGCGGGGCTGGAGGCCCTCGGGGCGTCCCGTATCCTCACCGACGTGGAGACGGGCAACACGGCCTCCCTCGCCCTCATGCGCGGCAGCGGGTTCTCGGAGAACACCACCGTCATGTACCTCGAACGGCGGGTCGGGCCGGAGCGGTAGCGCCGCGGGCGCCTTCCCGCGGGAGGACCGCCCGCCGCCGGTGGAACCGGGGCGGACGCCGGGCCGACAGGCGCCCCGGCCGTCACCCGGCGTGCACGCCGCGGGGCCTCTCCCCGGGGCCTGTCCCCGACCGGCCGGAGACCCCGCGGCGCGGAGGACTCCCCTCCGCGGGCCCGGGAGCGCAGGAGCGCTCCTTCCGGGAGCGCCCCCTCGGCCCCCGGCCGGAGCCGTGCGCCCTCCCCGCCCTGCGGGCGGATCCGTCCCCGGTGGCACGCCCCCGCCGGGTCTTGCGCCGAGGGCCGTCGCCCCGGGCCGTTGTTGGCCGCCACCTGTGATCATCGCGCGTCAGAGAAACGAACTAACCGCTACAAAAGCTGACGAAAACCCCCTGAACGCCGCCCTCGATGGCAACTCTCCGTAGTTAAACCATCTCGGCATGTAGGGATGGTCACAGTGCGAGCCCCTTTTGGTTAGGTTAGGCTCCCCTTGCTTGGATTTCGCATCCCTGCACCGCATCGACGCAGTTCACCCCCTCATGCCCACATCCGGCCAACGGATGCCTTTGGCATGCCCGCCTTCAGGAGGACGACCCATGAACTTCCTCGCGAGGTCCGTTCAGGACCCGCCGACCGGGGGACGCGGCTCCACGGACGCCGGGGCCGACGACGCCCCCGATACCCCGCCCGTCCAGGGGACCGACCACCGGGCCCACCTCTTCGACGCCCACAGCGCCGAGCGCTACCGCGTCCTCGCCGGTTCCGCCGTGGACCGGGTCGCCGCCCGGATCGCCCGGGTGGACCGGCCGTTCACGGGGGCCACCGCCGAGGACCTCCGCCCCGGAATGGACAAGGTCGACCTGGACCGCCCGCTCGACGACCCTGCAGCCGCCCTGGACGAGCTCGAGCACCTCTACCTCGACGACGCCGTCTACTTCCACCACCCCCGCTACATGGGCCACCTGAACTGCCCCGTGGTCCTGCCCGCCCTGCTGGGCGAGACCGTCCTGTCCGCCGTGAACTCCTCCCTCGACACCTGGGACCAGAGCGCCGGCGGAACCCTCATCGAGCAGCGGCTGATCGACTGGACCGCCGGGCGCATCGGCTTCGGCGAGGACGCCGACGGGGTCTTCACCAGCGGCGGCAGCCAGTCCAACCTCCAGGCCCTGCTCATGGCCCGCGACGAGGCCCACGAGCGCCACGGGGGCCGCCTCTCCGAGCTCCTGCCGCGGATGCGCGTGCTGACGTCCGAGGCCGGGCACTTCAGCGTCGCCAAGTCGGCCGCGCTCCTCGGACTGGGCTACGAGTCCGTGATCACCGTGGCCTGCGACGACCGGCGCCGCATGCGCCCGGACGCCCTGGCGGCCGAGCTGCGCCGCTGCCTGCGGGAGGACCTGATCCCCGTCGCGGTGGTCGCCACGGCCGGGACCACCGACTTCGGCAGCATCGACCCCCTCCCCCGGATCGCCGACCTGTGCTCCCGACACGGACTGTGGATGCACGTCGACGCGGCCTACGGCTGCGGACTGCTGGTCTCGCGCCACCGGCACCTGCTGAGCGGCGTCGAGCGCGCCGACTCGGTGACCGTGGACTTCCACAAGTCCTTCTTCCAGCCGGTCAGCTCCAGCGCAGTGGTGGTGCGCGAGGGTCGGTCCCTGCGCCACGTCACCTACCACGCCGACTACCTCAACTCCCGCTCCGACGGCAGCACCCCGGTCCTGGCCCCCAACCAGGTGGACAAGAGCCTCCAGACCACGCGCCGCTTCGACGCGCTCAAGCTCTGGCTGACCCTGCGCACGATGGGCGCCGAGGGCGTGGGCGCGCTCTTCGACAGCGTCCTGGACCTGGCCGCCGCCGGGTGGTCGCTGCTCGACGCCGATCCCCGGTTCACCGTGGTCACACGGCCCGCACTGAGCACCCTGGTGTTCCGGTGCGCCCTGCCCGGGGTCGACGAGGAGACCGCCGACGGCGCCAACCGGTACGCGCGGGAGGCCCTGCTGGCCTCGGGCCGCGCCGTCGCCGCCCGCACCACGGTCGACGGCCGCCCGTACCTGAAGCTCACCCTGCTCAACCCCCGGAGCACGCGGGAGGACGTCGCCGAGGTCCTGGACCTGCTCGCGGGACACGCCCGGCACTACGCCGCCGAGCACGGCGCGGTGGCCAGAACCGGCGGCGCACCGTCCACCGCGCCGGCCGGCGCACCGCACGACCCCGCGCACACCTCCGGGAGGACCCGTTGACAGGCGACCACAGCCCCGGCGCACACGGCGCAGACCGCGTCCACGACTTCGCCGCGATCGGCCTCGGCCCCTTCAACCTCGGCCTGGCCTGCCTGAGCGCGCCCATCGCCGAGCTGGACGGCCTCTTCCTCGACCAGAAGCCGGAGTTCGACTGGCACAGCGGCATGCTGCTGGAGGACGCCGAACTGCAGACCCCGTTCATGTCGGACCTGGTCACCCTGGCCGACCCCACCTCGCCGTACTCCTTCCTCAACTACCTCAAGGAGTCCGGGCGGCTGTACCCGTTCTACATCCGCGAGCGCTTCTACCCCCTCCGCGCGGAGTACAACGACTACTGCCGCTGGGCGTCCCGCAAGCTGGGCGACGCGGTCCGCTTCGGCCAGCGGGTCGACGCCGTCGAGTACGACCCCGAGCGGTCCCTCTACCTGCTGCACAGCACCGACACCGCGACCGGGGCGCCCGGCCTGCACCGCGCGCGCCGCCTGGTGCTCGGCACCGGGACCCCGCCCTACGTCCCCGAGTCCTGCCGGGGCCTGGACGGGGACGCCGTGCACAGCTCGGACTACCTGCACGCCGGGGAGGGCCTCCGGTCCAAGCGGAGCATCACGGTGGTCGGCAGCGGCCAGAGCGCCGCCGAGATCTTCCACGACCTGCTCCAGGACGTGGACAGGCACGGCTACCAGCTCAACTGGGTCACGCGCTCGCCGCGCTTCTTCCCGCTGGAGTACACCAAGCTCACCCTGGAGATGACCTCCCCGGAGTACGCCGACCACTTCCACTCCCTCCCGGACGCCACCCGCGACCGCCTGGTGAGCTCCCAGAAGAACCTGTACAAGGGCATCGACACCGAGGTGATCAACGCGATCTACGACCTGCTCTACGTCAAGAGCAGGCTCGGCCCGCCCCCCGTGCGCCTGCTGACCGGCACCGAGGTCACCGGGGCCTCCCGGGTGGCGGAGCTGGACGGCTACCGCCTGGAGCTGCGCAACACCGACCAGGGACGCGACTTCACCCTGGACACGCAGGGGCTGGTCCTGGCCACGGGCTACCGGTACCGGCGGCCGGACTTCCTGGGGCCCGTCTCCGACCGGCTGGCCTGGGACGCGGCCGGGCGCTTCCGGGTGCGCCGCGACTACCGGGTGGACGCGAACGCCCACGGCCCCGGCGGGGACGCGGAGGGGCCGGGCGCGCAGGCCCCGCCCGGGGCGGTGTTCGTGCAGAACGCCGAGCTGCACACCCACGGGTTCGTCTCCCCCGACCTGGGGATGGGCGCCTACCGCAACTCCTACATCCTCCGCGCGATGCTGGGCCGCGAGCCCTACGCCGTGGAGCGCTCCATCGCCTTCCAGGAGTTCGGCGCGCCCGCGCCGCGGGACCCCGGGGCCCGGGACGGGGGCTCCGCTCCCGCGGGGCCGGACACCGAGCTGGAGGTGGTCGACCGATGAGCCGCCCCGCGCCTGCCGCCCGTTTCCCGGCCGGGCTGACCAGGGACGACCCCGAGCTGGGCCGGTTCGTTGTCCGCCCCGTCGACCCGGACGCCGACACACCGCTCCTGCACGGGTGGCTGACCGAGCCCCGGGCCCGCTTCTGGCTGATGACCGAGGCCGACGAGGAGGACGTGGCCCGCCAGTTCCGGGCCGTGCACGCCTCCGACCACGAGCAGGCCTACATCGGCGTGTGGAAGGGCCGGCCCGTCTTCCTCGCGGAGCTCTACTCGCCCGCGGACAGCGAACTGGCCCACCACTACGAGGTGCTGCCGGGCGACATCGGGATGCACTTCCTGGTGGCGCCCGCCGACACCCCGGTCCACGGGTTCACCCGCGCCGTCATCACGACGGTCATGGAGCTGGCCTTCGCGGCCCCGGGGGCCGAGCGCGTCGTCGTCGAGCCGGACGTGCGCAACCGACCCGTCCACGCGCTCAACGAGGCGGTGGGCTTCCGGGTCGAGTCCACCGTCTCCCTCCGGGAGAGCGGCAAGGACGCCTACCTGAGCACCTGTACCCGCGACCGGTTCCGCTCCGCCCTGGCGGCGGCCGCGCCCACGAGAGGAGTCGACAGATGACCGTCAGCCACCCCGGTGGGACCTTCACGGGGGAGCCCTCCCCGGGCGTCCGCGCAGCGGACCCCGTCGGCCCCGCGGACGCCGCCCGGGAACGGCGGGCCCCTCGGCCGGACGGGGCCCCGACCGACCCCCGCGAGGGCGTCGCCCACCTGTCCCCGGACCTGTGGGAGCGCGCCAACCGGCTGCTCGTCCGCAAGGCCCTGGCCGAGTTCTCCCACGAACGGCTGCTCACCCCCGAACGCGGCGCCGACGGCGCGTACACCGTCCGCTGCGACAGCGGGGCCGAGTACCGGTTCACGGCGCGTGTCATGGCCCTGGACCACTGGCGGATCGACGCCGACAGCATCGTCCGCCGCGCCCCCGGCGGCGACGGCTCCCCGGAGGCGACGGACACCCCGGACGCGCTGGAGCTCGTGCTGGACCTGCGCGACACCCTCGGTCTGGGGAAGGAGGTCCTGCCGGTCTACCTGGAGGAGATCACCAGCACCCTGGCGAGCAGCGCCTTCCGCATGGCGGGCGCGCAGCCGGACGCCGCGGGGCTGGCGCGCTCCGGTTTCCAGGCGATCGAGGCGGGGATGACCGAGGGCCACCCGTGCTTCGTCGCCAACAACGGGCGCCTGGGCTTCGGGTCCGACGAGTACCTGGCCTACGCCCCCGAGGCCGCGGCCCCGGTGCGCCTGGTGTGGGTGGCCGCGCGGCGCTCGCGCACCACCTTCTCCCACTCCGCCGACACCGACCCCGGCTCCTTCCTGCGCTCGGAGCTCGGCGACCGCGTCCTGGCCGCCTTCCACGCCGAGCTGGCCGGCCTGGGCCTGGACCCGGACGACTACCACCTGGTGCCGGTCCACCCGTGGCAGTGGTGGAACCGGCTCTCGGTGACCTTCGCCGCCGACCTGGCCCGCCGCGACCTGGTGTGCCTGGGGTACGGGCCGGACGAGTACCGGGCCCAGCAGTCCATCCGCACCTTCTTCAACGCCTCCGAACCGGAGAGGCACTACGTCAAGACGGCCCTGTCCGTGCTGAACATGGGGTTCCTGCGCGGGCTGTCGGCGGAGTACATGGAGGCCACCCCGGCGATCAACGACTGGCTGGCCGACCTGGTCGGGCAGGACCCGGTGCTGCGCGCGACCGGGGTCGGGGTGCTGCGCGAGCGCGCCGCGGTGGGCTACCGGACCTCGCACTACGCGCGGGCCGCCGCCAAGGGCTCGCCGTACCTGAAGATGATCGCCGGACTGTGGCGTGAGAGCCCGGTGCCGAGGCTCGGCCGGGGGGAGCGGCTCGCGACGATGGCGTCGCTGCTGCACACCGACGCGGACGGCGGCTCCCTCGCCGGGGCGCTCATCGCCGAGTCGGGCCTGGCCCCGGCCGTGTGGCTGCGCCGCTACCTGGACGCCTACCTGGTCCCGCTGCTGCACGCGTTCTACGGGCACGACCTGGTGTTCATGCCCCACGGGGAGAACGTGATCCTGATCCTGCGCGACGGGGTCCCCCAGCGGGTGCTGATGAAGGACATCGCCGAGGAGATCGTGGTGATGGACGCGGACGCGGAGCTGCCCGAGGCGGTGGAGCGCATCCGCGCCGAGGTCCCCGAGGACAAGCGGCTGCTGTCGCTCTTCACCGACGTCTTCGACTGCTTCCTGCGGTTCCTCAACGGCATCCTCGCCGACGAGGGCACCCTGGCGGAGGAGGACTTCTGGCGGACGGTGGCGGAGTGCGTCGCCGACTACCAGGCGTCGGTCCCGCACCTGTCCGAGCGCTTCGAGCGCTACGACGTGTTCGCGGACCGTTTCGCGCTCTCCTGCCTGAACCGGCTCCAGCTCCGCGACAACCGCCAGATGGTGAACCTGGACGACCCCGCGGGGGCCCTCCAGCTGGTCGGAACGCTGGAGAACCCGATCGCCGCCCACCGCCCGGGACGGGACCCCCGGTAGGGCGTGTCCGGCGGGCGCCGCCCGCCGGACAGCAGTGTCCGCCCTTCCGCGCCCGGTGCCCCGGGGCGCGGAGGGGCGGCCCGCGGCGGCGGACGGCGCCGTCCGCCGCCGCGGCCCGGGTCATGCGGGGCGGCGGCCCCGCACGGAGTAGACCACGCAGGAGCAGGCCCGGAACGACGGGTCGTCCAGCAGGTCCCGCACCCGTGCCAGCCGCTCGTCCGTCATCCCCTCGCGCACGAACGCGTCGCGCAGGTGCAGGGTGTGGTGGCGGATCAGGCGGACCCCCGGGGAGCCGGCGTCCCACAGTTCCACGTGCGGCCGGGGGTCGACGCCGACCAGCCCGGCGCCGCGCATCGCCTCGGCGGCGTTCCTCCCCCAGGCCGGGTCGGCCCCGGCCCGGGTCATCAGCCGGATCTTCGCCTCCAGGAACTCCTCGTACAGCTCGCGGGCCCCGGCGTCGGGCATGAGCAGCGACGGCCCGTAGGTGATGTCGAACTCGTCCAGCTGCAGCACCCCGCCCGGCTTGAGCGCGCGCACGAGGCGGTTCAGGACCTCGATCCGCTCGGGCAGGTGCAGGAGCACCAGCCGCGAGTGGACGAGGTCGAAGGCCGCCTCCGGCAGGGGGTCCCGGGTGATGTCGTGCTTCCACACCTCCAGCCCCTCGGCCGGGGCGATGTGGTCGGGTTTGACGTCGGTGGCGACCACCCCGCCGCCGGGCGCGACGCGCCCCGCCAGCCAGCGGGCGACGCCGCCTCCGCCCGCACCCACCTCCAGGCAGCGCCACCCGGGTCCGACCCCGGTCTCCGCCAGTCTTCCGGTGGTCAGCGGGTCGTAGGCGGCGGCCAGGAACCGGTGCTGGTCACCGGCGTTCTCGTTGTGGTTGTCGAAGACGTAGCCGGGTCCGGCGGTGGCTGTGTCCGTCATCGTGGGCCTCCTGGGAGTACGGTCGGTCGGTCGCGGACCGCGTCGGCCGCGATCCGGGCCAGGGTGGACGTGCACACCTTCCCGGTCGGGCCGAGCGGCAGCGCGGGGAGGAACAGCACGTGCTCGGGCAGGGCGCGGACGTCCACGCCGTGCCCGTCGCGCAGGTGGGCGAGCAGTTCGCCGCCCGTGGGCGGGTCCACCCCCGGCAGGGGGCAGACGCAGGCGCACATGCGCTCGCCCAGGTCGGGGTCGGGTACCGGGACGCACTGCGCCTCGCCCAGGGCGGGGTGGGCGGCCAGGGCGCGCTCCACCTCGGCGGGGAAGAGGGTGACGCCGCCCCGGATCACCGTGCGGCGCAGGCGGTCCACGACCCACAGCGTCCCGTCGCCGTCCAGGCGGCCCGCGTCACCGGTGCGGACCCATCCGCCGGGGTCGCGCCGCTCGGCGTCGAGTGCGGGGTCCGCGACGTGGCACAGGGGCGTCATCGGTCCCCGTGCCCGGATCTCGCCGACCTCCCCCGGCGGCAGCGGCCGTCCCCGGGGGTCGCACACCCGGATCGCGGCGACGGCCGGGTCGGGGCGCCCGGCCATGCCCGGCTCCCACGCCCCGGGGTCGTGCGCGGTGTGGCAGTTGACCCCGTCGGTGGAGCCGTAGACGTTCACGACCGGTCGGCCGAAGCGGCGTTCGCACAGGTCGCGCACCTCCCGGTGCAGGGGCGCGCCGCTGGCCACGAGTGCCCGCAGCGACCCGGTGTCGGCCGCCTCCCCGACCAGCGCGGTGCGCCTGAGCATGGTGGGCACGCCGATCAGGTGGGTGGGGCGGTCCCGTTCGACCGAGCGCAGCACGGCCACGGGGTCGAACCGCCCCGGAACGACGAGGGTGGCCCCGAGCCGGACCAGGGACACGATGCCCAGCGAGCCGAAGGAGGAGGCCAGCGGCACCGGGATGAGGGCGCGGACGGGCCCGGCGCCCAGCACGGCCCGCGCGTAGTTGCCCCTCCCCCCGGCCATGGCGTTGTGCGAGTAGGCGACCATGGTCGGCTCGCCCTCGGATCCCGAGGAGACGAGGATGCGCGCGGGCGATTCGGCGTCGGGGCGCGCCGGCTCGGGCGCCCTGGCCCCCGCGAGGGGGCCGCCGGGGTCCAGCGTCCCGGCGTCCGCGCACCAGACCGGTGTGTCCGGCGCGTCGTCCGCGCGGGCGGGGGCGGTGACCAGGAGCGCGGCGCGGGAGCGTGCCAGCAGGGAGAGCACGTCGGTGCGGGAGCGCCCGTACGGGACCGGCAGGGCGACCGCCCCGAGCGCGGCGACGGCGAGTTCGACCGCGATCGCGTCCCTGCCGTCGGGCAGCAGGACCGCGACGACGTCGCGCTCGCCGCACCCCCTGGCGGCCAGGGCCGCGGCGGCCCGTCCGGCCCTGGCCGCGAGCCCGGCGCGGTCCACGCTTCCGAGGCCGTCCACGACCGCCTCGCGCGCGGGGTCCTCCCGCACCCGGTCGAGGAACAGGGAGTACAGGTCCCGGCCGGGGCACAGGCCCTCCGCGACCCACCGGGCGCGCTCCTCCGCGGGGACGAGGTCCGCCAGGACCAGCCCCGCCCCAGAGGTCCAGGCCGTCACAGGTCCTCCCCGTCCAGGGGGGCGAACGTCCACGGGGCGCGCGGGAGGGAGGCCCCGCCGACCGTCGTGAAGGCCCCCGGGAAGGCGTCGGCCGCCTCGGCCGGGCCTGCCACCGGCGGCGTGCCGGGGCGGGGCAGGTGGGCGGTGCCGCGCCCGGCCCACCGGAGCAGGCGCGCGGCGTCGACCAGCCCCGTCCTCGCCACCGCACCGGTCCCGGTGCGGGCGCGCAGCAGCAGGCCGGCCAGGGCCGCCTCGGCCGCGATGATGCCGCCGAGCACATCCGTGAGGGTGACCAGGGAGGGGGCGGCGGGCGCTCCGCCGACGGACACCAGGTCCGCGATCCCGCCGTCGGCCTGGACCAGGAAGTCGGTGGCCGGGATCCCCGGTCCGGGGTCCTCGCCGGCCCACCCGTCGGCGTGGACGTGGACCAGCCCCGGGGCGCGGGCGGAGAGGTCGTCCGCCCCCAGCCCGAACCGCTCGGCCCGGCCCGGCGGCCAGTTGTAGAGCAGGACGTGGCCGGAGGCCGCCAGGTCGGCGGCCGCGCGGCGGCCACCGGGGGTCTTGAGGTCCAGCCGGACCGCGTCCTTGCCCCGGTTGAGGGCGGCGAAGCGGGCGGAGAGGCCTCCGGCCAGGGGCGGGACACCGCGCATGGGGTCGCCGCCCGGCGGCTCGACGCGCACGGTGTCGGCGCCGAGGAGGGTCAGCAGCAGACCCGCCAGGGGCCCCTGGACCCGGTTGGTGGCCTCGACCACCCGCAGCCCTGCCAGCGGCCCCGTCCCGGAGGCCTGCCACGGCGGCAGGCCCGGACCGGGCTCCCCGCCGGCGCCGCGGAGCCGCCACGGCGAGGCGGGGCCCTCCCCGGCGACCTCGGACAGGGGGCGCAGCGGGACCACGCCCACCCCGCACTCCCGGCCGGTGTCGCGGACGACGGCGAGCGGCAGCGCCGCGAGGGTCGCGGACAGCGCGGCGGGCAGCGGGCACACGGCGGTGGCGAACCTGCGCTGGAAGGGCGCCCATCCGGTGGCGACCGCCCGCGCGGGCGCGCCCAGGGCCTCCCAGAACCGGAGCCACGCCTCGGGGTCGAGGGTCTCGATCTCGAACCGGACACCGTCGGCGGAGCGGAAGGGCGGCGGTTCGCCCTCCGCCGGGGCGGGCGGCGCCCCCCGCGCGGCGGTGGCGTCGGCGACGTACGGGGCGACCGCGAGGAGCGCCGCACCGGCCACGGAGACCGACGCCCGCAGCGCCGGTCCCCCGCGCAGCGCGCAGAGCACCGCCGCCGCCACCGCCTGCGCCGCGAGCACCCCGGCGCACACCGACGCGTGGTCGACGGGCAGGAAGCGCGGTCCTCCCCCGGCGAGGCCGTGCAGGTGCGCCAGGCCGCACGCGGCCTGGACGTCGCGCTCGTCGGCCAACGGCTCCGGGGACGCCGACCACACCAGGTCGCACCCGGCCCGGCCGCCTCCCGGACCGGTGAGCAGGTCGATCCGGCCCGCGGGGGCGCTCGCCGCGGCGGGTCCCCGCACGACCTCGCACCCCAGTGCCCGCAGGCGTGCCGCCGCGACGCGCACCGGTACCGCGTCGCCCGAGGCCAGGACCGCGGTCCCCGCCAGCGGAGGAGCGGCGATCGCCGTCGCGGTCACGTCCACCTCCCCTTCCCGGGGGCGTCGGGGCCCAGGCCGAGGCTCTCCCGCAGCGCGCCCCGGCGGACCTTGCCGGTACCGGTGCGCGGCAGGTCGCCCCAGGTGAGGACCACCGGTTCGGCCATCGTCGGCAGGTCGACGACGGCCTCCTTCCAGACCCCCGGGGCGAGGGTGCCGTCCTCCGTGGCCACGACCGGCACGGGCGGGCCGTCGGCGACCCCCAGCACGACGCAGTCCAGCGCCTGGGGGAGCCGTTCGTCGACGACGTCCTCGATCTCCAGGCAGCCGCCGTCGGACAGGGAGTCCACCTCCCGGTCCACCAGGCGGACCGCGCCGGTGCGGTCGACGGAGCCGATGTCCCCGGTGCTCCACCACTGGCCGACGAGCTTGGAGCGCCAGCGCCCCTCCTCCCCGACGTAGCCGAGGCACAGCGCGTCGGTGCGGCAGAACAGCAGGCCGGGCTCGCCCGCCGGGAGGGGGCGCAGCGTCCTCGTGTCGACGGCGCGCAGCCGGGTCCGACCGGGGACGGGCCGCCCCAGGTTGCGGGTGGTGGGGTCGACCCACTGCCTGCGGGCCAGCGACCGGCGGGTGAGGAAGCGGAAGGTCAGCGGACCCGTCTCGCTCTGGCCCCACCCCTGCATCCACACCGGCGCCCGCCGGCGGCTGGCGTTGAGGAAGGTGCGGACGGTGGACGGGTGCACGGCGTCGAAGGTGCTGACGAACAACCGCACGCGCCCGAACTCGTCGCCCTTCCCGTCGACGTGCCGCTGCCAGCGCACCAGGGTGGAGGGCTGGGCCTCCAGGGTGGTGGGCCGGTGGCGGCGCAGCGCGGGACCGGCCTCGTCCCAGTCGGGCGAGGTGATCAGCGAGACCGCCGCCGGGAACATCCACAGCACCCCGGCCGTCCAGGCCAGGGCACGTCCGTGGGCGTAGGAGAAGGAGGAGGCGACCGTGTCGTCGCGCCGGCTGCCCAGCACCGGCCACCGGTGCGACTCGAAGCCCGCCAGCCTGCGCAGGATGGTGCGTGTGGAGTGCACGGCCAGTTTCGGGACCCCGGTGGTGCCGGAGGTGTGCATGACGGCGAGCGGTGCGTCCAGGTGCGGACGGCGCGGCGGCGGCGCGGAGCCCCCCCGCACGTCGTCCGTGCACAGGGCCCGCTCGGCGCGGCCCCCCACCACCAGGGTGCGCGCGGCGTGGGCGGAGGGGTCGTGCCCCGCCCCGCGGGCGGCCTCCAGCAGTGCGGTGTCGGTGACCAGGAGCGCCGGTTCCAGCCTGCGGAGGAGGATTCCCAGGGTCTCGGGGGACAGGTGGGCCGACAGCGACGCGGGGACGGCGCCCAGGCGTGCGGCGGCGCAGGCCAGGAGCACGTAGTCCCAGTGGTTGCGCTTGGCGATGGCGACGCGGTCGCCCGGCCGCACCCCCGCCTCGGCGAACCAGCCGGAGACCCGGCGCACCAGGTCGGCGGCGGCCGGCACGTCGAGTTCGGTGCCCGCCTCGGGGGCGATGTCCAGGGGCCTGCTCAGCCGCACGGCGGTGGTGGAGCCGCGCGCCGCCAGGTCGTCGAAGAGGGTGCCCAGGTGGAGGGGTTTGCTCAGGAGTGTCATGGCGCCTCGGTCGTGATCGGTTCGCGGGAGGTGGTGAGCAGGGCCGACGTGCGTTCGGCGGCCGTGAAGGCCGAGGCGACCGCCCCCTCGCTGCACGGGCGCAGGGCGGTCCAGTCGCCGGCGTAGTCGACGGGGGCCAGGGGCCGGTCGGCGAAGGCGGGGCGGGCGGCCAGCGCCCGTGGTTCGGGCAGGGGCAGGCCGTGCCGGAAGCGGTGCACGATGGTCCTCCTCACGCGCTTCCCCACCCCGGGCATGAGGCGCTCGGCGCGTGCGGTGAGGCGCGCGCCCACCTCGTCGTCGGGTGCGTCGATGAGGTCGCGCGCCGCCTGCGGGGAGGCGACCAGGGACACCAGGCCGCGTCCCCTGGGCGCCCGGCCGGGGTGCTTGGCGTGGTCCGCGGTGACCACGGCGAGCACGGGGTCGTCGGGCACCAGGACGGCGAAACCGCGGCGCGCCCCGCGCGGGGCCGTCGGGGCGTCCAGCAGCAGGGACACCCGGAGCATGGGCGCGTATCCGCAGGCCTCCAGGTACTCCCGCTCGGCCGGGGGCGCCCCGGGGTGGAGGCGCAGGGCGACGGGGGCGGGCACGGCCAGGACGACGGCGCGCGCGGTCACCGCTCCCCTCGGGGAGTCCAGGCGCACCCCGCCGGGGGCGTGCGAGACACCGGTCACCGGGTGGCCGGTGCGCACGTCCAGCCGGGCCGCCAGCGCCCGGGGCAGCGTGTCCATCCCGTCCCGGTAGGTGCGCCAGGTGGCGGTGCTGCCGGAGGCGGCCAGGTGGGCGGCGAAGGGCGCGGCGGCGGCCCGTTCCGGCGGCCAGCCGAAGAACCCCGCGGCGAGCGGACCCAGGAGGCGGTCGCGCACCTGCGGGTGGTACCTCCGCAGGAGGTCGGCGACGGTCTCCTCCCCCAGCGCCGCCCTCTCGGGGCGGTCGGGGTCCAGCCCGGCGCGGTCCAGGCGCCGCAACAGGCGCGCGAGGTCGAGACGGGCCCTTCCGGACAGTCCCATGCCGGTGAGCAGCCCCAGGGGGCGTCCGGCGTGGGGGCGGGCGCGCCCGTTCCACCAGACCGCGAGGGCGTCGCGCACCAGGGGGACCGCCTCCGGGTCGGAGTCCAGGCCGGTGGCGCGCACGAGCCGCCAGGTCGCCGGGTAGGCGTCGGCCGAGGGGATCATCTCGGCGCCGGTGTCGACGAGGTAGCCGTCGGAGCGCAGTGTGCGCGTCCTGCCCCCCACGGCGTCGGCGGCCTCCAGGACCCGCACCGTGTGTCCGGCGGCGGCCAGCAGGTGCGCGGTGGCGAGCCCTGCGGGCCCCGCGCCCACCACCGCCGCGTCGAGCGGCGCGCTCACAGGGCGTCCGGCAGGAACGGGGCGAGCAGGTTGGCCCCGATGAGGAGCACGACCGCGGCCCGGTGCGTGTGGATGGCCGTGCGGCGCGCCCGCAGGATGTCGCCGAGGACGAAACCGGTGTAGAGCTGGGCGACCCGCAGGGCGATGACGGGCAGCAGGGCGACGGTGAACCACCAGGGGGCGATCCCGAGCAGGTGGGACCCGGTGACCAGCAGGGTCTCCGTCGCGGTGAGCGCGACGATGAAGGCCGTGTTGGCGCGCGGGGACACCCTCGCGGCGACGGTGACGCGGCCCGCGGCCCGGTCGCCCGCGGCGTCGTTGGTGTTGGAGTACAGGCCGAAGATCATCGGGCCGCCGCCGAACACCAGCGCCTGGACGATCACGAAGCCGTCGACGTGCCCGACGAGCAGGCCGTAGGGGACCAGGACCCAGCCCACCCCCAGGCCGCAGAGGAAGATCTCCTGGAAGCCCCGGTAGCTGAGCTTCAGCCCCCAGGAGTACTGGACCGACGCGACCAGGCACAGGGCCGCCCCGACGACGGCCCACAGGGGCCGGTGCGGGGCCAGCGCGACCACCAGGGTCCACAGGACGACGCTCGCGGCGGTCGCCGCCCGCCCGAAGCGGAGCGCCTGGGGCTCGGTGAGGGTCCCGTGGACCAGGGGTTTGCGGGCGAGTCGGCGCCGCGCGGCGTCGGAGCCGTAGTTGGCGGCGTCCGAGCCGTCACGGTAGCCGGTGACGTCGTCGAAGGAGACCATGGCGGCCACCACCGCCACCTCGGCCACCAGGACGAGCAGGAGGAACCCGAGGGTCTCGGCGCGCGCCCCCAGCAGGGGCAGCGTCATGGCGAACACCAGCGGCAGGCCGATGTAGTAGTCGACGATGTCGAGTTTGGCGAGCCTGGCGTAGGCGCCCGGGGTGGGCCGGGGCGCGGCGGGCGGCGCGGCGGGCGGCGCGGCGGGCGCGGTCGTGCGGTCGGTCATGGTTTCCTCCCGTGGGCGAACGCGCGCACGGCGGTGACCACGTGCTCGACGCGTTCGTCGGTCAGGTGCGGGTACAGGGGCAGGGAGATGTTGCGGCGCGCCGCGTCCCGGGCCCGGGGCCACTGCCCGCCGGGGCGGGCGTGGGGGGCGAAGGCGGGCTGCTCGGGCAGGGCGCGGGGGTAGTAGACGTGGGTGTCGATCCCTTCGGCGGCCAGGTGGTCCCGCAGCCCGTCGCGGTCCTCGCACAGGAGCGTGTAGACGTAGGGGAAGCGGCCGTCCCCGCCCGCGGGGGGCGCCGCGACCCCGTCCTCGCGCAGGTCGGCCAGGTGCTCGGAGTAGTACGAGCAGATGGCGTTCCGGCGGGCCACGCGCTCCTCCAGCCCCGCCAGGCGGTGCAGCTGGAAGGCGGCCATCACCTCGTCGAACCGGCTGTTGTGGCCGATGCGGTGGTGCAGGAACCGGTGGCGGCCGTCCTGGCCGTGGTTGCGCAGCATCCGCACCCGGTCGGCGAGTCCGGCGTCGGCGGACAGGACCACGCCGCCCTCGCCGGGCATGCCGAAGACCTTGACCTGGACGAAGGAGTACACCCCGGCGTCGCCCCACAGGCCGGCGGGGCGGCCCCGGAGCGTGCCGCCCTGGGCCAGCGCCGCGTCCTCGACGAGCCGCACCCCCGCACGGGAGGCCAGATCGCGCAGGCGGGGCATGTCGGCCATGACGGAGAACATGTGGGCGGGCATGAGGGCCCGGGTCCTGGCGGTGAGGAGCTGCTCGGCGTGGTCGGGGTCCATGGTCAGCGTCACGGGGTCGACGTCGGCGAAGACCGGGGTCGCGCCGCACGACAGGACGGTGCTCGCCAGGGGGGCGCAGCCGAAGGCCGGGACGACCACCTCGTCGCCGGGCCCGATGTCCATGGCGGCCAGGACGAGGGTCAGCGCCGAGGTCCCGCTGGAGCAGGCCACGACGTCGCCGGCGCCCAGGGAGTCGCGCAGGGCCTCCTCGAACCGCGCGGTGCGGCGCCCGAGGATGAACTTCTGCTCGGGGTCCGTGCCGACCTCGTACAGGGCCGCGAGGAGCGCCTCGCGCTCGGTGTCGAAGAGGTCGGGGGCGAAGAACGGGACGGTCCGCCCGGTGGCCGCGGTCATCGGGTCCTCCCGGCGAGGAAGCGCTCGATCTCGTCGCAGACCCGGTCGACCCGCTCCTCGGACAGGTCGGCGTACAGCGGCAGCGCGACGGCCGACCGGCACACCTCCTCGGCCCGGGGCAGGTCGCCCGGCCGGTGGCCCAGGTGGGCGAAGCACGGCTGCAGGTGCAGCGGGCGGGGGTAGTAGACCTCGGTGCCGACACCGGCGGCGTCCAGGTGGGCGACGAGGCCGTCGCGGTCGTCCACCTCGACGAGGTGGACGTACACCGCGCGCTCCTCGCCGGGCCGGGCCGCGGCGTCGCCGGGGACGGTCCGTACCCCGGGCAGGCCGCGCAACCGCCCGTCGTAGCGGCGCGACAGTTCGGCGCGGCGCCGGATGTCGGCGTCCAGGCGGGTGAGCTTGGCCAGCAGGACGGCGGCCTGGATGTCGTCCATCTTGCTGTTGCCGCCGACGACGACCGTCGGGTTGGAGATGCCGGGGAACTCGGCCAGGGTGCGCCCGGACCGGCCGTGGTGGCGCAGCATCCGCGCGGTTTCGGCGACGGCGTCGTCGTCGGTGAGCAGGGCCCCGGCGTCGCCGACGGCCCCCAGGGTCTTGGCGGGGAAGAAGGAGAGGACGCCGCCGGCGCCGAGCAGTCCCGCGTGCTTGCCGTGGAGGCGCATGCCGACGGCCTCCGCGCTGTCCTCCACCACGGTCAGCCCGTGGGCGCGGGCGACCCGGCCGATGCCCTCCATGTCGGCGAGCCGGTCGAAGAGGTGGACCGGCATGACCATGCGGGTGCGCGGGGTGACGGCGTCCGCGACCGCGTCGGGGGAGAGCCCGTACCCGTGCGCCTCGATGTCGGCGAAGACGGGGACGCCGCCGGCGTGCACGACGGCGGTGGCGGTGGCGACGAACGTGTAGGCGGGGACGATCACCTCGTCGCCGGGGCGCAGTCCTGCGGCGCGCAGGAGAATGACGAGCGCGTCGGTCCCCGAATTGACGCCGACGACGTGCCGGGCGCCGGTGTAGCGCTCCATTTCCCGCTCGAATTCAGCCACCATGGAGCCGTGCGAGAACTTACCGTCGTCCATGACGCGGACACAGTTCTCCTCGATCTCCGGCCACAGTCTTCGGAAGGTGTCCGACTGGTCGAAGAAGGGAATGCGCGAACGACCCCCGCCGCGTTCGCCCGCGGCGGGGGAGGAGAGTGCCGACTTCATTTCTTCCGTTCTGCGTGTGGGGGAGGGACCGGAGCCCGGCCGCGCCGTGGCGCGGCCGGGCCGGAAGGGGGACGGGACCCGAGGGGGGTCAGACGCCCAGGAGGGGGATGTCGTTCTTGCCGAGGTGGTAGTCGCGCACCGCGGCGACCAGCTCGGTGACGGTGAGGACGCCGTCGTTGTCGGTGTCGATCTCACCGAAGGCGTCGGCGGCCTGGGCGGTGCTCAGGCCGATGGCGTCGAACCACCGCTCCAGCTCGGTCGGGCTGATCCGGCCGTCGCCGTCGGTGTCGGCGATGGTCATGATCGCCTGGATGGTCGGCTGGAGGACCTCCGAGAAGCCGGCGTCGCCCTTGCTGACGATCTCGCTCTCGGCGGCCCGGACGAAGTCCTCCTTGCTCATCCGCTCGGTGCCCGCGGACCGCGCCAGGCGGTCGAACAGGCCGAGGTAGGCGCCACGGAGGCCCTCCGCGCCGGGGGCCGAGGCCTCGACGCCGAAGCGGCTGAGGATGCCCTCGACCTCCTGCTCGAAGTCCGCGCGCTCGATCACGCCGTTGCCGTTGTGGTCCCACAGGCGGAAGCGCTCTTCGAGGCGGTCGTTGGCCTTGACGGCGGTCGTCATCCGTTCTCCTTCAAGAGAATAGTTGGGAACAACAAAATGAATAACAAGGAGAAGGGGACTCGAATGCGATTCGAGAATCGCCTTCCCCCGACTCGAATATTACCGAGCCCGGGACCCCGGAAAAGCCAATCCGGGAAAATCATCGATGCTGCGTGAAATTTATTTCGGACATTCTTCGACATTTTCCGCGGACGGTGTCCGGAAGAGCTCGGCCACGGTCCGGGGGCTCCCCTGCCGGAACACCACCGGCTCCTCCGGTCGCAGCGCCAGCTCGCGCCCCGTGGGGGCCGGGTCCGCGTGGATGAGCACGTTGTAGTGGTTCGGCGTGTGGCAGGCGTCGAACCCCAGCACCACGCCCACCCGGCGCGGACCGATCCACACCTCGTCGCCCCGGTCCACGACGCCGGCGGCGGTGATCTCGGCGAACCCCAGGAACCCCACGCGGTCGATCCGGGCGCCCTCGGCGGTGTCGGTGTGGTCGGTGGCGACCAGCTCGTGGACCTCTCCCGCGCGCACGCACCGGCTCGCGAACGGTTCCAGCCGCATGCCGCGCTCGGTCCTGCGGTGGACCAGGACCTTGAGCAGGGTGGCGGCCACGTTGCGCTTGGCGCCGTCCTCGTGCGGATTCACCGGGCGGCCCTCTCCCCGAGCTCCGCCGCGCGGTAGGCCTCGCCGACCAGGCGCAGCGCCGACACCCCCGCGCCGTCGTCGGTCCGCCCTTCGCGCACCCGGCGCGCGAAGTCGGCGGCGATGCCCTCGTACTCGTGCCAGAGGGACTCCTTGAAGGCGGGGCGGCCGGCCAGCAGGTCGGCCGCCCACACCTGCCCGTCCGCCGTTCTCACCACCACGTCCTTGCACTCCCCCGGATGGGACCAGTCCAGCAGCACCCGGGCGCGGGCTCCCCCCGCGCGCAGGGCGACGTCCGCCCTCCGGTCCACCCCCGCGTCGTCGTACTCCACCCGGGCCCCGGTCACCTCGGCCCGGCCCAGCAGGGTCTCCACCAGGTCGAAGGCGTTGGGTCCGTTGTCGGCCACGCACCCGCCGCCGCAGCGGCCCGGATCCAGGTACCAGGTGTCCTCCCCGGCGTGCTCCTCGATCCGCTCCAGGTAGCGCACGGTCACCTCCGCCACCGCGCGCTCCCCGATCCGGTGACGCAGCGCGGCGAACCCGGAGTTGTACCGGCGGTGGAAGGCCGTGGTCAACGGCACCCCCCGGTCCCGGGACAGGGCGGCCAGGGCCTCCCCCTCCGCGAGGTCCAGGGCGAGCGGCTTCTCCGCGCACACCGCGACACCGGCCGCGAGGGCGTCGGCGCAGATCCGGGCGTGCGCGTCGTTGGGGGCTGTGACCACGACCGCGGCCAGGTCCGCCTCCGCCAGCATCCGCGTGTGGTCGGTGTAGCCCGCCGCCCCCGGCGGCGGGTCCGCGACCCTCGACGGGTTCAGGTCGCACACGGCCGCGAGCTCCCAGTCGGCGGAGGACGACAGCGCCGCCAGGTGGAACCGGGAGATGACCCCCAGGCCGACCACTCCCACGCGCAGGGGCCCCCTCATCGTCCCTCCCCCGCGAGCGCCGGCGCCGGGATCCCCGCCCGCGCGGCCACGTCCGCCAGTTCGGCGTACAGGCCGGCGGCCAGCGGCACCCCCGTGGCGCGGCGCTCCCGCGCCGTGCGGTGCTCGTGCCAGCCGGGGTAGCGCACCGGGTCGCCGGGGGCGGCCGGAGGGCACGCCGTCACCACGCCGAACAGCTCCTCGGCGTCGGCCGGCGCCCCCTCGCGCAGCGCGTCGGGGGCGATCGCCAGCATCAGGAAGCCGATGTCGTCGTCCCGGCCGGAGGGCCCGCCGTCCCCGGCCAGGGCGTCGGGGTCCGGGCCCCGCCCGGCGCCGGAGACCACCGCGGACAGCACCTCCACCAGCAGGCCGAGGCCGAAGCCCTTGAACCGCCCCGCCTCGCCGCCCAGCCACATCAGGTGCGCACGCCCGGCGTCGAACGCCGCCGGGTCGGTGACGGGGGCGCCGTGGTCGTCGCACAGCACCCCCTCCGGCAGCCGCCGGCCCTCGCGGGCGGCCTGCCGGACCCGGCCGGTGGGCGCCGCCGTGGTGCTCATGTCCAGCAGGAACGGCGGATGCGCACCGGCCGGGGCCGCGGCGCTGAGGGGGTTGGTCCCCAACAGGGCCACGGCCCCGCCCGGCGGCCGCGCGATGCGCTGGCGGCCGCAGTTGCTCGCGACCACGCCGATCATGCCGCGTTCGACGGCGCGCAGTGCGTGGTAGCCGGCGCAGCCCAGGTGCGTGGCCCCGCGTACCGACACCAGGCCCACCCCGTGCTCCCCGGCCCGCCGCGCGGCGAGGTCCATCGCCTCCGACGCGGCCCACAGGCCGAGGGAGCGCCGGGCGTCGAGCAGCACGGCGGCGCCGAGGTCGGCCAGCACGCGGGGCTCCGCGCCGGGGTCCGCCCTCCCCTCGTCGAGCAGGGGGAGATAGAGCCCGGCCAGGTTGGCGACCCCGTGGGAGTCCATTCCGGTGAGGTCCCCGTGGCACAGGGCGCGCGCCGCCTCCGCGGCCCGGCCGCGGGGCAGGCCCCGGCCGGCGAAGACCTCCGTGAGGAAGGCGAGCAGCGCGTCGTGGTCGACCGTCACGGTCGCCCGTTCCTGTGCCGGCGGTGACTCTGGGGAGAGGGTGGTCACGATCCTCCGTCGGTGTCGTCGGTGAAGGCGGTCAGGAGACGGGCCACCGTGTCGGCGTACCCGTCGAGGTCGCGGAGGCGGACGCGCTCGTCGTCGCCGTGCGCGCCGTCGGCGTCCAGGTCGCCCGGTCCCAGCACGACGGTGCAGGTGTCCGGGACGTCCGCCATCCAGATGGCGTCGCAGGTGAAGGCGGGTTCGCCGGCCGGCCAGGCGGGCACCCCTGCCCGGCGCAGCAGGTCGTGCCCCCACCGGTCGCGGTCGTCCAGGACCGGCAGGCCGCGCTTGGGCCAGTCCAGGCGGGTGAGGCGGCGCGCGTCGGCCGCGGTCCTGGCGAAGAGGGCGGTGTCGGCGAAGGCGGAGCCGAACTCCGCCAGCGCGGTGTCGAAGGCGCCCCGCACCGCCTCCTCCAGGGTCCTGCCGGCGCGGGCGTCGGCGTAGGACAGGTTGAGGAGCAGGTCGCCGGAGCCGTACACGCGGTTGTGCAGTGTGCCCGTGTGCAGCCCGGCCACGCACACCGCGCCGTTCCGGGCGTGGGCGTCCAGGGCGCGGCCCATGCGCTGGGCGAGGAACCCCAGCAGCACCGAGGCGTTGTGCCCGCTGTGGGGCCGGTCGTCCACGGCGTCGTCGCCGCGCACCGAGACACGGGCGGTCATCGAGGCCGTGGAGCGGGTGAGGAACCGTCCGGACGTGGGTTCGCAGAACACGTTGACGCGGCCGGTGTGACCCAGTCCGACCAGGGGGCGGGTGCCCAGGACGCCCATGGCCCCGCCCTCCTCCCCCGCGACCGCCTGGACGAGGACGGCGGTGTCGCGGCCCAGGGCCGGCGAGCGCTCCAGGGCGGTGCGCACCCCGGCCAGGAGCGCCACCGCGGGCCCCTTGGCGTCGACGGCGCCGCGGCCGCGGAAGACCTCGCCGTCGAAGGAGGCGGCGGGGCCGCCCGCGACGGTGTCCATGTGCACGTTGAACATGACCGTGCGCTCGCGCGGCACGGCGTCGGGGCCGAGCCTCAGGACCAGGCTGGGTTGACAGGCGAGGAACCCGGGGTCGGCGGCGGCCTCGCGCACCGTCTCGGGCACGCCGGGCGCCTCCAGGTCGGCGGGGTCGGCGGGGGCGTGGCGGACCACCCGGAACCCGAGCCGCCCGGCGGCGCGGGCGTAGTCGCGCTGGGCCTCCCACAACCGGGGCGCCGGGCCCGCGGCCCCGGTTTCCAGGGGGCCGGCCGTGGGGGTGGCCAGCAGCCGCATCAGCAGGGAGCGCTCGTCACCGGTGAGCGTCATCGGACCGCCTCCGCGCGCCAGACCCGGCGCACCGTCTCCTCCAGGGCCCGCCCGTACTCGACGAACCCGGCCGCGTCCCCCCGGCCGGGGTCGCCGCCGGTTCCCCGGAGGTGGGGGCGCAGGTGCAGGTGGGGTTCGATGGACAGTGCGCCCCGGTAGCCGTGGCCGGCCAGGATACGCAGGCACTCGTCCACCCCGGCCCGCCCCCGGCCGGGCAGCACGTAGGCGGTGTCCCCTCCGGGGGCGTCGACGGCGTCCTTGACGTGGACGTGGGCCACGTACTCCACGAGCGGGCGCAGCATCGCGGCGGCGTCGTAGCCGTGGGCGACGCCGTTGCCGGTGTCGAACAGCACCCGCAGCGCCGGGCTGTCGACGTGGGCCAGCAGGTCCAGGACGCGGGCGGCGTCCTCCCCCGCCCATCCGGCGCAGTTCTCGTGCGCCAGGACCAGGCCGGCGTCCTCGGCGCGGTCGGCCAGCACGCGCATCCGTGTGCGGACCACGCGCCCCCACCCGGGCTCGGCCAGGCCCCCGGAGGGGAAGGACATGATCCGCACCGTGCGCGTGCCCAGGACCGCGCAGCGCCGGGCGAGCACGTCCAGCTCGGCCAGGTCGACGGCGAAGTCCCCGGTGGCCGGCCGGGACCAGTCGCCGATCTTGGCGGCGACGGCGACCACCTCCACCCCGGCCGCGCGGATGCGCTCCGCGGCCCGCGCGAAGGCGGCGTCGTCCGTCTCGGCGACCGGCACGCCGTCCAGGGTGCGCAGCTCCAGCAGGTTCCAGCCGAGCGCGCGCACGGCGGCGATCTGGCCGGGCAGCCCGGGGGCGGCCTCGTCGCCGATCCCCGCCAGGCGGGGTGTCTCAGACGCGGACGGCACTGTCGGCCTCCCGGGGGTCGTCGGTGCGGGAGGAGCAGAGGTTCTTCGCCTCGGACAGCAGGCGGACGGCCTCCACGTGGACGGGCAGGTCCCCCCTGGCGCGCCGGGGCCGGGAGTAGCGGGTGTAGCAGGCGCGCAGGAACGCGGTGAAGGCGTCGTCGTGGAAGGCCGAGCGGGTGGGGGCCCGCCCCGGCACCGCCACCGACAGCTGGGCGGTGTGGTCGGCCTCGCTGCACGGGTAGTGGCCGGTCAGGACGACCTCGTCGAACTCCAGCACGATGCGCCGCTCGCGCAGCGGGGAGGTCAGGTCGGACTCGATCCGGGTGAGCACGCCGGTGTGGTGCACGAGGTCCAGGCGGGCGCCGCCCAGGCCCGGCAGGCGCGTCCCGTCGACGACCATGTCCTCCAGTCCGGCCGCGGCGACGTCGGCGCCTCCCGCGAGCGCCACGACCACGGCGAGGGCGTGGGGGACCTCGATGTCGAAGGCGGTGGGGTGCCCCGGCGACCCCAGGGACCTGGTGAACCGGGGCTTGTGCTGGAGCACCGTGATCGCGCGCAGCGCCCCGAAGGCGCCGGAGCGCCGGGCCGCCGACAGCCGCCTGCTCAACGCGCTGGCCGACCAGGGGGTGGAGACGGCGAGGTCGAGGTCCCAGCGGCGGCGCAGCCGCGCGATCGCGGCCAGTTCGACGAGGTCCAGGGCCAGCGGCTTCTCCACGATGATGCTGCGGTAGCCCAGGCGGGCCAGGGTTTCCAGCGGCTCCGCGCGCAGGTGGGGCGGGGTGCACAGGTGGACCACGGTGTCCCGCGGCGGGCGGCGGCGCGCCGCTTCCTCGGGGGAGGCGACCGCCAGGAGCCCGTCCGCCCCGGGACACAGGGGGTCGTGGCCCATCACCGGGCCCGGGGCGAAGAGGGAGGGGGCCGCCGCCCGCGCCTTGGCGAGCGACGGCAGGTGCAGCCCTCTTCCCGATCTGCCCAGGCCGACGATGAGGGTGTGCAGCATGGAGGGTGCGCGCCTTTCCGTTCGCCGTCATCCTCGTTCCGCGCCCTTCCGGACGGGCGGAACCATCGAACGGAGACCCAGCGTGGAGCACCACGGAAAAAGCGTCAAAACGCGAAACCTCCACCCGCGTCCCAAACCCTACCCCCGACTACTCCTTAATCGGGGGAAACAAGCAGACAAAGCAGGCGTATTGGAAATGCTTAATTTTGCCGCTTTGTCCGGTCTCCGCGGGTCAGGCCACGGAGAAGCTGAACAGGCCGCTGGGCGGGGCGTGCCAGCCCCGGTCGGGGGCCACGGTCACCCCGGGCCCCAGGCACCGCGTCCCGGCGTGGAGGCGCACGTCCGCGTCGGTCAGGTTGACCAGGACGTGGGCCGTCCCGGGGAGGCGCACGCAGCTTCCCGAGGCGGGGTCGGAGTAGCGCACGAGATCCTCGAACTCGGTCGTGAAGACCACGACCTCACCGGTCGCCGCATGTGCGGGAGAGGCACCCAGGAGGACACTGCCCAGGAGCGCCGCGGCCACGGTGGACGAAAACTTCATTCCACCATCCTTTCTGATTTCATGTGCGTTTCACGGAGGCGGCCTCCTCGCCCGGGGAGGACGCGGAGGTTCGCCGGAACGATCTTCTCCGAAACCCTCGCCCGGCACAACCGGAATGCCGAAAGGCATTTTCGGCCCACCGGACGACCGTGGATAGAAGCATCACGACGCGGATACATAAAATCAATAAATACAATCTTATGATGACGAAACGGACCCGATCCGGCGCCTTCTCCGACCCTGCGGGACCGGGGCCCTCGGAGCTCGCGGAAGTCCCGGCCGGCGGCCGCCCGGCACGTGTGCCCCGCCCGGAGGGGCGCAGGCCTCCCGGCCCCCGCGGCGCCCTCCGCTCCCGGCGGTGTGCACCGTCCGGACGGTACGGTTCCTCTGTGGAGCTCCACGGCCCGTGGACGGCTCCCACACGCAGCGGGCGAGGCGGACGGGTCCCCCGCCCTCGCCCCCGACCCGGAGGATTCGAGTGCCGATCAGGAACAGGAACGTGCTCATCGCGGGCGGCGGGGCGGCCGGTCCCGTGCTCGCCCACTGGCTGGCCCGGCACGGGTTCGCGCCGACGGTCGTCGAACGCGCGCCGGAGCCGGCCGCGGGCGGCCACCTCGTCGAGGTGTCCCCGCAGGGGATGGGCGTGCTGGACCGGATGGGCGTGGGCGAGAGGGTCCGGGCCGAGGGCGGGCCCCTCCCCGACGTGCACTCCTACATCAGCGGGCGCGAACGGCCGATCGTGCTGCCGCAGGGGCACGTGGGCGCGGTCGCGATCAGGAGCGGGAACCTGTCCCGCCTCCTGCGCGACCGCGCGGGCGAGGGCGTCGAGTACCTCTTCGGCGACTCCGTCACCTCCCTGGACGAGGACGCCGACGGCGTGGACGTCGGCTTCGCGCACGCGCCCGGGCGCCGCTTCGACCTGGTGGTGGGCGCCGACGGCCCGGACTCCCCCGTCCGCCGGCTGGTGTTCGGCTCCGACGCCGACGGACAGGTCGAGCACCTGGACGCCAACCTCGCCGCCTTCGAGATCGACAACCACCTCGGCGTCGGCGACGTGATGATGTGCCGCGTGTGGCCCTACCGGGGGTGCGTCGTCACGACGTTCCCCGGCAACGACCGGCTGGAGGTGGAGTTCCTGATGCGCAACAGGACCCCGGCCGCTCCGGCCGAGATGGACATGGAGGCGAGGTACCGCTTCCTGGAGGAGGTCTACGGGGAGGACGGCTGGGAGGTCCCCGGCCTGCTGCGGGCCATGCGCGGGGCGGACGTGCGCCTCGCGCCGTCGACCCAGGTCAGGCTGGACGTGTGGAGCAGGGGCCGGACCGTCCTGGTGGGCGACGCGGCCCACGCGGCGGACCCGATGGCGGGCCAGGGGACGGCCCTGGCCCTGATGGGCGCGACGGCGCTGGCCGGGGAGCTGGTCTTCGCCGAGGGCGACCACGAGCGCGCCTACTTCTCGTACGAGGCGTCCATGCGCGGGACGGTGCGGGAGGCGCAGAGCCTGGGGTCCGCCCTCACCAGGGACTACGCGCCGGAGGGCAGCAGGGGGGAGGTGTGGCTGCGCGAGCGGGCCGATGCCGCCCTGCTGCTGGGCAGCCGCCTCATGGCCCAGTACGGCGCACGGTCCGGCTACGAGTACGTGGGCGACGGCTTCCCCGCCGACCGCTACGCGCGCATCCTCTCCCCCTGACCGGACCCCGGGGGACCCGCCCGGCCCGGACCGGCGCGGTGCGCCCCGCCGGTCCGGGCCGGGCGCGGGTCAGCCGCAGTTGGTGGCGGGCAGGGTGATCGTGGCGTTGCCGATCGTGCCGCCCCAGTTCATGCAGTACCCCGCTCCGCTGCGGTAGACCGGCCCGGCGTAGGTGGTGTAGTTCCCGGAGTCGCGCACCCAGGCGCTCTCCCCCGTCCTGCGGACCATGGCCTCCATGTGGGTGGCGGCGCCGGGGTTCGTGCGCACGGTCACCACGCAGTTGTAGCCGTTGGAACTGTTGTAGGTCAGGAACGCGGTCCCCCGGTTGTCCGGGAACTCGATCCTGTTGACCACGGCGTACCCGCTGCCGCAGGCGCCGTTGTAGGCGGCGGCCGCGGCCGGGGCGGCCGAGAGGAGCGAACCCGCGGCGACGGCCGCGCAGAGCACGCTCGTGGCGATGGTTTTCCGGAGCTTGTCCATGTCACTTCCCCGCATCTTTCGCGCCGGGTCCGGCGCGGGGGACATCGTCTCCGGGACGGCTTCCGTTCCCCTTCTCATCCGCTTGCGTCCGGTCCTCCGTCCGGCGGGCGCGGCCGGGCCGTGCCGGAGGACCGGCGGCCCCGCGCGGACGGCCGGGGCGGGCGGGGCCGGAGCGGTGTGCGGTCAGCGCGCCCCGCCCTCCCGCAGGGCGCCGGTGATCCGGTGGTAGAGGCCCCCGGAGGTGAGGCCGCCGTCCACGACCATCTCCGCGCCCGTGACGTAGCGGGACGCGTCGGACAGCAGGAAGAGCACGACCTCGGCGATCTCGTCCGCGCCGGCGACCCGCCCGGCGGGCACCGAGCGCAGGCTCTCGTCGACGAAGTCGTCCGACCCGGAGCGGAGCAGCGGCGTGTCCACCAGGCCGGGGTGCAGGGAGTTCACCCGCACCCCCGCCCCGGCGAACTCCAGGGCGCCGACCTTGCTCAGCCCGCGCACGCCCCACTTGCTCGCGCCGTAGCCGGCCGCGAAGTAGCCGGTCATGCCCGCGACGGAGGACACGTTGACCACCGAGGCCGAACCGGATCCCCGCAGCAGCGGAGCCGTGTACTTCATCCCGTAGAACACGCCGGACAGGTTGATGTCGACCACCCGCCGCCAGTCCTCGTCGGCGGTGTCCTCGATCCCGAAGCGGTGGCTGACCCCGGCGTTGTTGACGAGGCCGTCGAGCCGCCCGTCCTCCCGGCCGATCCGGTCGCGCAGCTCCCGCCAGCCCGCGGGGTCGCGGACGTCCAGGCGCGCGGACCGCGCCGAGCCCCCCTCCGCGCGGATGCGGGCCGCGACCTCCTCCCCTCCCTCCTCCGCGAGGTCGGCCACCCAGACGCGCGCCCCCTCGGCGCCCAGCGCCAGGGCCTCCGCCCTTCCCATGCCCCCGGCCGCACCGGTCACCAGGACGGTCCGTCCGGCCAGTCCGTGCTTCATGTCAGCTCCTTCCTCGGTGTGCCCCGTACTCAGTCGACGCGCAGCTCGGTGCCGCGTGTCTCGGCGACGAAGAAGACCGTCACCAGGGTGATCAGGGCGGTCAGGACGAAGTAGGCCGCGGGCGCCAGCGGTTGGCCGGTCGCGCCGATCAGCCAGGTCGCCACGAACGGCGCGGTGCCGCCGAGGACCGTGTTGGTCACGTTGTTGCCGAGCGCGATCCCGCTGTAGCGGGTGGAGGCGCTGAGCATCTCCGCGTAGGTGACGAACGAGGCCCCGTTGACGACCGAGACGCAGACGAACAGGACCGACTGCCCGACGACCGCGGCCCAGGCGGGGCCGGCGGCCATCATCATGAACATCGGGAACCCGAGGAGCGTCGCGCCGACGCTCCCGATGAGGATGACCTTCTTCCGGCCGATCGTGTCGGCCAGGTAGCCGGAGAGCGGGAGCGTGGCCGCGCCGACCACCATCGCCACCGCGGTGGAGGCGAAGGCCAGCCGCGACGAGTGGCCGGCCGTGGTCTGGAGGTAGGTGGCCGCGTACACCGAGACGATGTAGTACCCGCCGGTGATGACCGCGCCCAGGCCGATGATCTTCAGCACCGACCGCCAGTTGGTCACCAGCAGGGTCTTGACCGGTACCTTCTTCGTCTCGCCCTGGTCGGCCAGCTCCTTGAACTGCGGGGTGTCGTCGAGGTGGCTGCGGATGTACAGGCCGATCACGCCGATGGGGAGGCTGAGCAGGAACGGGATCCGCCACGCCCAGTCCAGCATCTGCTGCTCGGTGAACAGCGAGGTGGCCGCGAGCGCCACCAGCGCGGCGAACAGCGATCCGAGGTAGGTCCCGGAGTTGACCAGCGAGGTCTGGGTGGCCCGCCAGCGGGTGGGGGCCGACTCCGCGACGAACGCGTTGGCGCCGCCCAGCTCGCCGCCCGCCGCGAACCCCTGCACGCAGCGGCACAGGACCAGCAGGGCGGTCGCCCACACGCCCAGCGTGACGTAGGTGGGCAGCAGCCCGATGACGGCGGTGGCCGCCACCATCAGGAGGATGGTCCACGACAGGGCCCTCTTGCGCCCGTACCTGTCCCCGATGTGTCCGAAGAGGATGCCGCCGGGCACGCGCATGAAGAACGCGACGGCGAAGGCGGCGAACGTGCCCAGGAGCGCCGCCGTCGGATCCTCCGAGACGAAGAAGAGCATCGCCACGAAGGTGGCCATGTACCCGTAGATGCCGAAGTCGTAGTACTCGACGACGGTGCCGATGACGGCCGCCCGGATGACCTTCACCCGGGACTGGAAGCCCCCGTCGGCGTGCGTCGTGCCCGGTCCGTCCGCGGACCTGTGGTCCAGTGGCATGCTGCCTCCTCGGGCAGGGTCGGACCGGGGGCGTGCGGGCCGCCCGGTCCTGGTGGTTCAGGGGGGAAGAAGGGGGGTGCGGCGCGGGGGTCAGCCCCGGGCCGCCGCCCCGCGGCCGGCGATGCGGCCCATGGTGATCGCGTTGGCGACGGCGTTGCCGCCGCCGACGTAGCGCAGTCCGAGGACTCCGGCCCCGGCCTCCCCCGCGGCGAAGAGCCCGGGGATGGCGCGGCCCTCGCGGTCGCGCACGGCCGCCCGGGGGTCGATCTCCATCCCGGCGTGCGTGCAGACGAGTTCGGTCGGGAGGAGGAGTGCCGCGTGGAAGGGCCCCTCCCCGATGGGGTCGGGGTCCCCCTGGCCCTTGTCCCGCAGGCTGAGGTGGCGCAGGAAGCGCTCGTCCTCCCCGTGCGGGAGCTGGGTGTTCCAGGCGTCCACGGTGGCGCGCAGGGCTCCGGGCGGCACCCCCATCAGTCCGGCGAGCCCCTCCAGGGTGTCGGCCCGCAGCGTCCTGCCCGCGTCGGCCTCCTCGGTGACGCGCTCCGGCGTCCAGTCCGCGTAGCCGGAGGGCAGGGAGGCCCTGGCCCTGTCGTCGAAGACGCACCAGACGGGGCCGTCCTGGGCGTCGATGACGCCGGTGGAGACCGCGTAGGACGCGTCCTCGTCCATGAACCGCCGCCCGGCCCTGTTGACGTACACCCGCGAGACGGGCGGGAACCCGGACTGCCAGTGGTGGTACCGCTGGAAGTAGGCGGTGGGCAGGCGCAGCCCCCGGCCCGCCCCGGTGACCGAGGCCCCGACCCCGTCCGCGAAGCGGATGTGGTCGCCGCGGCTCCCCGGGGCGGCGACGACGAACGCGTGCTCGCCCGCCTCCAGCGCCGCGGGGTAGTACTCCCGGAGGAGCCCGGGGTCCCGGGTGAGCCCCCCGGTCGTGACCACGACCGCTCCCGCGCGGACCTCGACGCCGTCGGCGACGACGCCGACCACCCGGCCGTCCTCCGCCAGGAGCCGTTCGACCCGGGTGTTGAGCACGGTCTCGACACCGTGCCGGCGGCAGGCGGCCGCCAGCACCTGGACCAGGCCGAGGCCCTGGTCCCTGGGGACGTGGCCGCGCCGGACGTCCTCGACGCCGGCCCGGCACAGGCCGGGCATGTGCGCGTTCGTGGAGATCCGCGCGGGGATCTCCACGCCCAGTCCGATGAGCCATTCCAGGGTGGGCCCCGCGTTCTCGCAGAAGGCGCGGACGAGCCCCGGTTCCAGCATCCACTGGTTCAGGTCCATGTAGTGCTGGTAGAACCGCTCGGCGGTGTCCTCCACTCCCGCGCCGCGCTGGACGCTCGTGCCGGCGGCGGTGAACAGCCCGGCGGAGAGCTGGGTCGACCCGCCGAGTTCGGTCTCGGCCTCGAACAGCAGCACGCCCGCACCGGCCTCCGCCGCGGTGGCCGCCGCGGCGAGCCCGGCCCCTCCGCCTCCGACGACAACGACGTCGACGGTCTCCCCCTCCCCGGTGGCCGGCTCAGACATGGCGCGATCCCCCGTCCACGGCGATGCTGTGCCCGGTCACGTAGCGGCTGCTGTCGGAGAGCAGGAACAGCAGGACGCCGACGACCTCCTCCGGGGAGCCGACCCGGTGCAGGGGGACGTCGTCGAGGGCGGCGGCGAGCGCCTCGGGGTCGTCCTGGAGCCAGCGGGTCATCTCGGTGTCGATGAACCCGGGGGCGATGGCGTTGACGCGGATGCCCCGGTCCCCGAGTTCGACGGCGAGCGACTCCGTCAGGTGGGCGACGGCGGCCTTGGAGGCGCAGTAGGCCGCGCGGCCCCGGCGCACCCGTACCGCGGAGACCGAGGACATGTTCACGATGGCGCCGCCCGGCCCCATGTGGCGGGCGGCCGCCTGGGCCCCGTGCAGGACTCCCTTGACGTTGACGTCGAGGACGGCGGAGACCTGGTCCGCGGAGATGTCCCCGACCAGGGCGTACGGGAAGACCCCGGCGTTGTTGACCCAGTAGTCGAGGGAGCCGGTCCCCCGGACGGCGGCGAGGGCGAGCTCGTCCTGCTGGGCCGGGTCGGCGACGTCGACGCGGTGGGCGGCGACCCGCCCCGGCCGGACGCCGCCCGGCCTCCCGGCCAGCTCGCGGTTGATCTCGTCGGCGGTCCGCTCCATCCCGGCGTCGTCGAGGTCCGCGCCGACGACGTCGACCCCCCGGGCGGCCAGCGCCGCCGTGAAGGCGCGGCCCATGCCGCGCGCCGCGCCGGTGACGACGGCGGTGCGCCCGGCCATCTCGGGGTGGACGGCCTCCATGGGTCGGTCGACGACGCGTGCGGGACCGGTGCCCTCGTGCTGGGTCATGGGATGTGCCTTTCGGTGGATGTGCGGGGGTCTCTCGGCGGGAGGGGCCGGGGCAGGTCAGGCGGTGTCGTCGCGCCGGACGTCGCGGCGCGCGACGCGCCAGTCGTCCCCGTGCCGGACGAGCCGGTCGTGGAGCGCGGTGAGGCGCAGCACCCGGGTGCCGCCGGCCACACGCGTCGCCATGACCTGGAGGTAGGCGCTGACCCGTGCCTCCTCCGCCTCCAGGGACTCCACGTACACGTTGGTGACCACGTGGCGGCGCACCTCTCCCCCGGCCCGGGCGTCGCGGGCGAAGTCCCGGGCGAAGTCGCGGAGCGGCGTCCGGCCCACGACGGGGGCCGGATAGGTCGGGGAGTGGAACTCGCCGTCGGGGGTGAAGGTGTCCGCCCACCCCCCGGCGTTCCCGGAGTCGATCAGGTGGGACTGGCGCGCGTAGAGCTGGTGGATGCCGGTGACCTGCGTGCCGTCCATGAACCCCTCCAAGGCGTGCGATAATCGCACTAGGCGTGCAATTAAAAGTCAACGTATGTGTCCCACGTCACCGACGTCAAGAGGCGGGGGTGTATGTTCGCCCTGCGAGAGGAGCCCGATGCCCACCACACCGGCCCCACAGCCGGACCCACGGACGTCCAAGACCCTGCACAACGGGATCGAGGTGCTCGAACTGCTCAGCCGCAGCCCGCACGGGCTGTCGGTGACCGAGGTCGCCGAGGGGATCGGTGTGCACCGCACGGTCGCCCACCGGCTGGTGCGCACCCTGGAGGAGCACCGGCTGTGCAAGCGCGACTCCTTCAAGCGGATCACGCTCGGCCCCGGACTGGTCGCCCTGGCCGAGTCCGTCGAGGTCGACCTCCGGGAGGTCGCGAGGCCGGTCCTGGCCGACCTCGCGGAGGCGCAGGGCGCCACCGCGCACCTGGTGGTGCCCGAGGGCGAGGACGAGGCGCGCGCTCTCATGGTCGTCGAACCGCGGCACGCCAGGGCGCACATCGCCTTCCGCACCGGCCGGGTCGACCCCCTCGGCAAGGGCTCCGCCGGACTGGCCCTGCTGTCGGCCATGCCCCCGCGCCCGGGGGAGCGGGAGGAGGTCTCCCTGGCGCGCCGCCGCGGCTACGCGGTCTCCCACGCGGAGGTGACCAACGCCGTCACGGGGGTCTCCGCCCCGGTGGTCGGCCCCCGCGGCGCCCCCGTGGCGAGCATCGGGATCTCGGTGCTCGAACTGGACGACCCGGCGCCCTTCGGCGAGGCCGTGGTCGACGCGGCCCGGCTGATCGCCGGCATGCTGCACCTGCCCTGACCCCCGGCCCCGGGGCGGTGCGGAGGGCCGGCCGCGGCGGAGGGGTCCGCCCCCGTGCCCCGGACGGATCGCCCCGGCTCCGCGCGGTGCGTACGCTGGCGGCGTCGGCGGATTCCGGAGGACGGGTCCGCCGGCCTGTCGACGGACCCCGGGCACGGCCCGCCGGGGCCCACCCCTCCCCCAGGGCCCGAGTGGAGACCGCCCCGTGAGGATCAGCACCGAGTTCACCGTGAACGCGCCGGTCGGGCGCGTGTGGCGCCTGCTCACCGACGTGGAGGCGGTGGCCCCGTGCGTGCCCGGCGTGAGACTGACCGGCGTCGACGGCCCCCTGTACTCCGGTGCGGTGCGGGTGAAGGTCGGCCCGCTCGTGGCCGCCTACTCCGGCACCGCCCGTTTCACGGAGCTGGACGAGGGGGCGCGCCGTGCGGTGGTCGAGGCGTCCGGGCGGGCCAGCCGGGGCGCGGGAGGCGCCTCGGCGACGGTGACCGCGCGGCTGCGGGCCGAGGCCGGGAGGACGGTCGTCGGCGTCGACACCGACCTGGTCCTCACCGGCCGGTTCGCCGAACTGGACGCCGGCACGGTCAGCGCCGTGTCGGCCTCACTGGCGGCGCGCTTCGCCGCGGCCCTGGAGGAGAAGTACGGCTTCGCCCCCGCCGGGCCCGGGAGCACGGAGGCGGCCCCTCCGGCCGTCCCCGACGCACCGCAGGACGCCGCTCCCGGTGTGCCCCGCGGGGCGGCCGGACCCGGGAACACGGAGGCGGCCGGGCCGGAGGGGGCCCCGGAACCCCTCGGCGCCGGACCGGAGGAGCCGCCGGAGGCCGGCCGGAGCAGGGAGGACGCCGGGACGGGCGCGGCCGGCGGGGCTGCCGGAACACGGGAGACCTTTCGGGCGGACCACGCCTTTCCGGACGCGGCCAGAAAAAGAGCGACAAAAAACCCCGAGCCCTCCGCTGGGGAGGAACAGCGCTCCGACCAGGAAGAACACGGGAACTCCGCCCCCCGCCCCGCTGCCTCCGGGGCCGGGGAGGACTCCGCGGAACCCATCGTGTCTGGTATCACAGGCGATGTGACCGGTGCGCAGAAGTTCCCCGACCATGCGGATATCTCCCCCTCGGCCCCGGCGGCCTCCGCCGCGGGGGCCGTCGCCGACCGGCTCTGGCCGCTCCTGGCCGTGGTGGTCGTGGCGGGCGGGATGATCCTGGGCTACGTCCTCTTCACCTGAGCCCGCGCCTCCGCGGCCCCGGCTCCCCGTTCCGCGGTGGGGCCGTCCGGGCCTGCTGCCCGTCCGGGAACCCCGCTCCCGGGAGCGCCCGGCGGACCTTCGGCGGCGGGCCGGGGCGGGGCGGGACCCCGCGGCCCGGGACGGTCACCGCGCCCGGCCGCGCCCCGCGTCCCCCGGGACCGTTCCTCAGGCTCCGCCCAGGGCCGTGCCGGGCAGCCGGGTGGCCAGCCACTGGTCGTCGGAGTCCTGGCGCATCTCCAGGACTCCGGGGTCGTCCTCCCCCGGGAAGACCAGGGTGACCGTGGCGATCGGGGTGTCCCCGTCCAGGTCGGTCCCCATCACGGCGTCCCCGACCTCGGCCCCCTCCGCGTCCGGGAGGGACTCGGCGTAGGCGGGGAAGGCCTCGGCGCAGTCGGCGCCCCCGTGCGCCTCGACCAGCACGTTCCGGGCGGCGGGGTCGATCAGGGCGCAGCCCGCCTCGCCGTCGACGGCCTGGAGCGAGGCGACGAACCCCCCGGCAGCGCGCAGGGCGTCGGCCTCGGTGTCGGCGTCCGGCGCCGCGTCCCCTCCCGCCCCCGCGTCCGTCTCCTCCGTCTGCCCGGCGGCCTCCTCCTGCTCCTCCCCTCCCGCGCAGGCCGTCACGGCGAGGAGCAGGGCCAGGGGCAGGGCGGGCAGCAGCCGTCGCATGGGGGGCCTTCCGAAGGGGGCGGGCGGGGCGTCCGCACCATTGTTACCGCATCCACCCGTCCGGTGACCACCGGTGCGCACCGCCGGGTTCCCGGCGCCATCCGGGCAGGGCGCGGTCCTCCCGCCCCGCCCGCCCCCGCGAAGGCGCACCGCCGACGGGCCCGTCCGGGTCCCCCGGCGCTCCGCGCCCCGGGCGGACGCGCGGAGGGCGCGCGACGCGGACGGGCCCCGGAGGGCGGACGGGGAAGGCCCCGGACCGGGCGCCGCCGGCCTCCGGCGGCGCCCGCCCCCGCGGGGGCGGGGTTGTCCGCGCGTCCGGGCTCTGGTGATATGGAACCGTGTGGTACCCGTCACCGCGTCGGGTCCCGCCGAGACCCGTACTTTCTGGCGCACAGAGCACGCGCGGGCGTGCCACGGGCGGCTCCGCCGCGCGTCCGCGCCGGAGGTGACATGACCCATCCACTGCGGGAGGGCCGCGGGACGGAACCGTTCTCGCGGATCCCGCCGGAACTCGGCGCGCGGCTGCGCGCACAGGTCCCCTCCCTCGTCGAGGAGGCCCTGGAGGACCTCCGGCGCAGGTCGCGTGAGCACTCGGCCCCCCTGGGGCCCGCCGACGCCGAGAGGCTGCGCCGGGCGCTCGCGGCCGGTGTGCACGGCTTCCTGGACCGGGTGGAGGTCGGCGGCCCCTCCCCCGTGCTCGCGGACGCGCTGGCCTCGGAGTTCCGGGCGCTGGGCGCCGCCGAGGCACGGCACGGGCGCACCCTGGAGTGCCTGCACACGGGGATGCGCGCGGCGGCCGCCGTGGCGTGGCGGAGGCTCGCCGCCGCGGACGCCCTCACCCGCGAGCACATGGGCGTGGTGGGCGAGGCGATCTTCGTGTTCCAGGAGGAGGTCTCGGGCGCCGCCGCCGAGGGGCACGCCCGGGTGCGCGGCGCCGGCGCGGACGCCCTGCACCGGCGCAGGGTCCGCCTGCTGGAGGCGCTGCTGGCCGAGACGGGCACGGAGTACGACGCGCGGGCGGTGTCGGCGCTGGCCGGGGCCGCCCGGTGGCGGGCCCCCGGGCGGGTGGCCGTGGCCCTGCTGCTCCAGGACGGCCCGGCCGGCCGGACGGCCGCCCTGCCCCCGGACGTGCTGGCCGACCTGGACCGGGCGGAGCCGTGCGCGCTGGTGCCCGATCCGGAGGGGCCCGGCAGGCTGCGGTCGCTGGAGCGCTCGCTGCGCGGGGCCGACGCGGTGCTCGGTCCGAGCGTCCCCCTGGACCGGGTGCCCGTGTCGCTGGCGCGTGCCCGCGACCTCGCCGAGCTGGTGAGGACCGGGCTCGTCAGCGGCGGGGGCGTGCTGCGGTGGAGCGACCACCTCCCCGCCCTGCTGCTGACGCGCGACCCGGCGCTGGTCGGCGAGATGGCGCGGACCCGGCTGGCCCCGCTGGCGGGGCTCCGCGCGCCGCAGCGCGAGCGTATGGCCGACACCCTGCTGGCCTGGCTGGAGTCGGGGCTGAACGCCAACGAGGCGGCGGACCGGCTGCGCATCCACCCCCAGACGGTGCGCTACCGGATGCGCCGGCTGGAGGAGCTGTTCGGCGAGCGGCTGCGCGACCCGGCCGAGCGCTTCGAGCTGGAGCTGGTGCTGCGGGCGCGTGGCCTGCTCGGCCCCCTGGCGGAGGGCGGCGGGTAGAGCCCCCGCCGCCCGGGCGCTCCGGTCAGTCCCCGGGGGCCAGGGCCCGCACGAGGGCCGCCGGGTCCGCGGACGCCTGCCCGATCGGGGCGAGCACCGGGGTCGTCACACCGTTGTCCGCGTAGGCCCGCACGCGCTCGCGGCAGTACTCGGCGGGACCGTGCACGATCAGCTCGTCCACCACCGGGTCGGGGATCGCGGCCAGGGCTCCCTTGCGGTCCCCCTCGTCCCACTTGCTCCACATCGGGTTCAGCTCCTCGCGTCCCAGCCACTCGTGGAAGGCCCGGTACACGGGGACGTTGAGGTAGGCGGCCACGGCCCGCCTGCCGATCCCGCGGGCGGTGTCCGGGTCGGTGTCGGGGGCGACGAAGATCCTGGCCACGATCTCCTTGTCCTCCCCGGCCCCGCGGACGTACGGGGCGACCGTGCGCACGTCCTCGGCCGAGAGCCAGTTGACGACGGCGCCGTCGCCCTCGCGGCCCGCGAGCCTGAGCATGCCCGGCCGCAGGGCCGCCACCAGCAGCGGCGGGGCCTGCTCGGGAACCGCGCCGAGGGTGAAGCCCCGGACGCTGAACGTGTCGTAGTCGGCCGTGACCTTCCGGCCGGTGAGCGCGGTCCGCAGGAACCGCACGGTGTCGCGCACCTTCTTGTACGGCTCGTCGAACGGGATGGAGTTCCAGCGTTCCACGATCACGTTGGAGGAGGTGCCGATCCCCAGGGCGAACCTGCCCGGCGCCGCCGCGGCCATGGTCGCCGCGCTCATCGCGAGGGTGGCGGGGCCGCGCGTGTAGGCGGGCACGATCGCCGTGCCGAGGCGCAGCGCGGGCGCCCAGACGCTGGCCAGGGCCAGCGGGGTGAACGCGTCGGTGCCGGCGGCCTCGGCCGACCACACGTCGGTGTACCCCAGGTCCGGCATCTGCTCGACGACGGCGCGCTGGTCGGGCAGCGGGACGCCCTCCAGCGGGATGGTGATGCCCCAGCGAGTGGTCATGGCGACTCCCTGTCGGTGTCCGGGGACCGGCTCGGGTGCGTTCCCCCGTGTCGACAAGCACCGTACCGCCCGGTCGGTTTGTTGTCTGCGCCCCCTCCCCGCCATCCGCGGGGGCGGGCCGCGCGGCCCCCGCCCCGGCGGGCTCCCCCTTCCGGGGCCGGCCGACACGGGGCCGCGGCCCGCAGCGGGCACGGCCGCCGGGGCGTATGTTCGTAGGATCCGCCCTCCGGGCCCGCCCAGAGGGCGGAGGCAGCCGACCCAGACGAACGAAGGAGGCCCCTTCCGTGGCCACGCCACCCTCCCCCTACGACTTCCTGCCCCAGGTCGCGCCGTTCACCGTGACCAGCGACGACGTCGCCGACGGGCAGACCCTGCCCACCGCCCAGGTCAGCGGGATCATGGGCGCCGGAGGCGAGGACGCCTCGCCGCACCTGGCCTGGAGCGGCTTCCCCGAGGGGACGCGGAGCTTCGCCGTCACCTGCTTCGACCCCGACGCGCCCACCGCCAGCGGCTTCTGGCACTGGGCCGTGGCGAACATCCCCGTCGGGGTCACGGAACTGGCGACGGGCGCCGGTGACGGTTCCGGACTCCCCGAGGGAGCCGTCACCCTGCGCAACGACGCCGGCGGCCACCGCTACGTGGGCGCCGCTCCGCCCGCGGGGCACGGACCGCACCGCTACTTCTTCGCGGTGCACGCGGTGGACGTCCCCCGCCTCGACGTGGACGGGTCGGCGAGCCCGGCCTTCCTCGGCTTCAACCTGTTCTCGCACGCGATCGGCCGCGCCCTCGTCACACCGGTGTACGAGCAGGAGTAGGTCCGCGGACGGATCCCGCGTGAACCCGAGGGGGCGGTCGGCGCGACACGGCGCCGACCGCCCCCGGCCCTTTCCTCCCGGGGGCTCCTGATACACGCGCAACCCGCCCGTCCGGTTGTCCCGGCAACCGGATTCGGCCAATCACGGGCTTCCCGGCGCCTCGCGGTCTAGGCTCGGGCTGTCCCCCGGCCCGCCTCCCGAACACGCTTGGAAGGGTGCAACCGGTGCCACAGCAGACGCCGAGCAGACCGACCGTCGTCGTCACGACAGCGGGGTCCGCTCCCACCCCCGGCACCATCCTCCACCTGCGGGAGCAGGGGTTCCGTGTGGTGGCCACCGACATCGACCCCGCCGCTCCCGGCCTGTACCTCGCCGACCGCGGCCACCTGGTCCCGCCCGGGGACAGCGAGGCGTTCCTGCCGCGGATGAGGGCCCTGTGCGCCGAGGAGGGGGCCGTCGCGATCGTCCCGCTCGTGGACGAGGAGCTGATCCGGGCCGGCGAGCTCTCCGGGGACGGCCTGTCCGTGCTCCTGCCCCGGCCGGAGTTCGTCGCCGCCTGCCTGGACAAGTACGTCCTCATGCGGGAGCTGGAGCGCGCCGGCATCGGGACCCCCCGCACCTGGCTCGCCTCGGAGCGGCCCTGCGCGCCGGAGCCCGCCGCCCCGGACGGCCTCGTCGTCAAACCGCGCAGAGGGCGCGGCAGCCGCGGGGTGACGGTCGTCGAGTCGGTCCGCGACGTGGCACGGGCCGTGGCCGAGAGCGGCTACGCGGCCGACGAGCTCATCGTGCAGGAGCGGATCACCGGACCGGAGTACACGGTCTCGGTGGTGGTGTGGCGCGACGGCGCCGTCCAGGCCGTCGTGCCCAAGGAGGTCCTCCTCAAGCAGGGGGTCACCAGGTACGCGGTGACGCGGCGCCACCACGAGGTGGCCCGGACCTGCCGGGCCGTCCAGGCCGCGATGCGCGCCGACGGACCCTTCAACGTGCAGCTGGCCCTGGACGGGGCGGGCCGCCCGAGGGTCTTCGAGATCAACCCGCGCTTCTCCTCGACGGCGGCGCTGACCGCGGCCGCCGGGGTGGACGAGATCGCCGGGCTGCTCCGGCAGGCCGTCTCCGGCGGCCCCAGGCTCACCGACGAATGGTGTGAGGGCGTGGCGATGGTGCGGCGGTGGACGGACGAGTTCATCAGCGAGGCCGGCTTCGCCTCGCACGGCCTCTCCCCCGCCCAGGCGGGCACGCGCGCCCCCGGACCGCGGGGGACCACCGCACCGCCGGAGCCGCCCGGGGGGCCGGCTCCGGCCGCCGTCCCCGTCGCCCCGGCGCGTGCGCGATGACCCCCGGTCCGTACCCGAGCCCCTCCCACCCCCTGTCGGAGGCGATGGCCGAGGCGGTCGTGGCGGTCGGCGACCGGCTCCGCGCCTGGCGCTCCGACCCGGCCGCGCGCGGCGGGACCTGGGACGGGGACCAGTTCAAGGCCGGGGCCGACGCCCTGGCCCACCGGGCGCTGTCGGAGCGCCTGGCCGCGATCGACGGCCGCATCCCCGTGGTCAGCGAGGAGGACCCCGCGTCGCTGCGCCGGGAGCGGCCGTCCCGGTACTGGCTGATCGACCCGGTCGACGGGACGGCGAGCTACGCGCACGGGTTCCCCGGGTACGTCACCCAGGCCGCGCTGGTGATCGGGGGCCGGCCGGAGGTCGCCGCGGTGTTCGCACCGGAGTCGGAGACCCTGTACACCGCCGTGCGCGGGCAGGGCGCGCGCCGCGACGGGCGCTCCCTCCCCCCGCTCGAAGCCGCCCCGCCCGGGCGGGGCGTGCTCACCGACAACACCCCCGAGCCCCGGGGGATCGCCCGCCGGGTCCGGGAGCACTTCGGCTACGGCGGGTACCTGGAGAGCGGGAGCATCTCCCTGAAGCTGTGCCTGATCGCCGACGGATCGGCGCACCTGTTCGTCAAGGACGTGCCGGTGCGCGACTGGGACGTGGCCGCGCCCGCGCTCGTCCTGGAGGAGGTGGGCGGTCTGGTCACCCGTCTGGACGGCTCCCCCTTCGGGTACCGGGGGCCCTACGAGCACACCGGCCTGGTCGGCGGCGCGGACCCCTCCACCTGCCGCGCCGTCGCCCGCTGGCTGGCCTCCTGACCTGCGGTTCGACAGGACCCCGCAAGGCGTCTCAACGAGTGGCGCGGATCCCTTTTCCCCGCCGGTCGTGGCGCGTATCGTGTGGTCACCAACTCGCGCCTCTGGGGGTGGGAAGTGGAAGGCCGAACTCTGCCGCCGAACCGGATACGCGCCTCGGACGCCGAGCGCGACCAGGCGGTCGACCGCCTCACCGTCGCGTTCGTCGAGGGCCGCCTGGACCACGAGGAGTACGACCGCCGGGTGGGCCTGGCCCTCACCGCGGTGCTCGTCGGCGACCTGCGGCCGCTGACGGAGGACCTCCCCGACCCCGGTCCGGGGACGCCCCGCGCGACTCCGCGCCGCGATCCCCGGTTCCGCGAGGCGCCCTCGGGGGGCGACCTGTCCGTCCTCTCCCTGCCCCGGCGGGAGTGGGGGGACGAGTGGCGCTGGTGGACGGGGGTGGCGGTCACCCTCACCGGCGTGTGGGGGACGGTCAGCCTGATGGGCGGCGAACTCGTGCCCTACTGGCCGCTGGTGCCCCTGGGGATCTGGGCCGCCGTCCTGCTGGCCTCGGTCATCTGGCCCGGCGGGGAGGAACCCCCCTGAGACCGCTCCGGCGTCCGGGCGCGCGCCGGGACGCGGAGGGGGCACGGGCCCGCACCCGCCCCGGCGCGCGCGGCGCGGCGGGCCCGGTCCCGGGTCAGCCCACGGCGTGGAGCCAGCGGACGGGCGCGCCGTCGCCCGCGTAGCGGAACGGCTCCAGCTCCTCGTCCCACGAGCGCCCGGTGAGCAGTTCGATCTCGGCCGCGAGGTCGGTCCCGTCGGCGGCGGCACGCTCCATGGCGTGGCGCAGCCGTCCCTCGGGCACGAGGACCTCGCCGGCGGCACTGGTGACGGCGGTGAACATTCCGAGCGACGGCGTGTAGCTGTAGCGCACGCCGTCGCACCCGGGCGACCCCTCCTCGGTCACCTCGAAGCGCAGGCGCTGCCATTCGTTCAGCGCCGAGGCCACCGCGCCCGCGGTCCCCGGCTTCCCCTGCCAGTTGAGCTCGGCCCGGTGGTTGCCGGGGGCCGCCGGTTGGGCGACCCAGTCGAGTTTCACGGGTACTCCAACGACGCCCGCGACCGCCCACTCGACATGTGGGCACAGCGCCGCCGGCGCGGAGTGGACGTACAAGACGCCACGTGCGGACACCGAACCTCCTGATACGAACGAGTGCGCTTCCCCGACGCCCTCGTACCACGAGAAGGTTGCATACCCGCCTGAATACTTTTGCCCCATTGTGCCCCAAGGGCACCCTGAGAACCAGCTCACCAGCTGGTATTTTCCAGCGTTCCCCTCCCGGACCGCGACCCCAGGGATTAGCGTGGGCCACGGACGAGCAGGGAGTCCGATCATAGTGGGGGCGGGTTTGTCAGACCAGTCGCACGAGGACATCCGTGGCACCCAGGCATCTCCTCAAACCGTACTTTCGACCCCTTCGGGGGAGGAAGCCCCCCTCCTGTTGTCGGTTTCGGCCAGAACCGGCCCCGCTCCCGCCCGCGCCGAACCGCCCGGCCCCGGCCCCCTCCCCCCGGACCGCGCGCCCACCGGCCCCGCCCCCGCCGACGGGCCCGCCGCCCGTACCGGAGGAGGACGGCCCCCTCCCGCCCACGGCGCCGGTCCCCCGCACGTGACGGCCGACCGGTCCCCGCGGGACGCCTCGGGCGAGCCCCCGGACGGGTCGGCGGAGGACGCCGACCTGGTGCGGCGCGCGCTGCGCGGCGACCACCTCGCCTGGGAGGGGATCGTGGACCGCCACCTGCCGGTGGTGAACGCCATCGCCCGCTCCTACCGGCTCTCCGGCCCCGACCGCGAGGACGCCGTGCAGACGGTGTGGCTCACCCTCAACCAGCACCTGCCCCGCCTGCGCCACCCCGGGCGGCTCCGCGCCTGGCTGCGCCGGGTCGCCCACCGGACCTGCGCCCGCCAGCGGCGCACCGGGTCCCTCGACCGCGCCGTGGACCCCCACGACCTGGCGGCCCTCCCGCTCGCCGGGGCGCCGGACCCCGAGACGGAGTACCTGCGCGGGGAGCGCGACGAGGAGCTCCACCGCGCGATCCGCAGCCTCACCGACCCGGCCGAGCGGCGCGCCGCCCTCGCCTACCTCGCCGACCCGCCCGGCCCCGCCGGCCGGACCGCGCGCCCGGAGGGGGGCGACGGCCCCGCGAACCCCCGGGCTGCCTCGAACCAGCGGCGCCGCGTGTTCCGCAGACTCCGCCGCCTCCTGGAGGAACCCACGTGAGGAACCGTCCCGACACAGGCCCCGCCTCCCGGCCCCCGCACGCGGAGGACGGGAGGGCCGCCGCCCTGGCGGCCTTCGACCGCTCGGACGACGCGGCGGACCTGGCACGGACCCGCGCGGACACGGTCCCGGCCACCGAGGCGGCACGCTCGGAGGACGGCGCCGTGACCGCCGCGCTGCGGTTCGAGCACGGGGGCGTGGCCGTGGACCTCCAGGTCCGGGCGCACGGGCGCACGCGCTCGCTGTCCGGACTCGTCACCGGGGACTTCGAGCACGCCGTCCTGCGCGTGCGCCGACCCGGAGCCACCGCCAGCCCGACGGTGGGCGAGGACGGCCGGTTCTCCCTGGACGGGCTGCCACGGGGGCCGATCAGCCTGTCCCTGCTCAGGACGGGGCGCCCTCCGGTGGTCACCGCCTGGTTCACCGTGTGACGACGGGCCGGGGCCGACCACCGTGACGACGGACCGGAGCCGACCACCCGGAACAGGACGCTCCGAACCCGGATTGGGGACGCGCGCGAACCCGCTCCCCTTCGTCCGCACCCGCACCGCTTCGTCCGTTTTCGCTCCCCCCGGTTCGTCCACAGCGGCGCGGACACCGTTCCCCCGCGGACTCCGACCCTGCTATCACTGGTTCCGGCCCGCCCCTCGGCGAAAGGCAGCCGGTCGTGTCCCTCGGTCCACCGACGTCCCCCTCCGCCTCCCCTCCCTCGCTCCGGCCCGGCGACCGCGTGTCGCGCTCCGGAGGCTCCCTCCTCTCCCGGGTCACCCACGGGGTCCGGCTCGCCCAGGACGGCAGGTTCGAGGAGACCGTGGACCTCCTCACCGACACCCGCCTGCGCCTGGACGGCCATCCCGTGTCCGAGGCGGCCCAGGTGGTTCCCGGGCTCCTCGTCAACCTGGGCCTGGCGCAGATCCTGTGCGGCCGCTTCGACCGGGCCGAGGACCAGTTGCGCGAAGCCCTCTCCCTCGCCGAGGAGCGGGGGCTGCCCCTGCTGGGCATGGTGGCCGGCCAGAACCTGGGCTGCCTCAGCCTCTACCGGGGCGACGCCTCCGCGGCCATCGCGGCGTTCCACGCGCTCGCCCCGCACCTGCCCTCCTCCCGGAGGGAGGCCCTGCACGTGGACCTCGCGGAGGCGCTGCTGGCCGAGGGGCTGGTGGAGGAGGCCGCGGAGGTCCTCGCGGACGGCCCCTGGGCGGGCGGGGGGTCGTCATCGGCGAGCACGCTGTTGGTGGAGGCCAAGCTGTGGCTCCTGCGGGGCGACCACCGCCGCGCGGCGGAGCTGGCCCGCCGCGTCCGCCGCGGTTTCGGCAGGGGATCGCTCTGGCACCGGCTGGCTGCCCGCCTGGAGCACAGGGCCCTGCGCGAGGCCCGCCACCGCCCGCTGTCACCCGTCGAGCGGGCCGAGAACGCCCTGGCGGCGAGGGTCCCGCTGGCCGTCACCGCGCGGGGCGCGCCGACCGCCCGGCACGGGGCGCCGGCGTCGCCGGCCCGGGCGGGCGGGCCTGCCGCGCCCCGGTCGGACGGGCCGGTCGAGGACCCGCACGTCGTGCGGGCGGGGCTGGAGAGCGCCCTGGCCGCCGGGGACGCGTCCGCCGCCGTGGAATGGGCTGAGCTGGCCCGCACCTGGGCCGTGCCGCGCGTGCCCGGTCCCCTGGCGCACGCCCCCGGGACGGCCGCGCTGGCGGACGGGTACCGCGAGGCACTGGTCCACGACCGGGACGCGGACGCGGCGGCCCGCCTCTGGGAGTCGGAACGCTGGCGGGCCCACCACGCGGCCCGGGCCGCGGGAGAGCCCGGCGACGCCCCGTTCCCCCGGCAGGCCGGGAACCGGCGGCGGAGCCGACCGCCCCGTACCGCCCCCGCACCGCATCCGGGCTCCCCGGAGCGCGCCGACCGCCCGCGCCCCGTCACCGGCCCCCTCCTGGAGCGGCTCGGGGACAGGGCGTTCCTGCGGTACACCAGGGCCGCGGGGGACGCGGTGGTGCTCGTCGCGGTGGCCGGGCGCGTACACGCACGCGTCCTGGGCCCGCTCCCCCGGGTGGCGCGGGCCCTCTCCCGGTTCGTCCACCCGCTCCTCGTCCCCGGCCGCCCGCCCGGCGCGACGGCGCGCGAGGCGGCCGCCCTCGCCACCCGGGCCCTGCTCGGCCCCGCCCTGCCGCTGATCGGGGACCGGCCGCTGGTCGTGGCCAGCGACCCCTTCCTGGGCGACCCGCCCTGGGGCATGCTGCCGGCGCTGCGCGGACGCCCCGTGAACCTGGTGCCCACCGCCCGCTTCTGGCTGGACCGCCGACGGGAGCCCGGTCCGGGCGCTCCCCGCCCCGGGCGCGTCCTCCTGGTGGCCGCTCCCGAACCCGGCGGAGCCGTCCGCGAGGTCTCCCGGCTGGCGGACCTCTACCCGGGGGCGCGGGTGCTCGCCGGCGACCGGGCCAGGCGCGGGGAGGTGCTGGCCGGGATCGGGCGGGCCGACCTGGCGCACGTGGCCGGGCACGGGCGCGTACCCGACCGCTCGCCCATGCTGGCCTCCGTCGGCCTCTCCGACGGTCCGATGCTCGCCTGCGACCTGTCGGCCCTCCCGCGTGTGCCGGACACCGTGGTCCTGTCCACCTGCTGGAGCGGCAGGGACTTCGCCGGACGGACGGGCGCTCCGCTGGGGTTCGCCGGCGTCCTCCTGGCCGCCGGGGCCCGCACCGTCGTGGCCAGCCCCGTCCCCGTGGGCGACTCCGGGACCGGCGAGGCCATGCGCCGCTTCCACCGCGCCCTGGTCGGCGGCGTGCCCGCGCCCGAGGCGGTGGCCGTCCACCTCGGGCGGGCAGGCTTCTGCTGCTTCGGCGCCTGAGCCGCGCCGCGGGGCAGTGCGCCCCGGGGCCGACGGCCGCCGCTCCCCCGCGGGGGCGCCCTCACCAGCCGCGTTCGCGCCACTCCCCGAGGTGGGGCCGCTCGGCGCCCAGGGTGGTGTCGGCGCCGTGCCCGGGGTAGACCCAGGTGTCGTCGGCGAGCGCTCCGAACACGCGCTCCTCCACGTCCCCGAAGAGGGTGCGGAAGTCCTCGTCCGACCACGTGCGGCCGACGCCGCCCGGGAAGAGCGAGTCGCCCGTGAAGAGGTGGGTGCGGCCGTCCGGGTCGTCGTAGCGCAGGGCGACCGACCCGGGCGTGTGCCCGCGGAGGTGGATGACGGTGAGGGAGCTCTCGCCGACCGGGACCCGGGTCCCGTGGACGACGGGCTCGTCCACCGACACCGGGAGCTCCTCCCCGTCGTCGGGATGGGCCACCGTCCGGGCCCCGGTCTGGCCGACCACCTCCGCGAGGGCCGTCCAGTGGTCCTGGTGGCGGTGGGTGGTGATCACCCGCGCGAGTCCGCCCTCGCCGACCATGTCCAGGATCCGGTCCGGCTCCGCGGCGGCGTCGATGAGTACCGCCTCACCGGTGGAGTGGCAACGCAGCAGGTAGGCGTTGTTGTCCATCGGGCCGACGGTGAGTTTGCTGATCGTCAGGTTGGTCAGTCGTCGCAGGTCGGCGGGGCCGCCGACCCTCGTATCTCCGGAGTAGCTCACCCGACCATTGTGGCCTGCCGGGGGGAGCGGGCGCACCCGGCCCGCGCATGCCGGACGGCCGGCGGTCCGGACGCCCCGCCTCACGGCCGGGGTCCGCCCCCGTCCCTGGCATCCGCTACCGCGCCCACCGGGGGGCGCGCTTCTCGAAGAAGGCCGCCCGCCCCTCGGCGGCGTCCTCCCCGGAGAAGAACTCGGCGGACAGCTCGCCCATCCGCGTGAACGCCTCCTTGCGCCGTTCGGGTGCGGCCAGCGCTCCCGAGCCGAGCTCCCCCAGGAGCTCCTTGGTGCGGGACAGCGCGCGCGGGGCCGCCCCCCTCAGCCCCTGGAGGACCGCGTCCACGGCGTGGGCCATGTCGCGGTCGGGGACGGCCTGGGTGAGCAGGCCCGCCTTGGCCGCGGCCGAGGCGTCGAACAGCTCGCCGGTGAGGAAGTAGCGGCTCAGCTGGCGCGAGTGCATGCGCGCGGACACCGGCACGGAGATGACGGCGGGGACCACGCCGATCCGCACCTCCGTGAAGGCGAAGGTGGCGCTCTTGGGGGCGAGCGCGATGTCGGCGGCGGCCACCAGCCCGATCCCCCCGGCGCGGGCTGCGCCGTTGAGGACGGCGATCACCGGTTTGGGGGCGCCCATGACCTGCTCGAAGATCTCGGGGAGTTCGGGGGCCGGCTCGGTCGGGGCGCCCTGGAGCGCCGCCGCGACCTCCTTCAGGTCGGCCCCCGCACAGAACACGGGGCCCGTGCCGGTGAGCACGATCCCCCGCACCCCGTCGTCGGCCACCGCCTCGGCGAGGGCCGCGGACAGTTCGGAGCGCAGCCGCGCGGAGAGCGCGTTGCGGTTGCCGGGGGAGTCGAGGGTGACCGTGGCGATGGCGCGGTCGACGGACAGGCGCACCAGGGGGGCGTCGTCCGGGGGCATCGGGGACGGGTGCTGCGTCATCGCAGGCTGACCTTTCTCCGTGTCCATCCCCGCGTGCGCGGAGAGGGGGTGAACCGCGCGCGGACCTGTCGGACCCGGCGCGCGTACGCAGGCGGTTCGTGACCGGTCGCGTCTCGCTTGTGGCGGTATGCGCGAATCCGCTTCCACCTTAGACGGACCGATCGCCGAGGCACCACGCTTCGTCACGCCCGGTTCGTTAAGTCCCCGTCACACCCCGACGCGGGAGTGTTACACGAACCGGCGGAGCCGGCCCTGCGCCGTCGCCGACCGGCGCCCCCGGCCCCGCACGCACTCCCGGGGGCGCGGACCGGGCCGGTCCGCGCCCCCGGGAGGACGGCCCGTCCCGCCCTGCGGGTCAGCGCGTGGTGGCCGTGGACAGGGCCTCGGCGAAGTGCATCATCGCGGAGACCGCCGCGGCGCCGTCGGCGGCCTCGCTCACCCGCAGTGTGAGGGGCTCCGCCGTGATCGCGCCGGTGTAGCCGTGGTCGAGCTCGCACGTCTCGTCGGCGCAGGCGGCCGGTTCGAGGTCGATGTTGGCGACGGCGCCCCAGTTGACCGACAGGTTGACGCTGAGCACCAGTTCGCTCGGCAGGCTGCCCGGGGTGTACTGGGCCGGGTTGGGCACCACCCTGGTCAGGGCGACCGACTGGATGTTGCCCATCTGGATGCTGTCCGTCGTGGTGGACGCGTGCGAGGTGCCCTCCGTCTCGTTCGGCGGGTGCTCGTCCGTGTGGCACACCACGAGCCGGGTCGCGGTCAGCAGCATCACGGTGATGTGCCGCCGCATCTCCATCGCCGGGTCGAAGGTCGCCTCGTGGTGCACGATGAACGCCTCGGCGCTCTCGCCGCCCAGGGCCTGGGCGACGGCGTCGATCACCAGCGCGGGGTAGTACCCGCTGCGTTCGATCTCCAGTCGCCAGTCCGTGGACACGGCACGTGTTTTCCTCATACCCCTATCCTGCCCCTTTCCCGTGACACTTCGCGACCGGGCCGAGAAGCGGGCGGACCACCCCCTGATCAGAACGTCACCCCGCGCAGCCTCCGCGGCCCCGCGTCGGGCCGTACCTCGGGCGCCTCCCGCAGCCACATGCGCGCGCCCAGCACGTGGGCTCCGGTGGCGTTGACGAGGACAGGGTCCAGGTCCACGTAGCCGATCTCGGGAAATGCCTCCACCAGGCGCGACACCCGGATGAGGAGTTCCTCCAGCGCCTCCACGTCGGGCTGCTCCGCGAGCGAGGTCGCGCCCGCGGGGAGGCCGAACAGCAGGGGCGCCGCACGCACCGCGTGGATGAGGTCGGCGGCGTCCATGTCGGTGAGGGGCGCCAGGCGGAACGCCCGGTCGTCCAGGAGCTCGGCGGTCACGTCGGCCAGGCCGAACGAGACCACCGACCCGAAGGACTGGTTGTCCCCCGCGCGGATCACCGTGGGCACGCCGGGCGCGGCCATGCGCTGGACGACGAGCCCCGCCTCGGCGCCGAACCGGTCGTACAGCGACAGGAAGGCGCTGCGCACGTCCTCCGGCGTGCGCAGGTCCGCCCGGACGAACGCGCCCCCCGCACGGACCCGCAGGTCGGGCGAGTCGGCCTTGACGACCACCGGGTAGCCGAGGTGCCCGGCGGCGACCACGGCGCCCTCCGCCGAGGACACCGGGATGTCCGGGTAGGCGGTGATGCCGTAGCAGGACAGCAGGTCGCGGGCGTCCTCGCCGGAGATCGCCGTCTCCTCGTCGTAGCGGCGCTCGCCGCCGAACCAGGCGACGTCGTCCGCGGACGGCTTGGCGTTCCTGAGCGCGCGGACCAGCGTCGCGCGGGCACGGGCACCGTCGATGTCGGGCAGCTCGGGGTGGCGTCCCGGCTTGCGGTTGCGCCACTGCGTGTAGCGGGTCGCGTAGGCCAGGGCGCGGACCGCGTCCTCGGGCGAGGGGTAGGAGGGAACCGATCCGCGCAGGGTCTCGCCCCTGTCGCCGACGTGGCGCAGCTCCTCGGGGAGCCCCTGGCGCCCCAGGTAGGTGGCCACGATGGGCTTGTCGGAGTTGAGCGAGCGCGCTCTGAGGACCCGCGCGACGTCGTCGGAGATGGGGTGGAGCGCGGGGATGAACACGACCACGACCGAGTGCACGTCGTCGGCCGCCAGGGCCGTCTCCAGCGCGAGGTCGAAGTCCTCGGCGGTGGCCTGGGGGCCGAGGTTGACCGGGTCGTGGGGCTTGAGGCCCTGACGCACCGCGGCGTCCTTGACCAGCAGCTCCAGGGAGTCGGAGTTGCCGATGACGCCCACCCGCGGCCCCTTGGGCAGGGGCTGGTAGGCGAACACCTGGGCGGCGTCGAACATCTGCGTGATGTCGTCGACCCGGACCACCCCGGCCTGCTGGAACAGCGAGGTGACGGCGTAGTCGGGCAGGGCGAGCCCTCCCGCCGCGTGGCCGGTGGGGGTGGTCTGCGCGGAACCGCCGCTGCGCACCGCCACGACGGGCTTCTGTTTGGCGAGGCGCCGGGCCAGGCGTGTGAACTTGCGCGGGTTGCCGAGCGACTCCAGGTACTGCAGGACGACCTCGGTGGCGGGGTCCTCCTGCCAGTACTGCATGAGGTCGTTGCCGGACACGTCGGCGCGGTTGCCCGCGGAGACGAACGTGGACAGGCCCATCCCGCGCTCGGCCACCCGCTGGAGGATGGCCCGTCCCAGGGCGCCGGACTGGGAGAAGAAGCCGATCGAGCCCACCGGGGGCAGGTCGGGCGACAGCGTCGCGTTGAGCGACACCCGGGGGTCGCTGTTGGCGATGCCCAGGCAGTTGGGGCCGACGACGCGCATGCCGGCGGCGCGGGCGGTGCGCACCAGCTCGTCCTGGCGCGCGCGGCCCTCCGGTCCGGTCTCGCCGAACCCGGAGCTGACCACGACCAGCCCGAGCACGCCCTTGTCCGCGCACTGCTCGACGACGTCGACGACCATGTCGGCGCGGACCGCCACGACGGCGAGGTCCACCTGGTCGGGGATGTCCAGGACCGAGGGGTAGGCGCGCACGCCCACGACGGCCTTGGCCTCGGGGTGCACCGGGTAGACGGGCCCCTGGAACTCGCCTCCGAGGAGGTTGCGCAGGGCCGTCTGGCCGATGGTGTGGGCGGTCCGGCTCGCGCCGATGACGGCGACCGAGTCGGGGAAGAGGAGCCGGGCGATGGAGCGCGACTCCGCGCGCTGCTCGCGGGCCCGCATGACCTCGGTGGAGTCGTCCGTGGGCTGGAGGTCCAGCGTGAGGCGGATGACCCCCTCGTCGAAGGTCTGCTGGGCGGTGTACCCGGCTTCGCGGAAGACGTTGATCATCCGCCGGTTCTCGGGCAGCACGTCGGCGATGAAGCGGCGCACCCCCCGTTCGCGCGCGGCCGCGCCGATGTGCTCCAACAGCACCGACGCCAGGCCGCGGCCCTGGTGGCCGTCCTCCACGACGAAGGCGACCTCGGCCTCCTCGGGCGCGACCTTGTCGTAGCGCACCACGGAGACCAGGGAGTCGGAGATGGTGGCGACCAGGGCCACGCGGTCCTCGTAGTCGACCGTCGTGAACCGTTTCACATCGCGGTCGGAGAGCTTGGGGTAGGGCGCGAAGAACCGGTAGTAGATCGTCTCCGGGGAGAGGCGTGCGTGGAACTCGCGCAGCAGGTCGGCGTCTTCAGGGGTGATGGGGCGCAGGTGCGCGGTGCCTCCGTCGGTCAGGACGACGTCGGCTTCCCAGTGATTCGGGTAGGACTGCACGACTGCGAGACTAGACGACAATCGGTCGAATCCGGGGAAAGTCCATGCGGGCACCGCGAAAACGCCCCGGGGCGTCCGCACGGTATGCCCTCCCCGGCCCCCGGTCGGCCCGTGCGGGCTACCGGCCCCACGTGACGCAATGCTCATCGCGGGGGGCTCCCGGGGCGCGGCGACGCCCTCCACAGCGGCGATCGGCGCCCTTCCGCCGACGTGTGGCCGGGGCGCGTTCAGTTCGTTACACGCCGCTGACGGTTCACCTGTTAACGTCGTGCGAGCACGGATTCTTATAACCCTCGGTGGTGGCTGGCGAAATGACACGAGTGGTCGTGATCGGTGACCTGATGACCGACGCCGTCGCGCGCGCGTTCCACCCGTTGGCCCGCGGCAGCGACACTCCGGCGTCCGTGATCATGTATGGCGGGGGCTCCGGGGCGAACATCGCCTCGTGGCTGGCCGTGGAGGGTACCGACACCACCTTCGTCGGCCGCCGCGGCTCCGACATCACCGGCCGGACCCGTGAGATGGAGCTCATGGGCTACGGTCTGGACTCGCGCATGGTGATGGACCCGGAGCGGCCCACGGGGACCTGCGTGGTGATGATCACCCACCGGGGCGACCGCACGATGCTGAGCGACCCCGGCGCCAACGCCCGCCTCCAGCCCGAGGACCTCCCCCGCGACGTGTTCGGCCCCGACGGGCACCTGCACGTGTCGGGGTACACCCTGATCAACGCCGACTCCCGGCGCGCGGCCCGGGTGGCGCTGCGGATGGCCCGCGAGAGCGGGATGTCGATCTCGGTCGACGGCGGCTCGCACGCGCCGCTGGAGCGCGCGGGCGCCGAGAACTTCCTGGACTGGACCCAGGGCGCGCGGCTGCTGTTCGCCAACGTCGACCAGGCCAGGGTGCTGACCGGCCGGGAGGACCCCGAGGCCGCGGCGAAGGTGCTGACCGCCTGGTTCCCCAACGTGGTGCTCAAGCTGGGCCAGGGCGGCGGACTGTGGGCGTCCAAGACCCGTGACGACTGCGTGACCGCTCCCGCCGAGCCGGTGGAGCCCTCCCCCGGTTCCGTGGGGGCCGGCGACGCCTTCATCGCGGGGTTCCTCCCGGCGTGGCTCGCCGGCCGCCATCCCAAGGAGGCGTTGGGCCGCGCCCACCGCCTGGCCGCGCGGGCCCTGCACCAGCCGGGCGCCCGACCCGACCTGGGGGAGGGCCAGCCCGTCCGGCGCGGCGCCCCCCGCGGCCAGCGCATCCGCTGACCCCGCACGCCTTCGTTCCGGCGGGTGTGCCGCGGCGCTGCCGCGGCACACCCGCCGGTCCGCGTCGGGGGGCGGCGGACCCGCACCCCGCCGCGGCGGCGCTCAGCCCCCGGTGGTGGCCAGGGTCAGCGGCAGCACCTCGGGGGCGCCCGCGCTCCTGAGCAGGGCGGCGCCCACGGTCAGGCTCCAGCCGGTGTCGGTGTAGTCGTCCACCAGCAGGACCGGTCCGGGCGTCTCGGCCTGGACCGCCGCCAGCCGCTCGCGCAGCTCGTCGCCGACGCGCAGGGACGCGTACACCTGGGCCAGGCGCATGGCGCTGTTGTGCTTCCTCTGCTCCACGGCCCCTCCGTACTCCAGCGCCCCGATCGGGGTCAGCCTCCCCAGCCGGGACAGGCGGGAGGCGAGGTCGTTGATCAGGGCGGGCCGTGTGCGGGACGGCATCACGACGACGCCGACCGGCCGGCGCTCCCAGCCCCACGTGGCGAGGACCCGTACGACGCCCTGGAGCATCCGCTCGTCCACCGGGGCGTCCGGCGCGTCGTCCGCGAGCACGCGCCTCAGCTCGTTGCCCCACCCGATGTCGGTGAGGCGGCCCAGGGCCCGCCCCTCGCCCGCGCGGAGGTCGTCCTTGATCTTCCCGGTCAGCCCCACGCCCAGGGTGTCCATGCCGGACGGCCACTGCCGCCTCGGGGCGATGGGCGTGCCCGGCCGGTCGAGGTGCTCCGCCGCGGCCTCACGGCGCCCGGGGTCCACGTCGGTGTTCCAGTACTCGCCGGTGCACACGTCGCAGCGCCCGCAGGCGACGCTCTCGGGGTCGTCCAGCTGGCGGCGCAGGAACTCCATGCGGCAGGTGTCGAGGTCGATGTAGTCGAGCATGGCGCGCTGCTCCCGCTCACGCGCCTCGGTGACGGCCGCGTACCGCTCCGCGTCGTAGCTCCACGGCCGGCCGGTGGCCTCCCACCCGCCGCGGACCCGGCGGACCGCGCCGTCCACGTCCAGCACCTTCAGCATCTGCTCCAGCCGGGTGCGGCGCAGGTCCACCCGGGTCTCCAGCGCGGCCACGGACAGGGGCCGGCCCTCCGCCGCGAGCACGTCCAGGGTCTGGCGCACGGTCTGCTCCGGCGGGAACGACAGCCCCGCGAAGTACTCCCAGATCTGGGTGTCCTCGCGGCCGGGCAGCAGGACCACCTCGGCGCGCTCCACGCCACGTCCGGCGCGGCCCACCTGCTGGTAGTAGGAGATCGGGGACTGCGGCGCACCGAGGTGCACGACGAACCCCAGGTCGGGCTTGTCGAAGCCCATGCCGAGCGCGCTGGTGGCCACCAGCGCCTTGACCCGGTTGGCGAGGAGGTCGTCCTCGGCCTCCCGGCGCTCGTCGGGGTCGGTCTGCCCGGTGTAGGCGCGCACCTCCAGCCCCTGCTCGCGGAGGAAGCGGGCGGTCTCCTGGGCGGCGCTGACGGTCAGCGTGTACACGATCCCCGATCCGTGGATCTTGGGGAGGTGCTCCGCGAGCCAGCTGAGCCTGGCCGTGGGGTCGGGCAGCCGCGCCACGGCCAGCCGCAGGCTCTCCCTCTCCAGCGAGCCGCGCAGCACCAGGGTGTCCTGGCGCTCGCCGCCCGCCTGGAGCTGCTCGGCGACGTCGCGGGTGACCCGCTCGTTCGCCGTGGCCGTGGTGGCCAGGACGGGCACCCCGTCCGGCAGGTCGTGCAGCAGGGACCGGATGCGCCGGTAGTCGGGGCGGAAGTCGTGGCCCCAGTCGGAGACGCAGTGGGCCTCGTCGATGACGACCAGGCCCGCGCCCGCGGCGAGCTCCGGCAGGACCCGGTCGCGGAACTCCGGGTTGTTGAGCCGCTCGGGGCTGACCAGCAGGACGTCGACCTCGCCCGCGGCGACGTCGGCGTAGGTCGCCTCCCACGCGGTGGTGTTGGCGCTGTTGATGGTCCGGGCCCGGATGCCGGCCCGTTCCGCGGCCGAGATCTGGTTGCGCATCAGGGCCAGGAGGGGCGAGACGATGACGGTCGGGCCCGCGCCCTCCGCCCGGCGCAGGGCGGTGGCGACGAAGTACACCGCCGACTTGCCCCAGCCGGTGCGCTGGACGACGAGTGCCCTGCGGTGTTCGGCGACCAGGGCGCGGATGGCGGTCCACTGGTCCTCGCGCAGCCGTGCGGAGTCCCCGGCCAGGGCCCGGAGGTGCGCCTCGGCCTGCTCGCGGAGCGCGCCGCCGGAGGCGTCGGCGGGGACGGTGGTGTCAGCGGTGGGTGTGGCCATGTCCTCCTTGGTACCAGAGCCGGGGGACATCGGAGGGGTCGTCCACAGGACGGACGCGCGAGGGCCTCCGCTCCGGCGCGGCGCCGGGGCGCCCGCCGCACCCGGTCCCCGGGGGGACCGCGTCCGAAAAGAGCCGCAGAACACGCCGCGTAACGAAACGGAAACTATCCGTCTTCCCGGCATTGCACTCCCGAACCGGTATCTGAACACTCGACGCCAGGGCTCACGTCTGGGGCGCTCGCGTCTGGGAGCGCTCCCGCATTCTCGCGACACGCACGGCGGAAGGACAATGACATGCACCGACCACGGGGCCGGACCGGCCCCCGACACGCCTCCCCCGAGGCCCCGGCCCGACGACGGGGAGGGCCCGCCCGGCCCGCGCTCCTGGCGGCCGGCGCCGCCCTCCTCCTCACCGGCGCCGCCCTCCCGGCGCTCACCGGGCCCGTCCCCGCGACCACCGCGGCGGCCACGGGCGCCGCAGCCGTCCCCGTGGGGTCCGGCAGCTACACCGACACCCTCCCGGCCGGGGCCTCCGGCCCCTCCGACCTCAGCGGCGCACCGGCCTCCCCCAAGGTCACCGACGACTACGAGGGCGCGGCCCCCACCAACGAGTGGTGGTCCTCCCTCATCTTCCAGCGCTATCCGGAGAACCCCCACGGCGAGAACCTCTTCGCCCACCCCGCCAGCTACCACCCCCACGAGGGCGGCCTGGAGATGGGCTACCCCGACACCCCCCGGCTCGTGGCCGACGGCCTCAAGTACGAGTTCCCCCACGTCCCCGACCTCTCCCTGGGCGCGGTCGGCCTCGACTCCCCCGACACCCGGGTCGCCGACAGCGGCGACTGGACGGTCACCGCCGAGTGGGCGGGCGGAGGCCCCACCCTCCGCGTCACCATCGGGCAGGGCCTGCCCTTCGCCTACGCCGAGACCAGCGGCGGCGACGCCGAGGTGAGCTTCAGCAGCGCACCCGACGTCTGGCACGAGGACGGCTCCGTCGTCGGCGCGAGCGTCGGCGGCCGCCACTACGCGCTGTTCGCGCCGTCGGGTTCCCCCTGGACCCGGTCGGGCGACACCTTCACCGCCGCCACCGGCGACGGCGGCCACTACTCCGTCGCCGTCCTCCCCTCCCCCGGGGACCTGGACGCCTTCGCCCCCTACGCCCACTCCGTCGTCACCGGCTCCGTGGTCGACTACGACTACGACGAGGCCGGGGCCACCCTGACCAGCACCTACCGGGTGGAGACCGAGGCGGTCGAGGGCGACCGCACCGGCACCCTCATGGCGCTCTACCCCCACCAGTGGGACAACGCCGTCACCGACGTGACCGGCCTGTCCTACACGTCCCCGCGCGGCGAGATGCGCGTCGCAGAAGGCGGCAGCTTCACCACGGAGCTGACCACCAACGGCGTCCTGCCCAGCCTGCCCACGGTCGACGGCGCCGACCACGACCGCATGCGGCAGCTCATCGACGAGGTGCTCGCCGGGGAGGAGCTCTTCCCCGAGCCCGGCGACACCTACTGGGACGGCAAGGCCATGGGCCGTCTCGCGCAGCTCGTCCCCATCGCCGACTCCATCGGCCACACCGAGGCCCGCGACGAGCTCCTCGACCTGGTCAGGGGGCGCCTGGAGGACTGGCTGACGGCCGGCGGCACGCGCCAGTTCCACTACGACGCCGAGTGGGGGACCATGCTCGGCTACCCCGACAGCTTCGGGGCCGCCCAGGAGCTCAACGACCACGACTTCCACTACGGCTACTTCGTCTCGGCCGCCGCCGTCGTCGCCCGCTACGACCGCGCCTGGGCGGCCGAGGACGCCTGGGGCGGGATGATCCGTCTCCTGATCCGCGACGTCGCCGCCACCGACCCCGACGACCCGATGTTCCCGCGCCTGCGCTCCTTCTCTCCCTACGCCGGGCACGGCTGGGCGTCCGGGCACGCCGGGTTCGCGGCGGGCAACAACCAGGAGTCCTCCTCCGAGGGCATGCACTTCGCCGCCGCCACCGCCCTGTTCGGCTCCCTGGCCGGCGACGAGGAGATCCGCGACCTCGGCGTGTACCTGCACACCACCCAGGCCTCCGCGATCCCCCGCTACTGGCAGGACCAGGGCGGCGGGACGTTCCCGGAGGACTACGAGCACGACGTCGTCGGCATGGTGTGGGGCGACGGCGGCGACTACCGCATCTGGTGGGACGGCGGCGACGAGGAGCACTACGGCATCAACTACCTGCCCATCACCGCCGGTTCGCTGTACCTCGGGCACGACCCCGAACACGCCGGCGCCGTCTACCGGTCGCTCGTGGACCGCCTGGGCCGCGAGCCGGAGATCTGGAGGGACATCCACTGGGCGCACCGCGCCCTCTCCGACGGCGACGACGCCCTGCGCATGTTCGAGGAGCAGTGGCAGACCTACGAACCGGAGGCGGGCGGCTCCAAGCCGCACACCTACCAGTGGGTCTCCACCCTCGCCGAGGTCGGCACCGTAGACGCCTCCGTCACCGCCGACACCGCCCACTACGCGGTGTTCGACGACGGCGGGACCCGCACCCACACCGCCTTCAACCCGGGCACCGACCCGGTGACGGTCACGTTCTCCGACGGCGTCGAACTGAGCGTGGAGCCCGGTTCCCTGGCCTCCACCAGGGGTGAGGGCGGCGGGGGCGACCCCGGAGACCCCGGTGACCCGGGCGACCCCGGGGAGGGCAACGTCGGTGACGGAGACCTCCACCTGACCCCCTCTGCTCTCTCCGGAACCCCGCACGGGTCCGCCGACGAGATCACCGTGGCCTCCGCCAGAGGACGCAACCAGGACGGCCTGCCGCCGGAGGACCGGGTGGTCCTGCGGGTCGACGGCCTGACCGGTTCCCACAACGGCGACGCCACCGCGTTCTCCCTGCCGGTGGACTCCGGAAACGCGATCGCCAACGCGGTCCAGGTCCGCGTGGTCTACGACCTGGACGGCGACGGCACCGACGACCGGACGGAGACCTACCGCTACTTCGCCACCAACGACCAGTCCGGCTGGGAGGAGTACACGCAGGGAGGAGGCGCGGCCGACAGCGACGGCGCCCTCGGCGACATGGTCGACGGCTCGGTCCGCGTCGAACTGTGGAGCGCCCTGGGAAGCGACAGCTCACGGATCCTGGTCGGCCCGGACGACGGTGCCTCGGTCACAATCCCCTTCAGCGACTGACGGCGGGCAGGCTCTGACCGGCGGTCAGAGCCTGCTCTTCCGGGCCCCGCCCCGGCCCGCGCCCGGGCGCCCGAACCAACCCCCGTCGGCCAGGTCCCCCTCCGGGGAAGAGGGCCCGGACCCGTCACCCCGTCGCACCACGGTGCTTTTCACCCCTCTCTGCTTCCAGGGCGAAAACCACGTCGCAAGGGGTCAAAACCCCTCAGTCGCGCGACTCACACACGTCCAACCACGCGTCCGCGTACGTTTCAGTCTCCGGCACAGGCCAGAATTACGGACATGGCCCGTACTACTTCCCGTCCCCCCGAGGATCTCGCCGAGAAGATCATCGACATCGACGTCTCCGAGGAGATGCGAGGCAGCTTCCTGGAGTACGCGTACTCGGTCATCTACCAACGCGCGCTCCCCGACGCCCGCGACGGCATGAAGCCGGTTCAGCGGCGCATCCTCTACCAGATGAACGAGATGGGGCTCCGCCACGACCGCGGGCACGTCAAGTGCGCCCGTGTGGTCGGGGACGTGATGGGACGGCTCCACCCCCACGGTGACAGCGCCATCTACGACGCCCTCGTCCGCCTCAGCCAGTCCTTCGCCATGCGCGTGCCCCTGGTCGACGGCCACGGCAACTTCGGTTCGCTGGGCGGCGACGACGCCCCCGCCGCCATGCGCTACACCGAGGCCCGTCTGGACCGCGCCGCCGAGCTGCTGGTCTCGTCCATCGACGAGAACGTCGTCGACTTCAAGCCCAACTACGACGGCCAGGAGACCGAACCCGAGGTCCTCCCCGCCGCCTTCCCCAACCTGCTGGTCAACGGGGCGTCCGGCATCGCCGTGGGCATGGCCACCAACATGGCCCCCCACAACCTGGGCGAGGTCATCGCCGCCGCACGCCACCTGATCTCCCACCCCGACGCGACCCTGGAGGAGCTCACCGAGTTCGTGCCCGGCCCGGACCTGCCCACGGGCGGCACCATCGTCGGGCTGGACGGCATCCGCGACGCCTACCGCAGCGGCCGGGGCACCTTCAAGACGCGCGCCACCGTCGCCATCGAGAAGGTCTCCGCCCGCCGTACCGGCCTGGTCGTGACGGCCCTCCCCTACAACGTGGGCCCCGAGAAGGTCGTCAGCCGCATCAAGGAGCTGGTGCAGTCCAAGAAGCTCCAGGGCATCTCGGACCTGAAGGACCTCACCGACCGCACCCAGGGCCTGCGCCTGGTCATCGAGCTCAAGAACGGCTTCAACCCCGAGGCCGTGCTGGAGGAGCTCTACCGGCTCACGCCGATGGAGGAGTCCTTCGGCATCAACAACGTCGCCCTCGTGGAAGGCCAGCCCCAGACCCTGGGCCTGCGCGAACTCCTCGAGGTGTACGTCAACCACCGCCTGGAGGTCGTCCGCCGCCGCAGCGAGTTCCGCCGCACGAAGCGGCAGGAGCGCCTGCACCTGGTGGACGGCCTGGTCACGGCCCTGCTGGACATCGACCGCGTCATCGCCCTCATCCGCGAGGCCGACGACACGGCGGCGGCCCGCGAGTCCCTGATGGGCGCCTACGGCCTGTCCGACACCCAGGCCCGCTACATCCTGGACACCCCGCTGCGCCGCCTGACCCGGTTCGACAGACTGGAGCTGGAGACCGAGCGGGAGAAGCTCAACCAGGAGATCGACTCCCTCACCGCGATCCTGGAGTCGGACAAGAAGCTGCGCCGCGTGGTCTCCAAGGAGCTCGCCGACGTCTCCAAGGAGTTCGCCACCCCGCGCCGCACCCAGCTGCGGGAGAGCGACGGGGCGGCCCGCAGCGCGGTCGTCCCGCTGGAGATGGCCGACCAGCCCTGCCACGTGCTGTTCGGCGTCGACGGCGCCATCGGCCGCAGCAAGGGCGCCGCGGTGCCGCGCGTCTACGAGGGGCTGCGCACCCGGCACGACGCCATCCACGTGTCGGTGCCCACCACCTCGCGCTCGGACGTCGGCCTGGTCACCGACCTCGGCCGGATGATCCGCGTCCCGGTGGTGGAGCTGCCCGAGCTGCCGGACCGCGACGACGAGCGCCCGCCCCTGGCCTCGGGCCTGGACGTCGGGGAGTTCGTCCAGCTCGAGGAGGGCGAGCGCGTCGTGTCGGTGGTGGCCATGGATACTTCGGGCCCCGGCTTCGCCGTGGGCACGGTCGGCGGCGTGGTCAAGCGCGTCGCCCCGGACTACCCGCCCAACAAGGACGACTTCGAGGTCATCGCGCTCAAGGACGACGACCGCGTCATCGGCGTCACGCAGCTCTCCTCGGGTGAGGAGGACCTCGCCTTCATCACCTCGGAGGCCCAGCTGCTGCGCTTCTCCGCGAGCACCGTGCGCCCGCAGGGCAGGCCGGCGGGGGGCGTGGCGGGCGTGCGCCTGTCGGAGGAGGCCCGCGTGCTCTGGTTCGGCGCCGTCCCGAGCCCGGAGGACTCGGTGGTGGTCACCGTCTCCGGTTCCTCCAGCGCGCTGGAGGGCACACAGGCCGGCTCGGCCAAGGTGACGCCGTTCGAGACGTATCCGACGAAGGGCCGCGCCACGGGCGGCGTGCGGTGCCACCGCTACCTGAAGGGCGAGGACACCCTGCTGTTCGGCTGGATCGGCCGGGCACCGGCCCGCGCCTCGCGGGCGGACGGCAAGCCCGTCCGGCTTCCCGACACCAGCGACCGTCGGGACGGGTCGGGTGACGCCCTCCCGAGGGCGATCGTTACTGTTGGTAGCGGTCAGACCGACTCCGGGATCACCGGTCCCGGCGCCTGACCCCTCCATCCCGTGCCGTGCACACCGGAGTGCTCCGGTGTGCACGGCACAGCTGTGACCAAGGACAAGGGAGTGACTCCACGTGGGTGACAACAACGGTGCCGTCCCCTCCGCAGGCGCCTTCGACGACGTGTTCGCGGCCAACGCGGGCTACGCGGCCGACTTCTCGCTGGCCGGGCTCAAACCGGTCGCGGGGCGCGGCCTCGCCCTGGTGACCTGCATGGACTCCAGAATCGAGCCCCTGGACATGCTCGGCCTGGAGCCGGGCGACGCCAAGATCCTGCGCAACGCGGGCGCCCGGGTGACCGACGACACGCTGCGCACCCTGGTGCTGGCGGTGTACCTGCTCGGGGTCGAGCGGGTGCTGGTCCTTCCGCACACCCGCTGCAAGATGGCGTCGGTGCCCGGCGACGACGCCGTCCACGACCTCATCCAGCAGGAGTACGGGGTCGACACGCGGAGCCTGGAGTTCCACACGAACAGCGACCAGCTGGGCGCGCTGGGGCACGACCTGGAGCGCATCCGCCACCACCCGCTGCTCCCCGCCGGCCTGCCCGTCGCGGGTGCGATCTACGACGTGGACACCGGGCGGATCTCCCCCACGGACCTGTGACGACGCGGCGCGGAGCGCCGTCCGCGCCTCCCGGGGCCCCGGCCCGGGGGGCGGACCGCGTGTGCGGGCCCCGTGTGCGGGGATCTCTCTGATGGGGGTGGTGGCGCCAGTGGGTCACACCAGACCTCACAAAGCGCCTCCACCCCACACGCCACACCAGGGAATGCGGCCGGACCCCTGGCCGTTGTGATCCGGGACGGTTCGCGCCGTCGGAAGGAGCACCGTGGAAGAGAGCACCTACGAGACCTACAACCGCGCCCGCATGTTCATGGAACTGGGCGACCCGATCTACGCGGCCCGCACCCTCGAACCGATCGTCGAGCACGATCCCGACAGCAGGTCGCTGCTGGAGCTGCTCGGACGCGCCTACTTCCACTCCGCTCAGCTCAACAAGGCCGAGAGGACCTTCCGCAGGATCATCGAGCTGGACCCGGTGGACAACTGGGCGCACATCGCGCTCGCCCGCACGCTGGAGCGCCAGAGCCGCCACGACGAGGCTGCCACCTACCGGCGCATGTACTCGGTGATGTCCGGGGGATCGCTGGACTGAGGGGCGCCGCCCGGCGCGCCCTCCCCCGCACCGGGGCCGCCGGCCGGGCGGCCGCGACCCGGGGCCGGGCCCGAGGGGCCCGGCCTCCCGTGTGCCGGGGCGCCCCCGGGTGGACCGGCGCCCCCGCCCGGCGCGCTCCCGGCCCCCGGGGCGCGGAGGGGCCGGGGACCCGGGAGGGCTACCCTGCTGACCATGGCATCCTCACCAACCGGTCCGGAACCGGACGACGCCGCCCCGTGGGTGGACCGCAGCGACGCCGGTACCCGCGCCTGGGTCGACGAGGCGGTCCGCAAGGTCGTGGCGGACGCGAACCGTTCGGCCGACACCCACCTGCACGTGTTCCCCCTGCCCCCGGAATGGGGCATCGACCTGTACCTGAAGGACGAGTCGGTGCACCCCACCGGCAGCCTCAAGCACCGGCTGGCGCGTTCGCTGTTCCTGTACGGGCTCGCCAACGGGTGGATCCGCGAGGGCACCACGATCGTGGAGGCCAGCTCGGGGTCCACCGCGGTCTCGGAGGCCTACTTCGCGCAGCTGATCGGGCTGGACTTCATCACGGTCATCCCGCGCAGGACCAGCCCGGAGAAGATCGCCCTCATCGAGCGGTACGGCGGCCGGTGCCACTTCGTGGACAGCCCGCCCGCGATGTACACCGAGGCGGAGCGGCTCGCGGCGGAGAGCGGCGGCCACTACATGGACCAGTTCACCTACGCCGAGCGGGCCACCGACTGGCGCGGGAACAACAACATCGCCGAGTCGATCTTCGAGCAGCTCGGCATGGAGCGCTACCCCTGTCCCGACTGGATCGTGGTGGGGGCGGGCACCGGGGGCACGTCCGCGACCATCGGGCGGTACCTGCGGTACCGGCGGATGGACACCCGGCTGGCCGTCGTGGACCCGGAGAACTCGGCGTTCTTCCCCGGCTGGGTCACCGGCGCCCCGGACTACGCCACGGGGATGCCCTCCAGGATCGAGGGCATCGGCCGCCCCCGGATGGAGCCGAGCTTCGTCCCCTCCGTGATCGACCTCATGATCCCCGTGCCCGACGCGGCGAGCATCGCCGCGATGCGGCACCTGTACGACCACACCGGCCTGTCCGCCGGCGGCTCGACGGGCACCAGCCTGTGGGGGGTGTGGCACCTCGTCGCCAGGATGCTCCGTGAGGGCCGCAGGGGCAGCGTGGTCACCCTGATCTGCGACGGCGGCGAACGCTACCAGCACAGCTACTACGACGACGGCTGGGTGGCGCAGAAGGGCCTGGACCCCGCCCCCTACCGGGCCTCCATCGACCGGTTCCTCGGGGACGGCGTGTGGGAGCCCCCCGCCGCCCCCTGAGGACGCGCGAAGGGCCCGCACCGGGGTGCGGGCCCTTCGCGCGAGGGCCTCTCCGGCCCTCGTCCCGGTCAGATGTCGACGCGGGCGATGTCCAGCTCCTGGGCGCCCTGCTGGATGAACTTGCGGCGCGGCGCCACCTCGTTGCCCATCAGCAGGTTGAACACGGCCGCGGCCTCCTCGGCCTGCTCGACCCGGATCCGGCGCAGGGTACGGTGGCGCGGGTCCATGGTGGTCTCCGCCAGCTGGTCGGCGTCCATCTCGCCCAGGCCCTTGTACCGCTGCACCGGCTCCTTCCAGCCGATCTTGCGCTTCTCCAGGTCCAGCAGCGTGCGCTGGAGCTCGGCGTCGGAGTAGGTGTAGATGTAGCGGTCCTCGGGCTTGGCGCCCCGCTTGCGCCGGACGTTGGTCAGCTCGATGCGGTGCAGCGGCGGCACCGCCGCGAACACCCGGCCGGCCTCCAGCATCGGCCGCATGTAGCGGTAGATGAGCGTGAGCAGCAGGCAGCGGATGTGCGCGCCGTCCACGTCCGCGTCGGCCATGAGGATCATCCGGCCGTAGCGGGCGGCGTCGATGTCGAAGGTCCGGCCCGACCCCGCCCCGATGACCTGGAGGATCGCGGCGCACTCGGCGTTCTTGAGCATGTCGGTGACCGACGACTTCTGCACGTTGAGGATCTTGCCCCGGATCGGCAGCAGCGCCTGGAACTCCGAGTTGCGCGCGAGCTTGGCGGTGCCCAGCGCGGAGTCCCCCTCGACGATGAACAGCTCGCTGTGCTCCAGCCCCTCGCTGCGGCAGTCCACCAGCTTGGCGGGCAGCGCCGAGTTCTCCAGGGCGTTCTTGCGCCGCTGGGTCTCCCTCTGCTGGCGGGCGGCCAGGCGCGCCTTGGCGGCGCCCACGACCTTCTCCAGCACGGTGCGGGCCTTGGCCTTCTCCGGCTTCTTGGTGGAGGTGAGGAACTCGCGGAGCTCCTTGCCGACCACTTGGGAGACGATGCGGGTCGCGGCGGAGGTGCCGAGGATCTCCTTGGTCTGGCCCTCGAACTGCGGTTCGGGCAGGCGGACGGTGACGACCGCGGTGAGCCCCTCCTGCGTGTCGTCCTTGGTGACGGGGTCGTCGCTGTTCCGGAGCAGCTTGGTGGCGCGCAGCTGGTCGTTGACGACCCGCACCAGGGCGCGCTCGAAGCCGTTGATGTGGGTTCCGCCCTTGGGGGTGGCGATCACGTTGACGAAGGAGCGCACGGTGGTGTCGTAGCCGGTGCCCCAGCGCAGGGCGACGTCGACGTCGAGGCGGCGCTCGACGTCGGCGGGCACCATGTGGCCGGCGTCGTCCAGGACGGGGACGGTCTCGGTGAAGCTCCCGCTGCCCTGGATGCGCAGGACGTCGCTGATCGGGTCGTCCGGCGCCAGGAAGGTGCAGAACTCGCCGATGCCGCCGTCGAAGCGGAACTCCTCCTCGTGGGCGGGCTCACCCTCCGCGCGCTCGTCGCGCACCGAGATGGTCAGTCCCGGGACGAGGAAGGCGGTCTGGCGGGCCCGGTCCAGCAGGTTCTCGCGGGCGATCTCCGCGTCCTTGAGGAAGATCTGCATGTCCGGCCAGAACCGGATGCGGGTGCCGGTGGTCCTCTGGGCGACCTTGCGGATCTGGTCCAGGCCGGACGAGGGGGTGAACTCGGCGTCGGGCCCGGGGCCCGCGAAGCGGCCGGGGATGCCCCGGCGGAAGCTCATCGCGTGGGTGCGGCCCTGGCGGTCCACCTCCACGTCGACCCGGGCGGAGAGGGCGTTGACGACCGAGGCGCCGACGCCGTGCAGACCGCCGGAGGCGGTGTAGGAGCCGGAGCCGAACTTGCCGCCCGCGTGGAGCTTGGTCATGACCAGCTCCACGCCGGAGAGCCCGGACTTGGGCTCGAGGTCGACCGGGATGCCGCGCCCGTCGTCGCTCACCGCCACCGAGCCGTCGGCGTGGAGTGTGACGTCGATCCGGCCGCAGAAGTCACCCAGGGCCTCGTCCACGGAGTTGTCGATGATCTCCCACATGCAGTGGGTGAGGCCGCGGCTGTCGGTGGACCCGATGTACATGCCCGGGCGTTTGCGCACCGCCTCCAGACCCTCGAGGACCGACAGGTGCCGGGCTGAGTAGTCCCCCGGGTCGTGGACGGCTGCGGTCAAGGCGGTCACTCGGACATCTCCTGCGTTTCGAGGGCCATCGGGGTCTGATGCGGTGCGTGCCCTTTGTACCGCGCCGCACCGACGAAAGGGGGGCCTGGCCGCGGCGCGCCGGTCGCTTTCCGTCGCACGTGGCGGGCTGGGCGGGCGCGCGCCGCCGGGGCGCCGTCCGGCGTCGTCGCCGGGAGCGCACGAGCGTGTTCCGCTGGTACAGGGGCGAAGGGAGCACGGGTCCCGCCCCGCGCGAGACTACCACCTCTGGTGGATGCGACCTGGATACTCCCCTTTTCCGGGGATGCAGGGCCCTCCCCGGGGTAGAACGAGACCGAGAGCAGACGACCGACGAGAAAGGTCCCAAAGCGTTCCTTCCAGGCACCAACCAGGCAGATTCCGCTGTCGGCGTACACGGCGGCTGGTTGGGAACGTCTGGGTCGGGTTAGATGTTGTCAGAGGTGACTAACGCCGAGTATTGAGGATGGCGAAGTGACTGGAACCCTTGCCCCCACCCAGCCGCTGACGGCTGCTGACCGTTGCGACCGCTGTGGTGCACAGGCTTACGTCCGGGTGCTGCTGAACTCCGGCGGCGAACTCCTGTTCTGCGCACACCACATGCGCAAGCACGACGACTCTCTCCGAAAGATCGCTTCGGACATCCAGGACGAGACCGACAAGCTCACCGAGAGCAAGAACTCCGCGGACGAGCGTTAGCCACACGAGCACAAGAGAAGACGGCCCGACAGCGACGGCGGCCCCGCCAGGGGCCGCCGTCCCTTTGTGTGCGGGGTCTCCTCCCCCTCAGCCCAGGACCCGGTTGTGGTAGCGGGAGACCGGGGCGAACCCGGCGCCGCCGTACAGCCGCAGGGCCGGCTCGTTGCCCTCCACCACGCACAGGTAGGCGCTCCGCGCCCCCTCGTCGTACGCCCACCGCAGCAGGTCGGCGAGGAGGCCCGTGGCCACGCCCTTCCCGCGGGCCCCGGGGTCGGTGACCATGGCGCAGATCCCGACCGACTCCCCGTCCAGGACCGCGCAGCCCCGGCCCTCCCCCGAGGCGGCGACACCGTAGGCCGTGCCGACCTGTCCGAGGATGCGCGTGACGGTGTCCGCCGTGCGCGCGTCCACGCCCGTGCGCCCGAACAGGGCGGACCATGCGGGGGTGGGACGCGCGGTGATCAGGGAGGCGCCCTCGGCGGCGGGGCGCTCGTCCAGGCCTCGGGCGAGGACGAGGGTGGGCTCCACCACCTCGTAGCCGTGCTCCGCCAGCCTGGCGTCCACGGCCTCCTCCCCCGGCCACACCTGTGCGCAGGGCCTCACCCCGTGCCCGGTGTAGTAGGCGGTGACCTCGGCGACGTCCGCGCCGGGGTCCAGGACCAGCGCGGAGTTCGCCCGCTTGGTCACCCCGTCGGCGAGGCCGAGCCTCCAGCCCCCGCGCGTCTCCGCGGTGAACGCGGGCCAGTCCCGCGCCACCCTCGCCGCCCACTCGTGCATGCCCGCTCCCCGGAGTCCTCGTCGGAAGCGGACGATGCTACCGGGCGGCCCGCCGCGGCGGTCGCGCGGCCCCGAGGGCACGGGCCCGGCGTCCACGCCGCTCCGCGCCCGCGGCGGCGGGCCCGGCAGGACGGCGCTCCCCGTGCGGGCGCCGGTGGTCCGCCCCGGGACCGGGCGCCGCCGACCTCGCGGGCGGATCCCCGGGGGATCCGCCCGGCACCGCCGAACACGCCCTAACATGGGCGGGAACCCACTGCCCCGCCCCTTCTGGAGTCCGCACCATGCTCGTCCTGCTGCCGCCGTCCGAGGGCAAGGCCGGTTCCGGGGAGGGACCGCGCCTGGACCCGGGCTCGCTCACGCTGCCCGAGCTCGCCCCGGCCCGCGAACAGGTGCTGGCGGCGCTGACGGAACTGTGCGCGGGCCCCGAGGACGTCGCCATGGACGTGCTGGGCCTGACCGCCAACCAGGCAGACGCCCTCAAGCGCAACCTGGACGCGGCCACCGCGCCGACGCTGCGCGCCGCCGAGCTGTACACGGGTGTCCTCTACGAGCGGCTGGGACTGCCCGGCCTCCTCGACTCCCCCGCGGTCGGCCGCGTCCGCGAGCGGGTGCTGGTCTTCTCCGGCCTGTGGGGTGTCGTCGGCCCCGCCGACCGGCTTCCGCCCTACCGGCTGTCCATGGGGGTGCGGCTGCCCCCTCTGGGCGGCCTGGGCGCCCACTGGCGACGTGCGCTGGCGGGCCCCCTGGGCGGGCTCGCCGAGGGGCGGCTGCTGGTGGACTGCCGTTCGGCCGCCTACGCGGCGGCCTTCAGGCCGACCGGCGCGGCGGCCGGGCGCACCGTCGCGGTGCGCGTGCTGCGCGAGCGCGAGGTGGGCGGGACCGTCGAGCGGTCGGTGGTCAGCCACATGGCCAAGGCCACCCGGGGCGACATCGCCCGCGCGCTCCTGGTGGAGGGCGTGGACGCCGGCACCCCGGAGGAGCTGGTGGCGGCCCTGCGGGACCTGGGGCACACCGCGGAGCTGGCGCCCGCGGCGCGGGCGGGGGCCCCTCGCGTCATGGACGTGGTCGTCCGCGACTGAGGCGGAAGCGTGAGGCGGGGGTGACCCAAAGTCACTCCCCGCGACATAACGACTCGGTATCGCAACTTTATGCCGCACCTACAGCGCGTACGACACCATGGGCGGCGTCGGATGGATGAAGGACACACCCTGGGAGGCCGGACCCGCGCGCGGGAAGGGACGCTCCCACCGGACGCCGGAGGACACGCGGGGGTCGCCACGCCCGTGAGCCGACGCGGTGCCGGAAGCCGTTGTGCCGCCCCGCACGCGGGCGGGACGGCACAACGGTCTCGGTCCTGCTTCGGTCGGGACTACCCGGGGGACCTAGTCCAGGTAGTCGCGGAGCACCTGCGAACGCGACGGGTGACGGAGCTTCGACATCGTCTTGCTCTCGATCTGCCGGATGCGCTCACGGGTGACCCCGTAGACCTTGCCGATCTCGTCTAAAGTCTTCGGCTGGCCGTCGGTGAGCCCGAACCGCATGGAGACGACGCCGGCCTCGCGCTCGGACAGGGTGTCCAGCACCGAGTGCAGCTGCTCCTGGAGCAGGGTGAAGCTGACGGCCTCGCCCGGCTGGATCGCCTCGGAGTCCTCGATGAGGTCGCCGAACTCGCTGTCGCCGTCCTCGCCCAGCGGAGTGTGCAGGGAGATCGGCTCGCGACCGTACTTCTGCACCTCGACGACCTTCTCCGGGGTCATGTCGAGTTCCTTGGCCAGCTCCTCCGGGGTGGGCTCGCGGCCCAGGTCCTGGAGCATCTGGCGCTGGACGCGGGCCAGCTTGTTGATGACCTCGACCATGTGCACCGGGATGCGGATGGTGCGGGCCTGGTCGGCCATCGCGCGGGTGATCGCCTGGCGGATCCACCACGTGGCGTAGGTCGAGAACTTGAAGCCCTTGGTGTAGTCGAACTTCTCCACCGCGCGGATAAGGCCGAGGTTGCCCTCCTGGATCAGGTCCAGGAACAGCATGCCGCGCCCCGTGTAGCGCTTGGCGAGCGACACGACCAGCCGGAGGTTGGCCTCCAGCAGGTGCTTCTTGGCCCGGCCGCCGTCCTCGGCGATCCACTCCAGCTCGTCGCGCAGCTCGAAGGTGAGGATGTCGGCCTCGTCGGAGAGCTTCTCCTCGGCGAACAGGCCGGCCTCGATCCGCTTGGCGAGCTCGACCTCCTGCTCGGCGTTGAGGAGCGGCACCTTGCCGATCTGCTTCAGGTAGTCCTTGACCGGGTCCGCGGTGGCTCCGGCCGCGACCACCTGGGCTGCGGGGGCGTCGTCGTCATCGTCGTAGAGGACGAAGGACTCGTCCTCCTTGTCGGGCTTCTTGCTCGGCGCGCCCACGGCCTCGGGCTTGGCCGGCTTGGCGTCCTTGTCCGAGGGGTCCGGGGTGTCCGGGGTGTCCTCGACCAGCTCCAGCTCGGCGCCGGTGTGCTCGAGGTCGTCCAGGACCTCGTCGTCGTCCTCGAACTCGCCCTCCGCGGCCAGTTCGAGGTCCTTCTTGCCCGCCTTCTTGGCGGTCGCGGTCTTCTTGGCCGCCGGGCCCTTGGACGCGGTCGTCTTCTTGGCCGCCGCGGCCTTCTTGGGGGCGGTCGCCTTCTTGGCGGTCGCGGTCTTCTTGGCCGCGGGCTTGCGGGCGGTGCCGGAGGCGCCCTCCGCGGAGTCGACCACCGCGGTGACCGTCTCGGGCTGCTCGTGGGCGGCCGCGGCGCGCACGGGCTTGGCGGCCCGACTCGTCGTGGTCGTCGTGGTGGACTTGGTCGAGGTGGACCGCGTGGTCGCCGTCTTGCGCCGCGGGGCCTTGCGCCGGGAGGAGGCCGACTCGGGAACGAGTACGGTCACACCCTCCTTGGCGAGGCTGCGGAGCACGGACTGCGCCTGCGACATCGGAATTTCGGCCTCTTCGAAGGCACGGCGCACGTCCTCGGGCTCAAGAAAGCCCTGGGACCGCCCACGCTCGATCAGCTGCTGAATGACGGGCTCTTGCAGTGACTCGGACTGCTTCGAGCGAGTCGAACTGGCAGATGACACAAACACCTCTCGAACGGACGTGTGGCGAGATTGTCGGACCCGGTGGTCCGCCCGGTCGGGACCGGGCACGACACCCTCTCCCACCTGCGGCCTGGGATCGTCCCCACTGGGGCGGGGAAGCCGTTTGTCTTTCAAGCGTATGCGCTCCCGGAGGTCATCCCCCTGGGGGATCACCGCCGCGTCGCGGGGCGGAACGGCTTCTTCACTGTAGGCAAGGCAATGGACTTGTTCGTACGGTCTACCGCTCCGACACGGGATCGATCACCGGAAGCTGAACGGCGAGCAGAGTGACGTCGTCGTCCTGCTCATACCCATCGAGCATGCTCTCAACAAGGTACTCCAGCATCTGCTGTGGATCGCCCACCACCTCCGGAGGAGCCGACGCCGCCACGCTGACGAGCTCGTCGAGTCCGGAGTCGACGGACCGTTTGCGGTTCTCAACCAGTCCATCGGAGTACAGGGCGACGGTGTTACCGGGTTGCACGAAGAATTTGTGGTGACCTCGTGGCGAGCTGATCCCGAGTGGTGTGTCGGGTTCGGTGTCGAGCAGCGAAGGCCCGGCGCTGCCGGCCACGACCAGCGGCGGGAGGTGTCCCGCGTTGCTGAGGTCGAGCTGGCCGGTGACGGGGTCGAGGACGAAGTAGACCAGTGTGGTGACCTGGTCCATACCCTCCGTCGCGGTGAACATGCGGTCGAGTCCGGTCAGGACGTCGGCGGGCTCCGGCATGGAGAACGCCAGTGCCCGCAACGCGTTCCGGATGCGACTCATTCCCGCCGCGGCCGGGATCCCCTTGCCCATGACGTCGCCGAGCACCCCGGCCACGCGTCCGTCGGGCAGCGGGAAGGCGTCGTACCAGTCGCCCCCGACCTGCACGTTCTGGGAGCCGGACCGGTAGTAGGCGGCGAGCCGGAGGCCCCGGATCGCCGGCAGCTCCTCCGGCAGCAGGCTGCGCTGGAGCTCCTCCGCGGTGCTGTGCTCCTGCTCGTAGAGGGTGGCGCGGCCGATCGCGAGCGCGCACTGGCCCGCCAGGGCCTCCAGGAACACGCGCTCCTCGTCGGTGACCTCGCGCGGCGTGGAGAAGGCGAAGCGCAGCGCCCCGATGGGCCGTCCGGCGACCATCATCGGCAGCGCCACCCAGGCGCGCTCGGATGTGGACCGGACGAGTTCGGCGGCCATGGGCGCGTCGTCGAGCAGCGCGGCGAGCTCGGCCGGGTTGGCGGCCAGGCGGGGCTGGCCGTCGGCGACCGCACGGGCGGCGACGTCCGGGTGGTCCAGGGGGAACGCGGGCCTGGGCAGGGGGTGGGCCTGCGCGGCGGCGATCGTGCGGAGGCGCAGGCGGTCGCGGTCGAGCAGGACCACGCAGGTGTGGTCGGCGCCCACTCCGGAGCGGCCGATCTCCGACATGGCGTTGACGACCTCGTCGGCGGTGAGCGCCTCGGCGAGGTCGGAGGTGGCCTTCTGGAGGCGTGCGGTCCGCATGGCCGCCTCGCTGAGCTGCTGGTTGAGACGCTGGCGCAGCTCGTCCGCCTCGCGCTCGGTGGTGATGTCGACGAGGGTGCCGACCCATTCGGCCGTCTCGGCGCCGTCCATGATCGGGTTGGCGCGCGCACGGTAGTGGCTGTAGGCGCCGGAGCGGGTGCGCACCCGGAACATGGCGTCGAAGGGCGTGATGTCGAGGACGGCGTCGTCCCAGGCGCGTTCGACGCGGGGGCGGTCGTCGGGGTGGAGCGCGTCGAGCCAGCCGCGGCCGAGGTAGCGGTCGAGGTCCTGGCCGGTGACGGCCCTCCACTGGGGGCAGTCCTCGTGGACGTCGCCGCCGGAGCCGGCGGCCCAGACGATCTGGTTGCCCGCCTGGAGCAGGGCCCGCAGCCGCTGCTCGTCCCGGCGGGTGGTGCCGCCGTCGTGCGCGGCGATGAGGGCGACGTGCTCGTCCCCGGTGCCGGGGTCGGTGACGGGGAACCAGGTCAGGTCCCAGACCTGCCCGGAGGGCGTGCGGTGGCGGTCGCGGATCGCGTGCCCGCTCTCGCGGACGCCGGCCAGCGAGGCGCGGTGGCTGGCGGCGGCGACCCGGTCGCCGCTCTCCTCCAGGAGGTCGTCGGGCGTCCGGCCGAGGCATTCGGCGGGGGTCCGTCCGAGGAGGACGGCGAGCCGCTGGTTGACCGTGCCGAAGACGTCGTCGGGGCCGAGGAGGGCGAATCCGATCGGGGAGTCGGTGAGAAGGGATTTCACCGCGTCGGGGAGTTGCGCCCTGCTGAGCCGGGGCGGGGGAATGGACGTCTCGGCGCTCAACTGCTCGACACCTCCGGAACCGTCGGATTCCCCACCCGTTTTTCGCTGGGGCTTCTGCCTTGGCCGCGTGGCCTCCGTCGACCGCGCGGGCCGTCCACGGGGTGGAACCGGAGGGTGCGGCGCCGAGGGGGATCGGAGGCTCCGCGGCTCCCGGGAGTCACGCTCCATGACCCCTCTCGGCCGCTGTCACGGCTCAAGCATAAGACACACCCGCCCGCGCGCAACGGCCCTCGCGCCGGCGGCCGCCCGTGGCGGCGAGAAGGTAAATGCTAGGTCACCGGGCGGTCCGGACACGGTGGACCGGCGGTTTTCCCGGCGTGTTTTCCCGCAATTACCGGCAATGGGTGTTGGATGTCGGTTTGATCTCGAAACCCCGAAACGCGAACGTTATCCGTCCGATTGATCCCTTTCACCACCTTGACCTGGGGGAACTGCGGGTCACGGGTAAACGGTGCGTCCATGTTTTTTTATCGACCGCGTGCCGTAGGAGGGGTTGACAGTACGTCCAGAACAAGTGGAATGGGTGGAGGTCACCGTCCAGGCCATCTCCAGCTAGGGGTGTGAGCACGCATGCTCCCGACCTTCCCGGTCCAGGATCTCAGACAGATCTCGGCACGGCTCCACGACGAGTTCGGCGGTCTGTCCCACCGCTGTGTCGAGCGCCGGGTCCGCGACACCTGGCAGTGCTTCGAGCACCTGGGCATCACGGTCACGCCCCACCTGGTCGAGCGGGTCGCCCGGGAGCACCTGCGGGCGATGGTGAACTCCGTGCCGCCCTCCCAGGCCGTCCGGCAGGCGCCGCTCAGGACCGGGGCCACGCTCCTCGCCGGACACCGCACCGCCCCCCGGCCCCGCTGAACCCCTCCCCCGGCCCGGACCCCGGGGCGCCGCGCCCCGGGGGATGCGGCGCCCCGGGGGATGCGGCGCCCCGTCCGCGTCCGGCCGCGGAGGGGCCCGCCGCCGGATCGCGCGGACGGGGAGCCCCACGCCCGGGGCTGTCATACGCTCGGACGGTGCCCTCCCCTACACCTCCCACGCCCACAGGTCCGGAACCGGTGCCCGGCGCCGTCTTCGACGAGATGCTGCGCGCCTCCCGGGCCATGCTCGCCATGCGCCATCCCCTCGACGCCGAACTGGCGTTCAGCGAACTGCTCGGCAGCTGGTGGGGCGAGCGGATGCCGGGCGTGGACGTCGGACGGCTGCTCGGGGAGGGCCTGATCGCGCACGCCACCGCCTCCGGCAAGTCGGCCGGCCTCGGCGTCCTGGCGGCGGTCGCCGCGCTGGGCACGTCCTCCGAGCAGCGCGAGCTCGCCGGGCAGGGCGTGATCGCCCTCCAGGAGCGCGGTCTCCAGGTACCCGGCTGGGCGTCCCAGCTGGGCGCGGTCACCCCGGTGGCCGCCTATGTCAACAGCGACCAGTTCGGCGACACCGACGACGTGGTGTGCGTGTTCAGCCGCGACGGGGACCGCGCCCCCGACGCCGGGCCGCCCCCTGCCGAGCACGCGCTGATCCTGGTCCTGGACCACAACGGCGGCGGCGTCCTCCGCGACGCCTGGGTCACCACCAAGGTCGACCGGCTGCTCGACCGCTGCCGCGAGCGGGCCGACGCGGACGAGTTCGCCCGGTTCTCCCAGGTCGAGCTCACGGAGGCGCGGGCCCTGCTGACCCGGGCCCTGGAGCGCACCGAGCGCATGGTGGCGGGGGCGTCGGCCGACCGCTCCTCGGGGCCGACCGTCGAGCCGATCGGCCTGACCGTCTCCGATCTGACCGGGGGCTCGCTGGCCTCCCACTTCGCCCTGGCCAGCGCACGGGTGCGCACGCTGCCCGGCCCGCACTCCGGGGCCGGCGCCCCACAGGCCCCCGTGTGGCGGCGCGACCGGCGCGCCGTGCTGGCCGCCCGCTTCCTGGCCTCGGACGAGGCGGCCGAGCTCTCCGACTCGTACGCGGCGAGCCGCTGCGCCGACCACATCATCGCGCACGGCTGCGACGTCGACAGCGGCCGCCCGACGCGGATCAGCCCGCGCAAGGTGGAGTCCTTCCTCCTTCACTGGCTGCCCGGCCGCGTGGTGCTGCTGCCGGAGGAGCAGGAGGCCATGCCGCACGTGCTGGCCGCGTGGGTGCGCTGGGCGGGCGCCCGGGGCGGGCTTCCGGACGTGGCCGTGGGCGCCACCCTGGACGCGGTGTGGGAGTCCACCGCGGAGTTCGCCCGGGTCTACCGCGACCCCGCGCGCCCGCTGGGGTTGCGCCAGGAGGCGGTGCGCCGGCTGCTGCCGGACGGCGACTTCGCTTCGCTGGCCCGGCGGATGTTCGCGTTCCCCCTGCTGGCGAGCGAGATGGTGACCTGGGCCCCGGAGGAGTTCGACCCGGACACCCCGCACGGCCGCCGGGCGCTGCTGCGGCTGGACCACTACGGCGAGTACGAGGCGGCCACGCCGCACAGCGGCCGCCACTCCAGCGGCCGGGACCGGTGGTACCGGCCGGTCACCGGCGACGACCCCGAACGGGAGAGGGAGCTGGACCGCCACGAGCGCCTGGCCCGGCGGCTGTGGCACGGGAGGCCCGCGAACCTGTGGGCCGCGGCCCGGCGGATGCTGGACCGCGGTGTGGCCCGCCCCGCGGTGCTGGCCGCCCTGGGCGAGGTCCTGGACACGGCGACCTGTGAGAGCGACCTGCGCCGTCGACTGGACTCCCTGTAGGGCGGCCCTCCCGCGCCGTCCGGACGCGGCCCCGGAGGGCGCTACCGGAGCATGCGCTCCCGGAGCAGGTCCACGGTGCCGCCGGACAGCTCCAGGCCGTCCACGACGTAGTTGTCGAAGGAGCCGTACACCTCGTCGATGTGGCGGAACGAGGTGTCCAGGTACTCGGCCCGGACCCGGGTCATCGGCACGACCTCCTCCCAGGGCAGGCCGCTGTTCTCGGCCAGCAGCCGCATCCACTTGTCGGTGTTCGCCTGGCGCTCGTTGCTGGCCAGGTAGTCGGTGACCACCGTCTCGCGGTCCACCCCCAGCAGGCCGAGCAGCAGTGCGGCGCCCCAGCCCGTGCGGTCCTTGCCCGCGCTGCAGTGGAAGACGAGGGCGGTCGGGCCCTTGGCCGCCCGTTCGACCAGGTCGCGGTAGCCGGTGAGCGCCTCGGCGTCGGTGACCAGCTCGCGGTAGACGCCGTGCATGAAGCGCTCGGCGGCGCCGTCGGCGAACATGCGCCGGGCGACCTCGGGATCGTTGAGCGCGGCGGAGAAGTTGGCGCCCGCCGCCTCCGGGTTCTGCACGGACACGGCGGTGTACGCGGCGCCCTCGGGCGTGATGTCGGGCAGGCTCTCCCGCTCGTGGGGGGTGCGCAGGTCCACGAGCTGCCGGATGCCCAGGCCGTTGTAGACCGCCACCTCCTCCTCGGAGACCGAGTGGAGGGCGTCGGAGCGGTACAGCAGGCCGTGGCGCACCGTACGCCCGGTCGCGGTGCGGAGCCCGCCCAGGTCGCGGAAGTTGGGGACACTGGAGAGGATGAAACCGTCATTCGTCACGTCCGCGACGATACCCACCCGCCCCGGCGTCCCGTCGGCCCGTGCCCGGCTTGCCGGGCGGGGTCACTCCCCGCCGCGCATGGCGGTGATCTCCTCCCCCGCCTCCTTGACGTCCTTGGCGGTGTCCACGCCGCGCCAGAACCCGTCGATCCGGTACGCGGTCAGGCGCCCCTCCGCGGCCAGCTCGGGGAAGGTCGAGGACTCGTGGTCGCCCTTCTCCGGCAGCAGCGGCGTGATGCCCGGCTCGAACAGGTACACGCCGGCGTTGATCCACACCGGCAGCAGCGGGCTCTGGGTGAACCCCTCGATCCGGTCCTGGTCGTCCACGTCCACGATGCCCCAGGTCGTGCGGAACTGGGCGAGGGCGAGGGTGGCCAGGCCGTCCTTGGCCCGGTGGTGGGCGGCCAGCTCGTCCAGTGGGAACCACGTGAGCACGTCGCCGTTGAGCGCGAAGTAGGCGGCGTCCTGGTCGCGCAGGCCGGTCGCGGCGTAGCGCAGGGCGCCGCCGCGCCCCAGCGGCTCGTCCTCGACCAGGAGCGTCACCTCCGGCCCGCCCCGGCGTGCGGCGAGGTGCTCGCGCAGGACCTCGGCCTTGTATCCGCAGGACACCACGACCTGCTCGACGCCGTGGCCGGCCAGCCACTCCAGCTGGTAGTCGATGATGGGCCGTCCGGCCACCTCCACCATCGCCTTGGGGCGGGTGTCGGTGTAGGGCCGCAGCCGGGTGGCCTGCCCACCGGCGAGGATGAGCGCCTGGGTGACGGGGGACGCGGAGGATGAGGGTGCAGCGGTCATGCGTCGGACACTAGCACCACGCCTCCGGGCGCCCCGGAGCGCCCGGAGGCCGTCTCCACGGGCCGACCGGACACGTCGCCGGCGGGGCGCGGGGGACCCGGCCCGGAGGCCGGGCGGCGGGCCGGAGGGGTTCACCGGCCTGCCGCCCGGCGGGGAGGCGTCGCGGCGGAAGGGGCGGGGCCGAACCCTCCCGGCCACCGCCGGGGCGCGGTCCGCGGGTGCTCCCGGCGGGCCCGGCGCCCGCGCCGGACGGCGCGGGCGCGGAACGGTCCGCGGAGCAGGCCTACGTCTGCTGGGTGGCCTCGGCGTAGGCCTTGCGGACGTCCGCGCTCGTGACGAGGGTGAGCTCGACGGCCGTGGCGTCCTCTCCCCTCTCCTGGGACACCCGCAGGTCGCGGTGGGAGCACGCCTTCTCGAACAGGGAGCGCGCGAAGCGCCCGTTGCCCAGGTCGTCGATCCACCCGGCCCCGCACACGTGCCCGAAGATGCTGCGCAGGTCCTCGCGGGCGGTGTCGTCGAAGGTGTCGCCCGTGCGGGCCGCCACCGCCTCGGCGATCTCGGTGAGCTCGTCCGCGCTGTAGGAGGGGAAGCGCACCCGCACGTTGAAACGGGAGGAGAGGCCGGCGTTGGAGGCCAGGAAGCGCTCCATCTCGGCCGGGTAGCCGGCGAGCACCACCACGAGCCGCGAGCGGTCGTCCTCGGCGCGCTTGAGCAGGGTCTGGATGGCCTCGGCCCCGAACGCGTCCCCGCCGCTGTAGCCGGGGTTGACGAGGGAGTACGCCTCGTCCACGAACAGCACCCCTCCCAGGGCGCGGTCCACCAGACGGTTGGTCTTGACGGCGGTCGCCCCCAGGTGCTCGCCGACCAGGTCCGCCCGCTGGGCCTCGACCACGTCGGCGCGCCCGAGCAGGCCGAGGGCGGAGAACACCCGGCCGAGCACCCGGGCGACCGTGGTCTTGCCCGTGCCGGGCGGCCCCGAGAACACGAAGTGCCGCATGGGCGCCTGGTTGAGCAGGCCCTGCTCCTCGCGGAGCTTGGCCACCCTCAGCTGGGCCACGATGGAGCGGACCTGCTGCTTGACCGGTTCCAGCCCGATCATGGCGTCCAGTTCGGCCAGTGCCTCGTCGATCCCGGGAGCGGCCCCGAACCCCGGCAGGCGTGAGGTCAGCTCGGCATGGGCCGCCTCGACGTCGGCGGCGCGGACCGTGATGAGGTCCTCCGCCTCGGGGCGCGGCGCGGGCGTGTCCCCGTCCACCCCGGTGGTAACCACGCGCACGTCGCGGGCCTGGGCGGCCTTCTCCACCACGGAGCGGGCGAAGCGGCCGTTGCCCAGGTCGTCGACCACCTCCCGCTGGACCACCTGGTCGAATCTTCGCCTGAGGGCGCGCGCCGCGTCGGCCTCGAGGGTGTCGCCGCGCTGGTGGACGAGGGACTCGGCGATGCGGAACAGCTCGTCGGCGGAATAGCTGGGAAAGCTGATCCGGGTGGCGAAGCGCGAGGCCAGGCCGGGGTTGGAGGCCAGGAAGGCGTCCATCTCCTTCTCGTACCCGGCGAGGACCACGACGAGCTGGTCGCGGTCGTCCTCCGCCCTCTTGAGGAGGGTCTGCACCGCCTCGTTGCCGAACCGGTCCGACTGACCGTCCCCCTCGTTGACCAGCGAGTACGCCTCGTCGATGAACAGGACGCCGCCGAGGGAGCGGTCGATGAGCTCGTTGGTCTTGATGGCGGTGGCGCCCAGGTACTCCCCGACCAGGTCGGCGCGCTGGGCCTCGACCACCCGGGAGGTGGGCAGCAGGCCGAAGGAGTGGAAGATCGTGGCCAGGGTGCGGGCGACGCTGGTCTTGCCCGTGCCGGGCGGCCCGGAGAAGACCAGGTGGCGCAGCGGGCGCTCGACGGGGAACCCGGCGTCCGCGCGCAGCCGGGCCGCCTCGATGGAGGCCGCGATGCCGCGCACCTGCTGTTTGACCGGGTCGAGGCCGATCATGTCCTCCAGCTCGGCCAGGGCCTGGTCGACGGGGACCGGTTCGTCGTCGGGGGCGCCGCCCCCGGTCGGCCGGGCCGTGCCGGCGCCGGCGTCCGAGCGGCCGCGCAGCGGCTGCGGACGGCCCCTGCGCTCCGGTCCGTCGGCCCGGCGGGGGCGGTCGGAGCGGGACACGGGCATGGACGAGGCCGCCTCCCGCCGGTTGGCCTCGCTCTCCCGGGTGATCTGGCGGGAGGCGGAGAGGCGCCAGAGCAGGCACGCGCCCGCGGCGGCGTACAGCGCGACGACGCCCCAGGACGCGGAGAAGGGGTCGACGACCATCCCCGCCAGGGCCACCGAGAACCCGGCGATCAGCCCCGCGGTGAGGGAGAGCAGGGCGGTGTGCCAGACGGGGAACTCCCTGGCCCGCCCGGCGGCGAGCACGACGAGCAGCGGCAGCGGCAGCACGAGCAGGGTGACGGGTTCGCCGGTGAGGGGGATCTGGAAGAGGGGCACGGTCACCGCCAGCCACACGACGCACACCAGGACGGTGACGAAGGAGTCGAGGGAGCGCATGAGCGCGGCGAACGCCATCAGCAGGACGAGGGTCGTGCCGACCGCCCCCGGGACGGCGAAGCCGGTGACCAGGGCGGTGACGGCGACGACCGTGACGAGGACCAGCGCCGCCACGAGCCTCCTGGGGAGGGGCACGCCGTGGTAGAGCGCGCGCATGCGGTCGAGCCCCGAGGCGCGTCCCGGCTCCGCGGCGGCGGTGGAGCGCATCTCGCGCGTCATCCGTGCCCCTTCCTGCGTGGGGGTCCGTGGGCGGTCGGCTCTCCTGGCCGTGGAGGGAGGGGCCGGTCGGCGTCGGGGGGACCGACGTCCACAGCCAAAGCCTTGCCCCAAGTGGGGCGGATGTCCAGTGCGGGGCGGCGTGTCGTGTGCGGCGGGCCGGGCCCGCGGACCCTCGCCGCGGGGTGGTTCCGCCCGGTCTGGCGGTCTCAGAGGAGGGGGATCTGTCCCCCCGGGGCGGGGCGGATCCGGCGCAGGTGCTTCCATCGGGGCAGGTCGTCCAGGTAGGCCCAGCTCATGCGGTGGTGGGGGGTGGGCCCGGACTCGGCGAGCGCGGCCCGGTGCACGGGCGAGGGGTACCCGGCGGCCCTCTCGAACCCGTACCCGGGGTGGTCGGCGGCGAGTTCCGCCATGAGGTCGTCGCGGCAGACCTTGGCCAGGATCGCGGCGGCGGCGACGCTGACGCAGGTGAGGTCGCCCTTGACCTGGGTGCGGACCCTCCAGGGGCGGCCGATGAAGTCGTGGACGCCGTCGAGGACGACGGCGTCCGGGCGCGGCGCGAGGGCGTCCAGGGCCCGGCGGGAGGCCCGGTGGAGGGCCTCGGTCATGCCGCACTCGTCGATCTCCTCGGGCGCGGACCATCCGAAGGCGTGGTCGGCGACCCAGGGCCGGAGCTGCTCGGCGAGCTCCCGGCGGCGTTTGGGGGTGAGGCGCTTGGAGTCGGTCAGCCCGGCGGGCGGTTCCCCCTCGCCCGGGACGGCGGCGCAGACGAGGAGGGGCCCGGCCCAGGCGCCCCGGCCCACCTCGTCCACACCGGCGACCACCCGCGCCCCGAGCGAGCGGAGCTCGTTCTCGACGTCGAACGTGGGGGCGGCGGGCGGCGTGGCTGTCCTGGAAGTCGTCGGCACCCTCCCAGCCTAGGACGGGAGGGGACCCCTTCGTGCCCGTTCCCGGGAGGGGGCGGACAGCGGCAGGGCGGCCGTCGGCGCGGCGGCGACCGCGGAGGGCACGGGGCCCCGCGGGCCGTCGGGAGCTCCCGGGGGCGGGGCCGCCGGCGGCGCCGCGTCCTCCCCGGGCGCCTCCCCACCGCGCGAACCGGCGCTCCACCCGCGTGCGCGGGCTCGGGGAGACGGGGAGACCCCGTTGTCAAACGCCGGCTCGTGCTCCCCCCGGGTGCGCGGGCTCGGGGCCCTCTCGCGGGTCCGGGTCTTCCCTGCTGCCGTGCTCCACCCGCGTGCGCGGGCACGGGGCGGGGCTGGTCCCGGGGCGATCGGCTCCGTGGCCGGGGCGGCCCGGTCCGCCTCCGGCGTTCTTTGCACGACTCGCCGTACGTCACAACGAGTCATGAGTGATTACTTTAGGTAGTTTCCGCTTGTGAGGACTGCCGTACCGGGTCGCCCGGGAGGAATGGACATGCAGCGCGCCAAGCCGTACCCCCGGCCGCGGATCCCCCGAGGACGCCTCTACGACGTCGTCGCCGCCCTCACCCGGGTGGGGGTGGGAGGGATGTTCGCCGAGTACGGCCTCGCGCTGCGGGGGCGGGAGGAGGCGGTGGCCGAGCACCTGTCCGCCTCGGGGATGCCCGGGGTGTCCTTCGGCGCGCAGATCGTCCCCGCGCTCCTCGTCTCCCTCTCACTCGCCTTCGCCGTGGGTCTGCTCACATGGCTCACCGGCCCGGTGCTCGCCGGGGCGGCGGTGCTCGGCACCCTCACGGCGGGCTCCCCCGACCTGTCCCCGTTCTCCTCATGGGCCACGACGTCCCTGGTCACAGCGGTGTGCCTGCTGATGGCCGTCAGCGCCGGCCGGTGGTCCTGGGACTATCTCGTCCTGGCTCCGAAAGCGGTCGGGAGGCGCCGGGGACACGACCGCAAACACCCGGTAACACCGAGGAAATCCACCGCCGATTCCCCGCGCCGCCCCGAACACGCGCCGCCACTGCTCTATCCTGTGGGACAGGCCGCGCTACGACGGCCGTATCGCCTGTGACGCGGCCCCGCCCGGCCCCTCTCCATCGTGCCGCGGGCTCGCGTCTCCACACGGATTCGGTGGGGGAGAACGCCATGTCCGCCGCAGCTCCCGGCCCGACCCCTGACGGGTCCGTGGCCAAACTGATCGAGATCGCCGGCAAGCCGACGCTCGGCCAGCGCATGATCAGCTGGGCCTCGCGCCCGCCCGGCCGGCTCTACATCCCCGCCTGCGGAGTGGTCGGCCTCCTCCTGCTGTTCGAGGACAGCGTCCCCGCCGGGCACCTGCCGACGTTCCTCGTCGGCCTGGTCGGCGGGCTCCTGCTCGCAGGGATGGGCGCCCTGCGCCTGGGAATCGCCCTGGCCGTCGCCCGGCCGATGATCCGCCACTACTGGCTCCGCTGGATCTCCGCGCCACTGATCGCCGCGGCGGCGATCGGCGTGTCCGCGGCCGACCTCCCGCTCCAGGCGCGGATCCAGGCGTCCTCCGAGGACCTGCTGGCCCTGCGGCAGGAGGCGGAGGATCCCACCACCATCCCCCTCAACGGCGAGCAGGTGGGCCTGTACTCGCTGCGCAGCATCTCGGTCTCCGAGGACATCACGCACTTCGCGGTCGAGGGCTCGGGGCTCTTCGGCCCCTCCGGCCTGGCCTACAGCACGGGCGAGGTGCCCGAGGGGGTCTTCGTCCCCGGGCAGGGGTCGAAGATCTACGAGCACGTCTCCGGCGACTGGTACGTGTGGGTCGACCACTGACCCGCTCCATCCGCACCCGCGGCGCCCCGGCGCCCCCGGCTCCCGGGGGCCCGGGGCGCCGTCGTCCCCCGCCCGGGATGTCCGGCTCCGCCCGGCGGTCCGAGGTGTTCCCACCCCGTTCTTTGCCGCCCCCTGTGCCGTTCCAACACTGCTCTCACCCTCACCGTGTACACAGGGGGCATCCCCCCGGAGAGGAGCGCGGCTCCTCCCGTGGCAGCGTCGCCAACACCGAGGAGATGCTTCATGCGCGAGTTCATGCTCACCCTTCACCTGCGTATCCACGATTCCGTCACCGCGCTGCACCGGGCGCACGCCGTCGGCGACGACGACCTGGCCAGCGCGCAGGCGGGCGAGATCCAGGGGCTGGTGGAGATCGCGGCCCGCCACGGGATCGACATCGATGCGGGCTACGCCGACCTCACCCTCGCGGGCTGAGCCCGGACCGCCGCGGCCCCGTCCGGGCCCCGCACGCACGAGGAGGACCCGCGCCCCGGGCGCGGGTCCTCCCCTGCTTCCGCCTCCGTCCCCGGGTTCCCCACCCGGGTCGGCGGTACGGCCGGGGCTAGCCCCGGCGGCCCTGGCCGCCGTAGCCCTCGCCGTTCTCGAACTGCCGGCGCATCGCGCCCTCCTGCCGGCGCTGGTACTCGTCCGCCATCTGCTGCTGGCGCTCCGCCGCGGCGGCGACCGCCCCCTGGGCCGATTCCATCGCCTCTCGCGCGGCGTCCGAAGACGGGCCCAGCGGCGTGCGCGGGGACCCCGCGCCGTTCAGCACCTGGGGCAGCAGCTGCGCGGTGATCAGCGTCGACAGCGCCGAACCGTCACCGGAGCCCGCCTCGGTCTGCACGACGACCGGGCGCGGGGCCCGCTCGGCCAGGACCGCGCCGACGTCCAGTCGGCGGCGCGCCAGCTCGTACTCCAGCACGGCCCGGTTGTCCCGGTAGGCAGTGGCGAGGCGCTGCTGCGCCTTGGCCTCGTTCTCCGCGGCGACCAGGTCGGCCCGGCCGCGCGTCTCGATCTCGTAGCGCACCCGCTGGGCCTCGGTCACCTGCTCCTCCAGCATCTGCGCCACGTCCTTGCGCGCCTTGTTGAGGGAGGCGTTGACCTCGACGATCTTCGCGTCGCGGGTCTTCTTGGAGCGCTCGATGTCCATCAGCAGGGTGTCGATGCGGCGCTTGCGCGTCAGCTCCCACTCCTGCTCGTAGGCCACCAGCTCCTTGGCGACCCGCTCGCGGGTGGCCAGGTGCTGCTGGTACTGGTTGGGCAGCTGCACGTCGGGGATGTTGCAGCCGGTGATCCGCACACCGTACTTCTCCAGCTGGCCGTTGAGGAGGCGGCGCATGTCCTCGACGTTGGAGCCGCGCAGGTCGTAGGCCGACTCGGTGTTGACCTGGCGGCTGCGCTGGCGGATGGCGTCCTGCACCGCGCTGGACAGGACCAGGTCGAAGTTGCTGGCGCCGATGATCGTCACGAACCGGATCGGGTCGGTGATCTGGAACTTGAGGAAGAACTCGATCGACTTCAGCGGCACGTTCTCGCGCGTGGGGCAGGCCAGGACCGGAGCCGTGTAGGGGATCTCCGTCCGGGTGTCCACCACGAAGTCCACGCGCGACCAGGGGTGCCACAGGTAGTGGCGGCCCGGGCCGATCGGCCGCACGATCGCGCCGTACCTGGTGAGGATGCCGTGGGTGCCCTCCTCGATCTCGATGATCGAGCCGCGCCACCACCACAGCCCGGCGGCGGCGATGCTGAGCACGCCGACGATCAGCGTCGGGACGGACAGGACGCTGTAGGCGACACCGGCCGCGACCCCGCCGACGAAGGCGTTGAGGGTCATCATCAGCGCCGAGCACAGGGCGAAGAAGCCGAACCAGAGCAGGACCGTCCAGCGCAGGCCCCGGTTGTCGCGCGGTATGACGACCGGGACGATCGCGCCCTGGTCGCCGCCGCGCAGCAGGCCTGCCAGGTCGCCCCAGGAGGCGAGGGACTCCTTGATGCTGGAGCCGCTGCCGGCGTTCACGGACTGGCTCATCTACTGACCTCCCTGGTTCGGGCCGGACCCCTGCGGACCGTGCTGCGACCACGGGGGCGGGGGCGGGTGCTCGGGGTCGTGGCGCGGTCCGCCGGAGGGCGCCGGGGCGTCGGACGGTGCGGTGAAGGCGTCCGCCTCCCCGTCCCCCCGGGGCTGCCGGGGCGCCTCGGCGAGGCGCTCGTCGATGGCCTGCTCGGAGACGGACTGGCGGATCTCCTCCACCAGGTCCTCGCCCGGGTCCTCCCCGGCCGGCCGGCCCGCGGCGTCACCGTCCTCCGCGAGGAGCGCGTCGATCTCCTGCTGGCGCTCGACGATGCGGCCCCGGATGTCGCCCAGCCGGGAGCGGATGGCCTCCATGTCCTCCTGGGAGAACAGGGCGGTGTCGGCCTGGCCGATGATCTCCTGCGCGATGCGCAGGTAGTCGACGCTGGCGGCGTCGCCCGAGCCGATCCGCAGGACCTGCGGGAGGCTGTCGGCGACCGACTCCAGCTTGTCCAGGAGGTTCTCCCGGAAGCGGTAGTTGAGGATCTCGGGGGCCTCGGCCGCGCTGACCGCGCGGATGTCCAGGGCCTGCGCCTGGAGGAGCGCGGCGTTGGCGTTGGCCTCGGACTCGGCCTCGACGAAGCGCTGGCGGGCGGTGGCCCGCGCCCTGTTGGTCTCCCGCTCCAGCGCGGTGTCCATCTGCGCCTGGTACTGCGCGATGTCGGCCTGGATCGCGGAGAGGGTCTCGTTGAGGGTCGCGAGCTCCTTGTTCAGGTCGCCCTCGTTCTGCTCCTTGCGCAGCTGGAGCTCGTACTCGAACGTGTAGGCGTCCTTGGCCACGCGGACCATCTCCGGCGCCGCCAGGTCCATCCGGTACTCCTGGTTGGAGGGCTCGGCGTGGGTGATGTTGGCGCTGGTCAGCTCGACGATCCCGCTGAACTGCCGGTTGAGCTGCTCCACGAGGCTCTGCGTGTTGTCGCCGACCATGTCGTAGATCGCCGAGGCCTCCTGCTCGTAGACGAGGCTCCGGGTGGTCTCGCTGATCGCGTTGTTGAGCTTCTCCTGGAAGCCGTTCACCCCGCCCAGCGTGTAGACGAAGTCGGTGGCGTTCTTGATCCTGAACTGCACGAACAGGTCGATGGAGGCCTGCACGCCGCTCTTGGTGGGGGCCGAGCGGATCGGCGCGTTGAAGGGGTACTCCCGGGTGGTGTTGACGATGTAGGAGACGCGCTTCCAGGGGTTGAGGAGCGTGACCCGGCCGGGCTGGTAGATGTTCTCCATCTTGCCGAACCGGGTGACGATCGCCTCGCAGCCCTCCGGCACCATCACCATGCCCTGGCGCCACCACATGAACGCGGCGATCGCGAGGGTGATGATCCAGTAGTGGAGGCCGAAGAACGGGTTGATCAGCGGGTTTCCGCCAGCGATGGCCTGCGGGAGGAGCACGGTGAAGGCGCCGAGGACCCCCAGGACGAGGAGCAGGATCGCGGGGAGCATCGTCACGAGGGTGCGGCCCTTGGGGATCACCATCGTGCAGATGACGTGGACCGGGCCGCCGCTGCCGCGCTCGTAGTAGCTGCGGTTGAGCGCCTCGCCCGCGTTGTTGAGCGAGGTGCTCTTCTGCTCGATCCGGGTGCCCACGGAGTCGCCCTGTTCTCGGGCGGCGACGAAGTCGCGGGGGTCGAGGCCACTGCCCTCGGTGACCTGCGAGGAGGCCTGGTGGAGCGCGTCGGACACGGCCTGGCGCGGATCGCCCCCTTGGGCGACGGCGCCGGCCGCGCCGCGCACGGTCTGCGCGAACGACATAGGCGGGAACTCCTTGGTCAGGGGTCGGGGAACTATCCGCTTCGACGCCGCGTACCGCGGTCCGGTTCCAGGTCGGGACCGGTTCCGTGCGCTGCGAGGCGTTAGGGGACAGCATCAACCCTGTCATGAGCTATGCCCGAAACCCAGCCCTCGTGTCCGGAGTGTGACGGGCGGGCCCTCCTGTCACCTCCCAGGTCAACGCCGCTCCCCTCCCCCGACGCATGCGCGCCGCGTGGCGCGCCCACGGGCGCGGGGATAACGTCGGTCCCGCACGCACCGCGCCGGCTCCGGCCGGGACGAGGGAAGGAAGCACGATGCCAGCAGTGCCCAGCGCCGTTCTCACCACCGCGGGTCTGGTCGGCGGGTACTCGGTGGCCCGCGCCACCGGCAACCGGCCGCTGGGCGGGGCGGTGCTGGCCGGTTTCGGCGCCGCGGCGTTCGAGACGTGGCGCCGCCGGTCCGGCGTGGGAACAGCGGTGGCGCTCACCGCGGTGTACGTGGGAGCGTTCGGCCTGGCGCACCCGCTGGCCCGGAAGGTCGGCTCGTGGCCCGCCGTGCTCGGCGTGACCGCCGCCACCGCGGCGGTCGCCGTCGCCGCGGGCGACCGCGACCGCGGCTGAGGCCCCGGCCGCCGCCGGGCCGGAGGGCGGGCCCCTCCGGAATCGCCGCCGGGGGCGGGGGCCGTACGGCCCCCGCCCCCGGCGGGCGTGTCCCGGCCCCGCTCGGGGCCGTCGTGCGATCAGCTGCAACCGCTGGTGGAGCCGCAGCCCTCGCAGGCGTAGCAGCTGCCGGAGGGCCGCATCCTGGTGCCGCAGGTGACGCACAGCGGCGCGTCGGCGACGAACCCCTGGCCGGCCAGCAGGTCCGCCGTGGAGTGCACCTCGGCGGGCTCCGCCGGGGACGCCTGCGGAGCGGGCGCGGCCGGGGTCCCGGGCGCCTCCGCCCCGTGGGTGGCGGCGGACTGGGCGTAGGACTCCACCTGGGCGGCGACCTGGGCCGGGTCCTCGCCCGCGAGCTGCGCCTGGCGCTCGGAGGCCGACAGGACGCCCAGGGCCGCGCGCTCCTCGTAGGGCAGGTGGTCCAGGGCCAGGCGGCGGAAGATGTAGTCCACCACCGACTGGGCCATGCGGATGTCCGGGTCGTCGGTCATGCCCGCCGGGTCGAACCGCATGTTGGTGAACTTGTCCACGTAGGTCTCCAGCGGCACCCCGTACTGGAGGGCGATGGAGATCGCGATGGAGAACGCGTCCATGACCCCGGCCAGGGTCGAACCCTGCTTGCCGAGCTTCATGAAGACCTCGCCCAGGCCGTCGTCCGGGTAGGAGCCCGCCGTGATGTACCCCTCGGCGCCGCCCACGGAGAACGAGGTGGTCTCGCTCGGACGCTTCTTGGGCAGGCGGCGGCGGACCGGGCGGGCCACCTCGACGGTCCGCACCTCGGGCTCCGCCTCCTCCTTCTCCGACGCGCCCGTCGACAGCGGCTGGCCGACCTTGCAGTTGTCGCGGTAGACGGCGAGCGCCTTCAGGCCCAGCTTCCAGCCCTGGAAGTAGATGTGCTCGAAGTCCTCGACCGTGGCGTCCTCCGGCACGTTCACCGTCTTGGAGATCGCGCCGGACAGGAACGGCTGCACGGCGGCCATCATCCGCACGTGGCCCATGGGCTTGATGTAGCGGCGGCCCATCGCGCAGTCGAACACCTCGTAGTGCTCGGGACGCAGGGAGGGGGCGTCCACGACGTGGCCGTTCCCGGCGACGTACTCGACGATCGCCTCGGCCTGCTCGTCCTGGTAGCCCAGGTTCGCGAGCGCGCGCGGGATGGCCTGGTTGACGATCTGCATCGAACCGCCGCCGACCAGCTTCTTGAACTTGACCAGCGAGAAGTCGGGCTCGATGCCGGTGGTGTCGCAGTCCATCATGAAGCCGATGGTGCCGGTGGGCGCGAGCAGGCTCGCCTGGGCGTTGCGCCAGCCGTTGCGCTCCCCGACCCTGAGGCACTCGGCCCACTCGCGGGTGGCCGCGGCGTGGACGGACTCCTCCAGGGAGGTCACCGTGCGCAGGTCGTCGTTGGCGGCGGCGTGCTTGCGCATGACGCGCTTGTGGGCCTGCTCGTTGCGCTTGTAGCCGTCGTAGGGGCCGACCACCCCGGCCAGCTCCGCGCTGCGGCGGTAGGCGGTGCCGGTCATCAGCGAGGTGACGGCGGCGGCGACGGCACGGCCGCCGTCGGAGTCGTAGGCGTGGCCGGTGGCCATGAGGAGGGCGCCCAGGTTGGCGTAGCCGATGCCGAGCTGGCGGTAGGAGCGGGTCGTCTCACCGATCTTCTCGGTCGGGAAGTCGGCGAAGGTGATGGAGATGTCCATCGCCGTGATGACCAGCTCGGTGAGCCTGGTGAAGCCCTCGACGTCGAAGGTGTCGTCCTCGCGCAGGAACTTCAGCAGGTTGATCGAGGCCAGGTTGCAGGACGAGTCGTCCAGGGACAGGTACTCGCTGCACGGGTTGCTGGCGCTGATCCGCCCGGTCTCGGGGTTGGTGTGCCAGTCCTGGATGGTGCCGTCGTACTGGATGCCGGGGTCGGCGCACTCCCAGGCGGCCCTGGCCATCCGGGTGAAGAGGTCCTTGGCGTCCACGGTGGCGACGACCTCGCCGGTGGTGCGGGAGGTGAGGCCGAACTCGGAGCCGGTGTCGACGGCGCGCATGAACGCGTCGGAGACGCGGACGGAGTTGTTGGCGTTCTGGTACTGGACGCTGAACATGTCGGCGCCGCCCAGGTCCACGTCGAAGCCGGCGTCGCGCAGGGCGCGGATCTTGTGCTCCTCGCGGGCCTTGGTCTCGACGAACTCCTCGATGTCGGGGTGGTCGACGTCCAGGACGACCATCTTGGCGGCCCGGCGGGTGGCTCCGCCGGACTTGATGGTCCCGGCCGAGGCGTCGGCTCCGCGCATGAAGGACACGGGTCCGGAGGCCGTGCCGCCCGAGGACAGCAGCTCCTTGCTGGAGCGGATGCGGGAGAGGTTCACACCCGCGCCGGACCCGCCCTTGAAGATGATCCCCTCTTCCTTGTACCAGTCGAGGATCGACTCCATGGTGTCGTCGACGGAGAGGATGAAGCACGCGCTGACCTGCTGCGCCGAGGCCGTCCCGACGTTGAACCACACCGGCGAGTTGAAGCTGAACAGCTGGTTGGCGAGGGCGTGCTTGAGCTCGTGGTCGAAGATCTCCGCGTCCTCGTCGCCGGCGAAGTAGCCGTGCTCGACGCCGGTCGCGGTGTAGACGCCGACGACGCGGTCGATGAGCTGCTTGAGGCTCCACTCGCGCTCGGGGGTGCCGACGGCTCCGCGGAAGTACTTGCTCGCCACGATCTGGGTGGCGTTCATGGACCAGGAGGCGGGGAACTCCACGCCGCGCTGCTCGAAGTTGACCGTGCCGTCACGCCAGTTGGTCATGACGACGTCGCGGCGCTCCCACTCCAGGGAGTCGTACGGGTGCGTCCCGGGGGTCGTGAAGACCCGCTTGATCTTCAGGCCCTTGCGGCTCCCCTTGCCCTTGCGCCCCGTGGAACCGCTGGCGGTTTCCGTCATCGTGGATTCTCCCCCTACCTCGTGGGCACGGCCTGCCCAACCGTGCACGGCGTCCTTGGAATACGGGACGGCCGGTCACGGGAGGACGTGTCCCGCGGTGTCCGGCCGGCCCCTGCGGTGCCCCGCCCGCGGCCCTCTCCCGGCCGCGGGGGCGCTACCCGGTGGTGGTGCTGCTCTCGGGGAGGGGGCCGGCCGCGCCGCCGTCGCCGTCCTCCCGGTCCTGCCGCAGGCTGGCGATCTCGGCCTCGAAGTCGGCGAGGCTCTCGAATCCGCGGTAGACGCTGGCGAAGTGCAGGTAGGCCACCTCGTCCAGGTCACGCATCGGGCCGAGGATGGCCAGGCCGATCTCGTGGGCCGGCACCTCGGCGACGCCGCGTCCGCGGATCTCCTCCTCGACCTGCTGGCCGAGCTTGGCGAGCGCGTCCTCGGAGACGGGGCGGCCCTGGCAGGCCCGGCGCACCCCGGCGATGATCTTGGTACGGCTGAAGGGCTCGGTGACCCCGGAGCGCTTGGCGACCATCAGCAGGACGGTCTCCTGCGTGGTGAACCTGCGCTCGCACACCGGGCAGGACCGGCGGCGCCTGATGGCCGCGCCGTCGTCGGTGGACCTGCTGTCGATCACCCTGGTGTCCGGATGGCGGCAGAACGGACAGTGCATCCTGGTTCACCTGCTTCCCTCACCGAATCGACACCCTGTATCTCTACTAAACCACAACTCCTGGGCAATCCATCCCGCGAGAGCACCAGATGTTGTGGTCGAACTTAGGCGCACCAAGGGGTGGCCCGCAACTCCGCGGCCCGCGTGTCCCGCACGCGGACACGCGACGGGACCCGCGGCGGAGGCAGGGGGGCGGACAGGGGGGCGCGGGGGCGCCGGGCCGCCCCGGGGGCGTCCGGCTCCGTCGACAAGAATAGCGGCGGAGGCCCCCGGCGCCCGCTGCGACCGGCGGCCCGCCGCGCCCGGAAGCACGTCCCACGAGGGGGTTCCGGCATCGCCCCCGGGATCCGGGAGACCAGTCCCACATCCCCCGGAACCGCCCTCGGGGAGACGTGTTCGCGCATTCCGGGGACAACACCACGTGAACACGTGTACACACGTCGGTAGAGGCCGGAAATTGACCGCGAAAACACGCGGGACAATGGACCGAGCCATCGAACGCTTGTTTGATATCACCGTGCGCAACGTCTAATGTTGACTGTGATTTCACGCTGGTTTCGCCATCACGCGGACCCCAGGTCGGCGCGGTTGCGGACCGGTGGTGGCCAGTCACGCAATCAGGCCCTGACCGAACCGAATGCCGAGGAGGCCCGGCCGTGCCGGAGGAGAATCCCGGAACCGCAGATTCCACCGCCGTTCTCACCGCAGTGGGGAACACGGGGGGATCCACGCCCGAAGCCCCCAAACTCACCGCCCGACAGCAGAGCGTCCTGAACTGCATCCAGCGGTATGTGCGCGAGCGGGGCTTCCCCCCGTCGATAAGGGAAATCGGGGAAGCGGTCGGCCTCTCCAGCCCTTCCAGCGTGGCGCACCAGCTCAAGGTCCTCCAGCGCAAGGGCTACCTGCACCGGGACCAGAACAGGCCCCGGGCGGTGGAGCTGCGCTCGCCCGGCCGCTCCGCCGGCCGGACCGTGACCCCCGAGGACATCGACCCCTCGCGCGCCGCGGCCGTGCCCCTGGTCGGCCGCATCGCCGCCGGCGGGCCCATCCTGGCCGAGGAGTCGGTGGAGGACGTGCTCGCGCTGCCCCGCCAGCTGGTCGGGGAGGGCCGCCTGTTCATGCTCACCGTGGTCGGCGACTCGATGATCGACGCCGCCATCACCGACGGCGACCTGGTCGTGGTCCGCCAGCAGCAGGACGCCAACAACGGTGACATCGTGGCGGCCCTGCTGGACGACGAGGCGACCGTCAAGGTCCTGCGCCGCGAGGAGGACGGCCACGTCTGGCTGATGCCGCGCAACGAGGCCTACGAGCCGATCAACGGTGACGCCGCCACCGTCCTGGGCAAGGTCGTCGCGGTCATGCGACGCGTCTGACCCCGGTCCGGCCCCACTGCCCCGCGCCCCCGGCGCCGTCCTGCGACGGCCCGGGGGCGCCGTGCCGTGCGCGCGGGCGCCCGGCGGCCGGGGCCGCTCGGCACGCGCGCGGTCGCGGGAACCTCGGCGCATCCCCGGCCTCCCGGGCATGGGCCGCCCGGCAGGCTCACGGTCGCGGGAGGGCCTGTGGACGACGGGGGCCCGCCGGGCGGGGCCGCTAGGCTGGAACCGTGTCCACACCACTCTCCTCCCCCTCCGCCCGACCGCGCGCCGCACTGGTCGGCGGTGCCCTCGCGGTCCTGCTCTCCGCCGCCTGCGCCCCGGCCGACACAGGCGGCGCCGAGCCCCCCGGTGCCGGCGGGGTCGAGCGCGAACTCGCCTTCGAGGGCGGCGGGCACGAGGTCTCCGCGAGCTTCCGCACACCGCACGACGCGTCCGGGAGGGTCCCCGGCGCACTCATCATCTCCGGCAGCGGTCCCACCGACCGCGACGGCAACGCGCCCGCGCGGCCCGACGCCGACACCAACCGCAACCTCTCCCGCGTACTCGCCGAAGCCGGCGTGGCCTCGCTGCGCTACGACAAGTTCGGCAGCGGCCCGGACCCGCAGACCGGGGAGGAGACCGGCCCCGGGGGCGTCCGGACGATCGCCCCTGTGGACCCCGGGGTCTTCGACCGGCAGGTCGTGGCGGCGTACGAGGAGCTCGTCGCGCAGCCCGAGGTGGACCCGGGGCGCGTGGTCGTCGTCGGCCACAGCGAGGGCGCCCTCTACGCCCTGCGCGCCCACGAGCTCATCGGCTCCGGGCACCCCTCGCCCGCGCTGGTGCTGACCGCCCCTCCGGGCACGCGCTACCTGGACCTCCTCGACCGCCAGGTCACCGAGCAGGTCCGCATGGCGGAGGGGGCGGGCCAGATCGAGGAGGCGGAGGCGGTGCAGCTCCTCTCGGACATGCGCGCCGGGCGGGCCGCGGTCAGGGGAGGACGCGACCTCACGTCGCAGGAGAGCGACCGGTTCGGCGTCTACACACCGTGGAACGCCGACTTCCTCGCGTTCATGGACGGCCTCGACCCCGTCGAACTCGGTCGCGACCTGCCCGAGGGCACACCGGTCCTGGTCCTGTGGGGGGAGGACGACGCCCAGGTCTCTCGGGAGGACGTGGACCGGCTCATGACGGGTCTGGACGGCGCCGAACGCGTGGACCTGCCCGGTACCGACCACATCCTCCGAGCCTTCGAGGACGAGCCCGGAGCGGCGGTCCTGGACTCGGACAGACCCTTCGCCGAGGGGGTCGCCCCGGCGCTGGAGGAGTTCCTCGACACCGCCTGGTAGGGCTCCCGGCCGTCGGGGGCGCCCGGGGGGCGCCGGCCCGTCACTCGGGGATCGACTCCGGGAGGGCCCCGACCACCGCCAGGGCGAGCTCCTCCGCGTCGGCGACGATACGCTCCTCGTCGGCCGGCTCGGTCGCGTCGTAGCGGGACGCCACGCTGTAGCAGGACTCCAGGTACAGGTTGGAGACCCGCGTCCCCACGCAGCCGACCGTGAACGGCGCCCCGCGGGTCCAGCGCACCGCCTCCTCGCCGACACCGTCCAGCCCGGTGGTGTCGTGCTGTTCCGTGGTCGCGCGCAGATTGTCGGCGGCGGTCGTCACCCCGCCCGGGTTGGGAGCGGCCACCATCACCAGCGTCGCCGTGGCCGGAACCGCCTCTCCCGGGCCCTCCGGGGTGGCCCAGCGGCACTGCCACCCGGACCCGGCCGGGTCCTCCGGACCGCCGACCGGCTCCTCCAGCTCCAGTTCGTGCCCCGGCACCAGCGCGTCCAGCGTCTCCGTCGCGACGGCGGCGCACCCGGGGGCCGACTCGTACTCGCCCGTCTCCGGGGAGTCCCGCGTGACGACGTACCAGATCGCGCCGGCCGCGAGCAGGAGCAGGGCCAGGCCGGCGGCGACCACTCCCGCCGTCGCGCAGCCCCTGCTCTGCGGCTGCGCCGACGGCACCACCTCGGGAGGAGGGCCGTACGGGGGCTGGGCGGGGTACTGCGGGCTCACAGGGACTCCCCGATCCGTCCGGCGAACTCGGCGGCCAGGTCGGCCGCGTCCTCGGGGTCGACCGGCTCCTGCCCGGTCAGGCCCGCGTAGGACACGCGCACGAACAGGTTGTCGCTGTGGAAGGCGAGTTCGGCGGTGCCGGGCACCTGCCCGTGCCACACCGCGCCCTCGCCCGTCGGCAGGTCCACCTCCTCGGCGCGCACGGGCAGCAGTGCCGTGTACGCCTCCGCGGCGCGGTCGGCCCCGGTCACCGGTTCCTCTCCCGTGGCGTCGGTGAAGAGCGCCGACACGTCGACGCGCAGTGCTCCCCCGTCGCCGCCGGGGGCCCCGGGCGAGGACCACGCGCACACGAGGTTGTCGCCGCCCTCCAGGGGGCCCTGCTCCCGGGGCTGCGCGACCGCCCCGGGCAGGCGCTCCGCGAGGAGTTCGCCGGTGACGGCGTCGCAGCCGGTCGCCGCGGCGTGAACGTCACCGCTCTCGGGGACGTCCGGGTCGTTCCCGGACAGCCACAGCCCGCCGCCGACGGCGGCCGCGGACAGCACCACCGCGCCCGCACCGATCACGGCCACCCGCACGAGGGGACCCACCCGGCCACCCGCCTCCCTGTCGGTCACCGAGCCGACCGCGGGGGACGGCGGCCGCGCCCGGCGGCCGCCGTCCCGTTCCGGTCAGCCGACGACGATGTTCACCAGCTTCGGCGCGCGCACGATGACCTTGCGGATCTGCTTGTCGCCGATGAAGCCCTGTGCCCGCTCCGACGCCAGCGCCAGCTTCTCCAGCTCGGCGGGGTCGATGTCGGGCGCCACGGACAGCTTGTCACGGACCTTGCTCTGCACCTGCACGACACAGGTCACGGTCTCCTGCACCAGGAGGCCGGGGTCCGCCTCGGGCCAGTGGCCGACGGCGACGGTGCCCACGTGGCCCAGCTTCTCCCAGCCCTCCTCCGCCACGTAGGGCGCGAACAGGGACAGGGCGACGGCCACGAACTCGGCGGCCTCGCGCACCGCGGGGTCGCCCGCCCCGGGGCCGGAGTCGATGGCCTTGCGGGTCGCCGAGACCAGCTCCATGGTGCGGGCGATGGCCACGTTGAACCGCCGCGACTCGACCAGGTTCGTGATCTGGTCGATGGTGCGGTGCGTGACCCTGCGCAGGGCGGTGTCGCCCCCGGCGGGGTCGGCGCCGGGCTCGCTGGCCGCTCCCGCCTCGCTCATCACCCGGTAGGCGCGGTTGAGGAACTTCTGCGCCGCGACGGCGGACACGTCGGCCCAGTCGACGTCCTCCTCCGGGGGGGAGGCGAAGAGCATGGTCAGCCGGACGGCGTCCACGCCGTAGGCGTCGATCTCCTTGCCCAGGTCGACGCCGTTGCCCAGGGACTTGGACATCGCCCGGCCCTGGTTGATGACCTGTCCCTGGTTGGTCAGGTGGCGGAAGGGCTCGGTGAAGGACACCATGCCCAGGTCGTGCAGGACCTTGGTGAAGAAGCGGGCGTACATCAGGTGGAGCGTCGCGTGCTCCTTGCCGCCGATGTAGTGGTCGACCGGCCCCCACTTGTCGACCGCCTCGACGTCGAACGGGGCGGTGTCCAGGCGGGGCGAGCAGTAGCGCAGGAAGTACCAGGACGAGTCCACGAAGGTGTCCATGGTGTCGGTGTCCCGCAGGGCGGGGCCCGCGCAGGACGGGCAGTCCACGTTGACCCACTCCTCGGCCGAGGCCAGGGGCGACACGCCCTTGGGCGCCAGCTCGGCGCCCTTCAGCTCGGGGAGGGTGACGGGCAGCTGGTCGTCGGGGACCGCGACCTCGCCGCACGAGGGGCAGTGGACGATCGGGATGGGCGTGCCCCAGTAGCGCTGGCGGGACAGCAGCCAGTCGCGCAGCCGGTAGTTGACCGTGCCCTCGCCGGTGCCGCGCTCGGCGAGCACCCCGATGATGCGCTCGATCGCCTCGGCCTTGGCCAGGCCGTCCAGCGGACCGGAGTCGCGCAGCGTGCCCTCGCCCGCGGTGGCCACGCCGGTCTCCGCCGGGTCGGGCTCCCCGGTCTCCACCACGACCCTGACCGGCAGGTCGAAGGCCAGGGCGAAGTCGAGGTCGCGCTGGTCGTGCGCGGGCACCGCCATGATGGCGCCGTGGCCGTAGTCGGCCAGGACGTAGTCGGCGGCCCAGACGGGCATGCGCTCGCCGTTGACGGGGTTGACGGCGTAGCGGCCCAGGAAGACACCGGTCTTGGGGCGCTCGGTGGCCTGGCGCTCGATGTCGGAGAGCTTGGCGACCTCGGCGCGGTAGGCGTCGAAGGCCTCCCGCTGCTCGGGGGCGCACAGCTCCTCCGCCAGGTCCGCGTCGGCGGCCACCACGAAGAACGTGGCGCCGTAGAGGGTGTCCGGGCGCGTGGTGAACACCGTGACCGGCTCGTCGCGGCCCTCGATCCGGAAGTGCACGTCGGCGCCGGTGGAGCGGCCGATCCAGTTGCGCTGCATGGCCAGGATCTCGTCGGGCCAGCGGCCTCCGTCGAGCTGGTCCATGTCGTCCAGCAGGCGCTGGGCGTAGTCGGTGATCTTGAAGTACCACTGGTTCAGGCTGCGGCGGACGACGTCGGAGCCGCAGCGCTCGCACCTGCCCTGGACGACCTGCTCGTTGGCGAGCACCGTCTGGTCCTTGGGGCACCAGTTGACCTGGCCGTCCTTGCGGTAGGCCAGCCCGCGCTCGAAGAAGCGGGTGAACAGCCACTGGTTCCACTTGTAGTACTCGGGGTCCGAGGTGTGCAGGCGGCGCGACCAGTCCACGCCGATGCCGTAGCGCCGGAACGAGGCCGCCTGGGTCTCGATGTTGGCGTAGGTCCACTCGGCCGGGTGCGAGTCGTTCTTGATCGCCGCGTTCTCGGCGGGCAGCCCGAAGGAGTCCCAGCCGACGGGGTGCAGGACGTTGTCGCCGCGCTGGAAGCGGTAGCGGCCGATGACGTCGCCGATGGCGTACGCCTCCGCGTGACCCATGTGCAGGTCGCCGGAGGGGTAGGCGAACATGTCGACGATGTAGGAGCGCGGACGGGTGTCCTCGGGATCCTCCTCGGCCTGGAACGGGAGCTCGGCGGCCCAGCGCGCCTGCCATTTGTCCTGGAGGGCGCGGGCGTCGTAGGTGTCGCCCGTCGTCTGGTCGCCGTCTACCGCTGTCATCGCTGAAGGTTCCTTAGCCGCGTCCGGGTGTACTTCCCACAGGTTAGCGGTTGGCGGGTCGGGCGCAGGACGCGTTCGCGCCCCTCGGACCGCGGACGGCCCCCGCCCGCCCGGGAGCCGGGAACCGTGACGGAGCGTAGCGAAAAGATCGGTGAGATTACGGACCCGCGTCCTCTCCACACCGACTGTTCGGTTTGTTACTCTGCCGTGAAAGTGGCACAGAACACGCGATCCCGGTCACACCGGCTCCCTTCGTGCGTGTCCTGACTTATCCGGATCCACCGGATTCACCTGCCTGCGGGAGGCCCCCATGTTCAACCTGTCCGTGCTTCTGGAGGACGGCGCCCGCTCGGCGCCCGAGAAGGAGTGCCTGGTCTTCGGGGACCTGCGCCTGAACTACGCCCTCACCGACATGATCGCCAACCAGGTGGCCGACCTCCTCGTCTCCCGGGGGATCAGACCCGGCGACCGGGTCGCACTCGCCAGTCCGAACGTGCCCTACTTCCCGTTCGTCTACTTCGGCGCCCTCAAGGCGGGCGCGGTGGTCGTCCCCCTGAACGTGCTGTTGACCCCCCGTGAGATCGCCTACCACCTGGAGGACTCCGGGGCCAAGGCGCTGTTCGCGTTCACCGGCACCCCGGAACTGCCGCTGGGCCCGCGCGCCCACGAGGCCTTCCAGCAGACGGACGGCTGCGACATCTACGTGGACCTCCCCGCCGTGCCGGGCGCCACCGAGTCCACCATCGACGGCGCCGAGACCTTCTGGAAGGCGCTGGAGGGCCGGTCCGGCGAGTTCGAGAGCGTGCAGACGAGCGCCGAGGACACGGCGGTCATCATCTACACGAGCGGCACGACCGGCAAGCCCAAGGGCGCCGAGCTGAGCCACAACAACCTGATGATGAACGCCATCGGCTCGGCCAAGCTGGTGAACGCGCACCCGGAGGGCCGCGACGTCTCCCTGGTGGTCCTCCCTCTGTTCCACATCTTCGGCCAGACGGTCATGCTGAACGCCTGCCTGTACCGCCACGGGACCATGGTCCTCATGCCGCGCTTCGACGGGGGCGAGGCCCTGCGCCTCATGGAGAAGGAGGGCGTCACCGGGTTCGCGGGCGTGCCCACCATGTACTGGGGCCTGCTCAACGCGGTCCAGGGCGCCGGGGCCGGCGAGTACGACCTCGAGGGCATCGCCGCGAACATGGTCGACGCCGTCTCCGGCGGCGCCGCCCTGCCCGGCCGGCTCGCCGAGGACTTCACCAAGGTGTTCGGCGTCGGCATCAAGGAGGGCTACGGCCTGTCCGAGACCTCGCCGGTCGCCTCCTTCAACAACCCCCGGGTCAAGGCCAAGACCGGTTCGATCGGCCGCCCGGTGTGGGGTGTGGAGATGAAGCTGATCGACCCGGACTGGAACGAGGTCGTCCAGGAGGAGGACAGGGAGCCGGTCGGGGAGATCGCCGTCCGCGGCCACCTGGTGATGAAGGGCTACCACAACCGTCCCGAGGTGAACGCCGAGGTCATCCGGGACGGATGGTTCCGTACCGGCGACATCGCCCGCCGGGACGAGGAGGGCTTCTACTTCATCATCGACCGCTCCAAGGACATGATCATCCGCGGCGGGTACAACGTGTACCCGCGCGAGGTCGAGGAGGTCCTGATGACCCACGACGCGGTCAGCCTCGCCGCGGTCGTCGGCGTCCCGCACGACACCCACGGCGAGGAGGTCAAGGCGTTCGTGATCCCCAAGGAGGGCTCCGACCTCACCGCCGACGAACTCGTCTCCTGGTCCAAGGAGCGCCTGGCGGGCTACAAGTACCCGCGCGAGGTCGAGTTCCGCACCGAGCTGCCGATGACGTCCACCGGGAAGATCCTCAAACGCGAGCTGCGCGGCTGACACGCGCCGTCCCCGAGCGTGCGCGCGGGGACGGCCGCCGGGAGCGCGGGACCGGTCCTCCCGGGGCCGGCCCCGCCCCTACCCCTTGACCGCGCCCTGGACCAGGCCCGAGACCAGGAAGCGCTGGACGAGGATGAAGAAGACCATGACCGGGAGGGTGATGAGGGTGGACGCGGCCATCACGTGCCCCCACTCGTTGGCGTACTGGCCGAAGAACTGGCGCAGGCCGACCGCGACGGTGTAGTTCTCGCTCTGGGTCATGAAGGTCAGGGCGAGCACGAACTCGTTCCAGGCCACGATGAACGAGAAGATCGCGGTCGCCACCAGGCCGGGCGCGACGAGCGGGAACAGGACCCTCCAGAACATCTGGAGCCAGGAGGCGCCGTCGATGTAGGCGGCCTCCTCCACCTCCACGGGCACGGCCGCGACGAAGCCCCGCATCATCCACACCGCCAGCGGCAGGGACAGGGCCACGTACACGATGCCGAGGCCGAGCAGGGTGTTGAGCATCTGGAGGTCGCGCACCTGGAGGAAGAGCGGGATGACCAGCGCCTCCAGCGGCACCATCTGCACGATGAGGATCATGACCAGCACGGCGGTGCGGAACCGGAAGCGGAACCGGGCCACCGCCACCGCGGCCAGCAGCGACAGCACGCACGCGCCCACCACCGTGATGCAGGCGACCGCCAGCGAGTTGGCCATGTACGTGTCGAAGTTGCCCTCGGTCAGGACGTAGGCGAAGTTGTCCAGGGTCGGCGCGGTCGGCAGCAGCGCCCCGGTGCCCGAGGTGCTCCGGTCCGAGAACGCGCTCGTCAGCATGAAGTACACCGGGAACAGGGTGAACAGCAGCAGCGCGCCCACCGCGGCGCCCTTGGCCAGGAGGCGGCCTGAGCGAACTGCGCCGCCCCTGCGCCTGGCCCGGCGGACCCGTTCCTCCCAGTCGCGGTCGGTGGCGGCCGATACGTGTGCGGTCGTGCCCAACGGTCCTCCTCGTCAGCGGCGCCCGTAGGGCGGGATCGGGTTGTCCGGCGGCCGGGACGGGCCGTTAGAATCCACCTCTGCCCGGTGCGGGACGCCTGTCCGGCCCCGGCGGGCGAGGAGGGGTGAGGGCCGTGTCGCCAGGATGGTCGGGACCGCCGGAAGCGGCGGGGTAGCGCCGTGCACGACTCCCCGGGCCCCTCCCCCACCGAGGTCGTCATCAGCTGGATCCCGCACGACGCGCGGTTCCGCGACAGGGCGGTCCGGCACGCCCTCGCCGACACGGGCGGCCGGCTGCTGTTCGCGTACGTGGACAACCTGGTCAACCAGGACAACGACGACGGGCGCCCGCTCGACGAGTACGACCTGCGCACCATGTCCGCGGTCCGGGAGGACCTCAACCGGCGCTCCCTGGCCTCCGTGGACTGGCGCCGGGTGCGGGACAAGCTGGTGTCGGGCGTCCACTGAGCCGCGGTCCCCCGTGCGCGCCCCGCAGCCGCGCCCGGTCACCTCAGCCCGTCCTCTCGGAACAGCGCCCTGAGGTAGAACACCGTGACCACCAGCAGCAGCAGGGTGAGCAGGACGGCGATGGCCGCGCCCAGCCCGTAGTCGTTGTGGCCGAAGGACCTCACGTAGGACCACACGCCGAGGTTGAGCATGTCCGAGCCGCCCACGTCGCCGCCGGGCATCAGGTAGATCTGCGCGAACACCTTGAAGTCCCAGATCGTCGACAGCACCGTGACCACCGCGAACACGGGCCGCAGCACCGGGAACGTGACGTGCCAGAAGCGCTTCCAGGCGCCGGCCCCGTCGATCCGGGCCGCCTCGTGGAGTTCGGCGGGGACGGTGAGCAGTCCGGCCAGGACGGTGACCGCCACGAACGGGAAACCGCCGTGCACCACGTTGAGGGTGACGATGGCGTAGAAGAACAGCCGGTCGGCGAACCAGTTGTGCCCCGAGGGGTCGAGCAGCCCGAGGGAGGTCAGCGCCTGGGCGACGACGCCGTTGTCGACGTCGAAGATCCAGACCCAGACGTAGGTCCCGCTGACGGCGGGCATGGCCCAGGCGACCATGATGCAGGAGACCACGACGAGCCGGGGGACCGTAGACAGCGTCGACAGCAGCAGTGCCACGAGCGTGCCGACGACGATCGTGGTGAGGACCGCGACCACGGCGAACACGACCGTGTTCACCATGGCGACCTGCCACAGGTAGGGGTCGGTCAGCAGCGCGACGTAGTTGTCCAGGCCGATGAAGTCGGACTCGCCGGACATCAGGTTGCGCAGCTTGAAGTCGCGGAAGGAGAGCCACAGGATCCGGCCGAGCGGGAACAGCAGGAGCAGCCCGATGACCGTCAGCGCGGGGGCGAGCAGCACCCACGGGAGGAGGGTCCTCCGTGCGCGCCGGCCCAGGAGCGGGGGCCGCCGCCCGGCCCCGGACCGCCTCGGGGACGGTCCGGAGGGGCGGCGGACGCCCTGCCCCGGTCCACTGGTTCCCAGCCCGACCGGTGTTCCCACTGCCTAACCCCCGTTGAGGATGCGCTCGATCTCCGCGGCGGTGTCCGCGGTGGCCTCGTCCACCGATGCCTCGCCGTTGAGGATGGACTGCTGCATGCCGACCAGGAGCTTCTCGGCCTCGACCTGGGTCCAGGCCGGGGTCACCGGAACGCCGCGGCTCGCCTCGTTGAGCTGGACCGCGAACGGCCCCAGGATCGGGTCGGCCGACTCGGAGAACTCCTCGACCTTCGCGGTGACGCCGGGGAAGAACCCGGTCTCCTCGGACCACCGCATGGAGAACTCGTCGCCGGTGAGGTGCTGGACGTACTGCCAGGCCGCCTCCTCGTTGCCGGTGCCCTCGAATACCGAGAGCAGGGAGCCGCCGGCGAAGGAGGGCATGTACCCCTCCTCCTGGCCGGGGAGGGTGAAGGAGTCGATCCTGCCCTCCAGCTCGGGGTTGCTCTCCAGGATGGCCTTCGGGTTGGCGCTGCCGAGGATGGCCATCGCCGCCTCCTCGTTGGCGATCGACTCCATGACCTCGATCTCGGTCCAGTTGACCGCGCCCGTGGTGGAGGTGCCGTCCTCCAGGGCCAGGCCGGTGAAGAACTCGATCCCCGCCCGGCCCTCGGGGGTGTCGATCTCCGACACCCAGGTGCCGTCCGGCTGCTCGACGGCGATCTCACCGCCGCCGCCCCAGATCCAGGGCATGACCGAGTACTGGGCGTCGCCGGGCACGGGGAAGGCGATCATGCCGTCCTCCGCCTCGGCGAGGGCCGTCGCGGTCTCGCGCAGCTCCTCCCAGTTCTCCGGCACCTCCAGGCCGTGCTCCTCGAAGATGTCCGAGCGGTAGACCACGGAGCGGATGGAGGCGTACCAGGGAACGCCGTACACGCCGTCGCCGAGCCGGCCCATCTCCATGAGGCCGGGGATGTACTGGTCGGTGTCGATGTCGTACCCGGACAGGTCGTGCAGCGCCCCGGCGTCGGCGAACCCGGGGGTGAGCGTGTTGCCGAGCTCGACCACGTCGGGCGTGGTCCCTCCGGCGATGGCCGTGGAGATCTTGTTCTGGGCGTCCTGCCACGGGATGAACTCGACGTCGACCTCGACACCGGTCTCCTCGGTGAACGCGGCGTTGGCCTCCTCGAAGAACCCGGTCTCGTCGGGGTTGGTGCCCTGCATGATCCACACCGTGAGCCCGTCGGCGGCGGAGCCGTCACCGCCCCCGCCGGAACCGCACGCCGTGGCGGCCAGGACCAGCGCCACCGCGGCGGCGGGGAGTGGAACGTACTTGTGGGTTCGTCTGCGGGCCATCGGCACGCCTCCCGTTCCTTTCGAGGGTCCCCTGAGGGTTGGTAGGAAACCTACGTAAAGAACGGCCTCCAGTGAAGTAAACCACTGTGATTTGTGTCTGACCCGTTAGGGGTCGGGGCCCGGGAACCGGCTCACCGCGCGCCCCGGGGCACGCCCGACCCCTCCGTCACCGGGGTCCCGGACCCGCGTGTCGCCGCCCTACTCCGCCAGGCCGGTGACCTGGCGCAGGACGGACAGGAGTTCGGCGCGCTTGTAGACGGCCAGGCCGATGGCGGCCCCGAACGCCGCGAGCATGTGGACGTAGACCATGGGGTCGCCCCGGGTGAAGCGCTCGGCGGCCTCCTCCTCGCCGACCGAGTGGGCCTCCCACGCGGTGGCGACCGCGAACTCCAGTTCGGGCGGGAGCATCTCGGCGACGGTACGGGCGACGGCCTCGCGGGAGTCGGCGGGCTTCCACACCACACCGGTCTGCTGCACCCTGCGGCCGAGGAAGGCGGCGACGACCTTCAGTTCCGACAGGACCTCGTCCACGTCGTCGGCGGCGCGCGGGACGACCGCGTCGAGCGCCTCCCGGTCCCGGTCCGCGTAGGCCTCGATCAGCTCGATCGCGGTCCGCCGGACGCGGTCCGGCGTCTCCGGCGGCGGCGTCCTGCCGTCGCGGGGATCGTGGGATGGTCCGGAGAATGACTCTGAGGACACGGTGGTGGTCCCTTCTGGATGGTGGGGCTCGGGTCCATGATGCCGCGAACGGGTCCCGGCGGAGCCCCGGACAGGCCGGGATCCCCTTCCGGCGAACAGGGGCCGGCGGGCCCCCGCCGGCGCGGGCCCCGGGGCGCCGGGGGCCGCGCCGGCGTCAGAACACCGGGCGCAGGGGCATGTGGGCGGCGGTGCCGTCCAGTTTCACCCCGAGGATCTGGTGCAGCTGCACCACGTCCCGCTCGAACCCCAGCACGGACCCGGCCATGTAGAGCCGCCAGACCCGGGCCGTGCCCTCTCCGACCTCGGCGACCGCCTCGTCCCAGTTGCGCTCCAGGTTGGCGCCCCAGTGGCGGAGGGTGAGCGCGTAGTGCTCGCGCAGGTTCTCCTGGTGGCGGATCTCGAAGCCCGCGTCGTTCATCGCGGTCTGGATCCGGCCCGCCCCCTCCAGCTCCCCGTCGGGGAACACGTACCGGTTGATGACGCCGCCGGTGTCCATCGGCCTGAGGTTGTTGCGCGGCCGGGTGATGGAGTGGTTGAGCAGCCGGCCCCCGGGGACCAGCTTGGCGTACAGCGAGGCGAAGTAGGCGTCCAGGTTCCTGGCGCCGATGTGCTCGGTCAGGCCGATGGAGCTGATCCGGTCGTAGCTGCCGTCGGGCACGTCCCGGTAGTCCATGTGCCGGACCTCGGCGAGCTCCGACAGCCCCTCCTGGGCGATCTTCTTGCCCGCCCACTCGGCCTGCTCCTTGGACAGGGTGACGCCGAGGGCGCGGACCCCGTGCTCCCGGGCGGCGTGCATGACCATGCCTCCCCAGCCGCAGCCCACGTCGAGCAGGCGCATGCCCGGCTCCAGGCCGAGCTTGCGCGAGACCAGTGCGTACTTGCGGAACTGGGCGCTCTCCAGCGCGCCGTCCTCCCGGCCCACCCTGTCCAGGGCGCCGTCGGCGTCGTCGAAGACCGCGCAGGTGTAGGTCATGGACGGGCCCAGCACCAGTTCGTAGAACGCGTTGGAGACGTCGTAGTGGTGGTGGATCGCCTCGGCGTCCCGCTGCTTGGAGTGGCGCCAGCCCCGGGTCGCCAGCCGGCCGCGGGTCATCTCCTCCGGCGGCGGGGCCACCCGGTTGACGAACTTGACCCAGCCCACGGAGCGGACGATCTCGGCGAGGTCGCGGGCGGACACGTTGATCCCCTCGGCGAAGGCGAAGTCCGCCATGTGTCTGAGGGCGGTGTACATGTCGCCCTCCAGCTCCAGGTGACCGGAGACGTACGCGCGGGTGAGCCCGAGCCCGTTCGGGGACTGGGCCAGGTAGTTGACGGCGACCGGTGTCCGCACGTGCAGGGCGACGTCGCTGTCCGGGTCCCCTGCGCTGCTGCCGTCGTAGGCGGTGAACCGGAGGGGCGCGTCAGGCCCGACGACGCGCTCGAAGATCTCGGCAAGACGCATGCTCTCTGTCCTTACCTCTCTCGGAGGCGGTCCGTCCCCGCGGCCCGCCTCCCTGTGGTGTCAGCGGTTTCGCACGCACTTGGCGTACAGGTCCAGCAGCCGCCCCCCGGGGTCGTACGCCTCCTTGAGCGCGGAGTACGCGGGACCGTTGTAGAGCCGCCAGAACTCGTCCTCGCCGTAGAAGGAGTCCGAGTACAGGGACTTGTGTCCGCCCAGGTCGGCGACGCGCTCCTCGACGAGCCGGTTGTGGTGGGCGCGGCGCTGGTTCGGTTTCATGTCGACGAGCCCCCAGAAACCGAAGTTCACGTAGAGGCGGCCGTCCTCCAGGGGGTAGAGCGGCCAGATGTGCTCGCCCTCCCCCAGCTCGGGCCGCCGGGGCTCGCGGAGCCGGAGGGGGCACATCCAGACCGGGGCCATGCCGATCTCGGAGTGGAAGAAGTCCAGGAACTCGGCCCCCCTCTCGACGCCGACCTCGACGTCCTGGATCAGGGGTTCCTGGGGGCGCTTGCCCCGGTAGTGGGTGAGGAGGCGGAAGAAGTCGGTCCGCCGGTCCCAGGCGACCAGCCTGCGGTACACGTCGGAGCGCTTCAGGGAGCGCGGCCACAGGGGGCGCACGAGCGGGTGCTGGGCGCCGAAGGCGCGCGAGCACCAGAACCAGTCGGTGTCCCAGCGCCACAGGTAGTCGTGGAGGGTGAGGTAGTCGCCCGGGCCGCGGCCCGCGTGGCGCCGGATGGACCGGTAGTAGATGTCGTTCCCGGTGTAGTCGCTGGTCCAGGGCGCCTGGTCGGTGAACCGGGCCAGGGTGAGGTACAGCTCACCGGGCCCGAAGGCCACCCCGTCCACGAAGTCGACCGGCTGCCCCTCGTGCTCGAGGTCCTCGCAGATCCGGGCGAGCGCGTCCATGGCCTCGGCGGCTCCGTGGAAGCGCAGGTGGCGCAGGTGCACGTAGGGGGACGCGGGTTCGAGCTCGATGCGCAGGCGCAGGCTGTAGCCGAGTGTGCCGTAGGAGTTGGGGAAGCCGTGGAAGAGGTCGCTGTGCTCGTTGTCCCGGGTGGCGGTGACGACGTCGCCCGTGGCGGTGAGGATCTCCATCTCCTGGACGCCCTCGTGCGGGAGGCCGTTGCGGAAGGAGGAGGACTCGATCCCCATACCGGTGACGGCGCCCCCCAGGGTGATGGTACGCAGCTGGGGGACGACGGTCGGCATCAGCCCGTGCGGGAGGGTCGCCGCGACGAGGTCCTCGTAGGTGGTCATGCCGCCGACGTCGGCGAGGCGCTCGACCGGGTCGATGGCGATGACGCCGGTGAAGCCGGAGACGTCCAGGGCGGGGCCGGAGGAGGGCTCCCGGAAACGGAACAGGTTGGAGGTGGGTTTGGCCAGCCGGACCGGCGCGTCCTGCGGAAGCGCCCGGTAGTCGCGGCGGACCCGCTGGACCGCCGCTATGTGCTCGGCGAACCCCGTCCGCCGTCCGGCCGCGGTGCCGCTGCCCGTTCCCTGCTGTTGAGGAGTCATCCCAGTTCCCGTTCCGGTGTCGGCGACGCACAGTGTGGGTCGGATCGGCCCTGGCCGCCGGGAGCGGCTGGGATGGGCCGATCTCCTCAGTTCTACCTACCGGTAACGGTCTTGTGCCACCCCATTTGTGCCGTGTCTTCCCAGAAGTCCGTCTACCTGGGGTGTTGCCCGGGTCACGTGTTCACCGGGGTCACCGAACCGGTGTGGGCGGCCGGAGGCGGGCACGACGTAGGATCTGGGTTCGTGCGTATCGCTCTCGTAGACTCCGGCATCGGCATGCTCTCGACCGCGGCGGCGCTGCACGCCGCCAGGCCGGACGCCGACCTGTTCCTGGCCATGGATCCGGACCACATGCCCTGGGGGCGGCGGACGCCGGACGAGGTGATCGCCCGCGCGCTGGCCGGGGCCCGCGCGGCGTCGGGCGCCGCGGGCGGCCGGGGGCTGGACGCGGTGGTCGTACCGTGCAACACGGCCTCGGTCCACGGCCTCGCCGAGCTCCGCGCCGAGTTCGAGCCGGACGTGCCGGTGGTCGGGACGGTCCCCGCGATCAAACCCGCCGCCGCGGCCGGAGGGCCCATCGCCGTCTGGTCCACCGTGGCGACCACGCGCAGCGCCTACCAGCGCCGGCTGATCGAGACCTTCGCGGGCGGCGTGGACGTGACGCCGGTCGCCTGCGTCGGGCTCGCCGAGGCCGTGGAGTCCGCGGATCCCCGGCTCATCGACGACGCCGTCGCCCACGCCGCCGACCTCACACCGGGGGACGTGCGCGGCGTCGTGCTGGGCTGCACCCACTACGACCTCGTGGGCGAACGGATCTCCGCCGCGCTGGGCGGCCGGGCCGAGCTCTTCACCGCCGCCGGGGCGGTGGCCGCGCAGACACTGCGGCGCGTCGCCGACGCGGCGGCCCGGCCCGCCCTCGCGGACGGCGGTCGCAACCGTGCCGGCCTGGTGCGGGTACTGGCCAGCGGACGACCCGCCCGGCTGCCCTCCGCCGCCCTCGCCTACCCGGCCGGGCGCGCGATCGCCGGGGCCCAGCCCGCCGCGGCCGGGGTCGCGGGCCGGTCGGCGCCCGCCTGACCTCCGCGCCGGGGTCACCGGCCGGGGGGCCGTTCCCGGCAGCGCCTAGAAGGCCGCCCCCGGAGCGGTGGCCAGGACCGGGGGCTCCGCGCCCGGACCGAACCCGGCCTCCGCCTCGGGACCGCCGTTGAGGGCGCCGGCGGCGAGGGTGCGCACCAGGTCGCGCACGCCGGCGGTGTCGTTGTCGTGGAGCAGCGTCTCCAGGAGGGACAGTGCCGCCCGCTGGTCACCGGGCTGTTCGCGCACGTGCCTCCACTGCGGCTCGGTGGCGGCGTCCGACAGCATGAGGGTGCGCCCGACCTGGCCGAGCGCGCTGAGGAGCGGCGTGTCGTGGGGGATCCTCTCCAGGGCCGCGTTGACCTGCTCGGCCTGGAACTCGGGATCGACCTGCTCGGCGGGCTGTGCGCGGAGGAACGCCAGGATCCGCTCGGCGGGCGCCGCCGGGGCGATCGGGGGGATCCCGCCGATCATCGCGCGGGCCTCGACCAGGTCCCCCAGGATCTCGTCGGTGCGGCCCAGCTCCCCGATCAGCCTCTCCGCGCGCTGGGCGGAGCAGGTCGCCACCCAGCGGGCCCCGCGGCCGGCGGCCAGGCGGGCGGCGGCCAGGGCCAGCTCCGCGCCGCGGCGGGGCGCCCCGACCCTCTCGAAGTAGCGGGACCAGGTGGTCACACGGACCCCGAGCCGCCAGTCGTTGCGGACGGCGCCCTGGCAGACGAGGTTCTCGACGGCCTCCACCCAGGCGGGCCGCAGACTCGGGTGGGCCTCCGCCTCCTCGACCGTCGGGAGCGGGGCGATGGCCTCGCGGGGCGCGCACTGGCCGAGCCTGGTGAGCCAGGAGAGGAGCCGCGCCCGCTCGAAGCGGATGCGGCGGCGCAGGGCGTCGCGGCGCGGGTTCGCCTCGTCGAGGGCGAGCTCCGCCTCCATCCGGTCGAGGACCTCCAGGGCCTGCGTGTGCTTGTCCTGGTGGCGCAGCGCGCGCACGAGGGTGAAGACGCCGTCGGCGCCGAGCACCGCCGGTCCGGTGGCGGTGTGCTCGTAGCGCCGCAGCTCCGTCTCCGCCCGGTCGGCCAGGTCCTCGTCGATCAGCAGGTTGACACGGGCCAGGGTGAGGGCGGGCCAGGCCGGGGTGCGCTCCCAGCCGGCCAGGCTGCGGGTGGACAGCAGATCGCGGCGCAGGTCGGTGGTCCCCCTGGCGTCCACGTTCGCGTGGCAGCGCACGAGCGTCTCCTGGAGGGACACCGGCAGCGGGCCGTGCTCGTGCGGCGCCGGCTCGTCGGCGGCGGCCGCCGTCACCTGGGCCAGGGCGCGCCTGCCCTCGGCGAGCACCCCGACCCGCACGGCCAGGGGCCAGTGCGCGAGGAAGAACAGCGTCGGCGGCCCGAAGACCCCCGGCACCGCGGCCTGCGCGCTCCCCGCCTCGGCGACCAGCCGGCGCGCGGTGCGCATCGCCGACCTGGCCACGGCCTCCACCCGTACCGCGTCCCCCGCCTCGCAGAGCACGGGCAGCGCCGTGACCCCGTCCGCCAGCTCGTCCTGCCCCGCCGCCCTGAGCCGGCGGGAGGTCTCCCCTGCCCACGTCCACATCGGCATGCTCTTCTCCCCCTGATGGTGCCGCGTGACAACAGAACGTAGCAGCGCGGTGACAGGACTGTCCGGGAAACGCGTGAGACCGGTGCCGGGCGGGGCCTGCACGCCCGATCCGTGTGGTTTGGGCGGGATAGACTCTGGGGCACCGCGGCCCCGGGGGATCCGGACACGGACCCCCGCTCCGCACACCACCCGCAGCAGTACCTGAGGGGACAGAGCGCCGATGGGATGGCGAGACCGCTTCGGACTCCGCAAGGCCAACCGCAAGGGCAAGGCCCGTTTCGACCGGGCCTCCGAGGATTCGGACATCAAGGCGCTGATCGAGTTCTCGAAGAGCAGGGTGGGCGTGGAGTTCTTCGTCGAGCCCGAAACGTTCGCCACCCGGACCACGGCCGTCGCCGTGGCCACCGACGGCGAGTGGATCCGGCGCCGCTGCGGCTCCCCCGAGGTGATCCGCAAGGTCGCCCGTGACCTGGCCGCCCCCGCCTACGACGTGCAGATCGTCGGTTACCCCCAGCGCATGCGCGACTGGAGCGCGCGCAACAAGCGCGGCCTGTCGATGGACGAGTAGCGCCGACCCGGCGGAGGAGGACTTGCCACACCGACGCATCGGGGAGGACGTGTCCGAAACCCTCTACCCGGTCATTTTGGGCATTGATGACGAGGCCTTGCCGCGACTTCCTCTCCGAACGGGTTCCCTAACGGGCTCCGTTCGTCGCATACTCGCCTGGGAGGGGGGACTCTGATGAAGCAGGATCTCACGGCCCTGTGTTGCGAATGCGGCATGATTCGCGAGGTGAGCGACTACCAGAGTGTGGGCGAGGCCCAGTCGGCCTACGGACTGGCCCGCTGCGTCGTCTGGCGCAAGTGCCGCACCTGCGGCTACCGCACCTACCACGCCTATCTGCGCACCGACGAGGACCGCGACGAGCTGGAGGACGCCCTCAGGCTGGACGGCGCCCTCGCGGCGGAGGCCCTCGACGAGGAGATGGAGCAGCTGCGGCTGTGCGGGATCGAGGTCGGCCACGCCCCCGTCCCCGCCATCTGGGACGGCCAGTCGGTCGGCATGGTCACCCAGCGGCTGACCGACCACGCCTACTCCATCGTCCTGGACCCCGAGTCGTCCGTGGTGTCACGCCTGAAGCTCATCGACATGATGTGGAACGAGCTCCTGGTCGGCGAGCACGACGACCGCTGGTTCATCCAGGAGTCCGAGGACGACGAGTCCCCCGCGTACGCGGTCCGCCTCTTCGGCTACCGCACCCGGGGCTGACCGGTCCGGTCCCACCGCCGGAGCGCGAACGCCCCCGGCACCGCCCACGGCCTGCGGCCGGGCGCCCGTGACGGGCGCCCGGCCGCCGCGCGTCCCGGGGCGGGCACGGTCGGCGGCCCTCAGCCCGCGGCCGGCTCGGGTGCCGCCCGCCGGGACAGCCGGCGCAGCGCCGACCGGGCCACCTCGGGGTCCGTGGTGCCCCAGTAGGGCGGCAGCGAGGCGCGCAGGAAGCCGCCGTAGCGGGCGGTGGCCAGGCGCGGGTCCAGGACCGCGATGACCCCGCGGTCGTCGGTGGAGCGCAGCAGCCGGCCGGTGCCCTGGGCGAGCAGCAGCGCGGCGTGGGTGGCCGCCACCGACAGGAACCCGTTGCCGCCGTGCGCGGCCACGGCCCGCTGGCGGGCGGAGGCGAGGGGGTCGTCCGGACGGGGGAACGGGATGCGGTCCACGATCACCAGCGACAGGGAGGGGCCCGGCACGTCCACGCCCTGCCACAGCGACAGGGTGCCGAACAGGCAGGACCTCTCGTCCTCGGCGAACCGCCGGACCAGCTGGCCGGTGGAGTCCTCGCCCTGGCACAGGATCGGCTGGTCGAGCCGGTCCCGGAGCTCGTCGCCGGCCTGCTGGGCGGCCCGCATGGAGGAGAAGAGGCCCAGGGCCCGGCCGTCGGCGGCCTCGATGAGCTCGGCGATCTCGTCGAGGTAGGAGGGCGCGAGCCCGTCGCGCCCGGGCGGCGGCAGGTGGGTGGCCACGTACAGGATGCCGCTGCGGGCGTGCTCGAAGGGCGACCCGACGTCCAGCGCGCGCCAGCGGGGCTCCCCCGCCGCGCGGTGGGGGCCGTCGTCGTCCTCGTCCGGGCCGGCGGCCGGGGTGTCCCCGTCCCCGGTCTGCGCCCGCGTCGTCCCGGGGGCGCCCGCGGCGGCCCGTTCCGCGGCCTCCCGGGTGACCTCGCGGCCCAGGCCCCACTGGTTGGCCAGGGAGGTGAAGGAACCGCCGAGGGTGAGGGTGGCCGAGGTCAGCACGACGGTGCGGTCCCCGAAGAGCTTCTCCCGCAGCAGCCCGCCGACGGCGAGCGGGGCGACGTTGAGGGCGGGCTGGCGGCCCGGGGCCCTGGTGAGCCACACGACCTCGGTGCGGTCGCGCAGGGCGGGTTCGTAGGACTCCAGCACGCGCACGGCGGTCTCGCGCACCTCTTCGAGAGCGGCCAGGGCCAGGCGGCGGTCGCTGGCGCCGTCGGGGTCGAGCTCGCCGGGCGAGGGGCCGATGGCCGTGACGCAGGCGGAGGCGGCGTCGCGGGTGGCCGCGACCGCGTTGGCCAGGGCGTCGTCGATGTGGTCCAGGCGGCCGTCGGGCGACTCGGTGAACATCAGGGCGAGCCCGTCGGCGCACTCCGTGAGGCGCTCGCTGATCCCGGGCTCGACCAGGCGGGCGGCGCGCTTGGCCGCGGTGTTGACGACGCGCTCGCTCAGGCTGCCGGTGGACACGGAGGTCGCCCGGTCCACGAGCTCGTGCGCCTCGTCGATCATGATCGTGTCGTGCTCGGGCAGGATGTGCCGGCCCTGCGCCATGTCGATGGAGAGCATCGCGTGGTTGGTGACCACCACGTCCACTCCCTGGGTGGCCTCGCGTGCGAACTCCGCGAAGCACTCCTGTCCGAAGGGGCAGATGCGGGCCCCCATGCACTCGTTGGCGCCCACGGACACCTGCCGCCAGGCGAGGTCGCTGACGCCGGGGACGAGCTCGTCGCGGTCGCCGGTGACGGTCTCCTCCGCCCACTCGTGCAGGCGGGCCACCTGGCGGCCGAGGGAGGAGAGCTGCCGGGGGTCGAACAGCTCGGCGTCCTCCGCGTCCTCGTCCGCGGTCTGGAGCCGGTTGCGGCACAGGTAGTTGCGGCGGCCCTTCAGCACGGCGAACGTGGGCTCGCGCGGCAGCAGCGAGGACAGCGCCCCGGCCAGGCGCGGCAGGTCCCGGTCGATGAGCTGGTTCTGGAGGGCGATGGTGGCGGTGGAGACCACCACGGTGTTCTTCCGGTCCATCGCGTGTCTGACCGCGGGTACCAGGTACGCCAGGGACTTGCCGGTGCCGGTACCGGCCTGGACCACCAGGTGCTCGCGTTCGTCGACCGCCGCGGCCACGGCGTCGGCCATGGCCGTCTGGCCCTCGCGGCGGCTGCCGCCGAGAGCGGTGACGGCGGCGTCGAGCAGGGTCGGAACGTCGGGAAGATCTGCCACGGATCGACAGTACCGGCCCGTGGGGACAGGACGGGCTCCGTCCACAGGCGGGATCGGCCGGGCCCTCCGGGGCCCGGCCGATCGGCCCGGCGGGCGTCAGGCGAGGCCGCGGGCGAGCCTCTCCAGGGCGTCCAGCGACTGGGCCAGCCCTTCCTCCATGCCGGAGCTGACCATGCCGTCGCGGTCCTCGACCGTCTGGAACACGGAGATCGCCCGGTAGAGGGTGCGGCCGTCCTTCTCCTCCAGCATGTGGGTGTCCATCGCCACGTGGCCCGGCATCCCCTCGAACTCGAAGGTCTGCACGATGCGCTCGGGGGCGACCACGTCGTGGAAGACCCCGTGGAAGGCGTACTCCTCGCCGTCGGCGGCCTTCTCGACGAACCGCCAGGTGCCGCCGGGCCGCACCTCGGCCCGGTCGACGACCGTGTCGGTCTCGTCCAGCCCCCACCACCGGGCCAGGTGCTCCGGCTCGGTCATGGCCCTGAACACCACGTCCCTGGGCGCGTCGAAGGTGCGGGTGATGACGATGTCCTGGCGACCGGGCTCGACGGTCACGGTGAGGTCACTCATGGGTCTTCTCTCCCTCGGTGCTGCGGTCTCCGGTTCCCCGCGCGTCCTGGATGCGGCGGATCTCCTCGTCCAGCCGGTCGAAGCGCTCCTCCCACTGGTCGTGGTACCGCCCGATCCACACCGACGCCTGCTCCAGAGGCGCGGTCTCCAGCCGGCAGGGACGCCACTGCGCGTCGCGGCCGCGGCTGATCAGGCCGGCCCGCTCCAGGACCTTCAGGTGTCTGGACACCGCCTGGAGGCTGATGGGGAACGGCTCCGCCAGGTCGTTGACGGTCGCCTCGCCCTCCGCGAGCCTCGCCAGCAGAGCCCGGCGGGTCGGATCCGCCAGCGCCGCGAATGTGAGGCTCAGGGGGTCGCTCGCCATCTGCGCATTCAACTTTCTCGTTGATCAACCGTTATGTTGATTATGACCCACGCCACATCCCGGGTCAAGGGGTGGGAGAGCTCCCAGAGGGCCGCCGGGCGACAGGAACCCGCCCCGGAGGATGTCTCGGGGGGGTCGGGGGGTCTCCCCCCGGCAGACACGATGAAGGCGCCCCCGCGAGCGCGGTCAGGATCGCCCCGGAGAACACGGGACACAAGCAGCCCGTACGGGAAACCGCCACGACCGGACGGACGACATCCCCGTCGGCAGGCCCGGCGCCGCCGCCCCGTCGATCACCGCGACCCCAACCCCAGGGGGTCACCTCGGGGGGTTCGGGGGGTCTCCCCCCGACAGACATGACGAAGACGACCCCGCGAGGAGGCCGAAGGCCTCCGAGCAGGGTCGTCCCAGAGTCGCGTGGAGCTATGGGGATTCGAACCCCAGACCTCCTCCATGCCATGGAGGCGCGCTACCAACTGCGCCATAGCCCCGTGTGCCGTACGGCAACGGTTCGATTCTATCGGACGCGGAAGGGTGGGGTGAACATGCGGGGTGTCGGGCGGCCCACACGGCGCGTCACGGGAGCCCGCCCGGCCTCCGGCCGCCCGGAGCGCCCCGCCGCCCCGGGAAGCTGGGCGTGCGGGAGGGGCGGACCCCGCGTTCCGGGCATCATGGCACCATGAGCGACGAACGGAACCCGGTGGAGGTCCTGACCCGGTGGGAGGACCACGGCGCCGTGTGGCGCGTGGTGGACCGCTCCGCCTCGCGGGTGACGGTGGCCCTGTGCAGGTGCGACGGGGGCGAGGAGGTGGACCGCCTGGTCTCCGACGATCCGGACCTCCTCGCCTTCGTCGACGAACGGGTCAGGACTCCGCGATCTCCCTGATGTCGGAGACCGCCTCGGACGGCCCCGGGACGGCGGTCGGCCGGGACGCGTCCGCGGGCGGGGCGGTCACCACCGCGCCTTACTCGCCCCCAGAGCCCCCGCCGGCCGCGGCGCCGCGAGGACCACGCCCTCCACCTCCAGCGGCATTCGGAGCCGACGGGCCGGCCCCCACGACGTGTCCTCGACACCCGGGGCGAGGTCGCCGTCGCCCTCCGGATCGAGCGGGCCGGGGTCGCCCGTACCCCGGCGCCCGGCGAGGAGGAGGGCCGTACGAGCCAGGGACAGCCGGGCGAGGGAGCCCTGACCGGTGTCGACCCGCCGCCTCAGCCCCTCCAGGGCGGCGTAGGCCATCAGGTACCCGGTCCCGTGGTCCAGCGCCTGGACCGGCAGCGGCTTCGGAGCGTCCAGCCCTCCTTCGCGCATGGCGGCGTCGGCGATGCCGGTGCTCATCTGCACCAGGCTGTCGAAGCCGCGCCTCGTCCTCCAGGGACCGGTCCAGCCGTAGGCGTCGAGGCCGACCTCGACCAGTCCCGGGCGCACCCCGTGACGGACGTCCGCGCCGAGGCCCAACCGGTCGAGGGCGCCGGGTCGGTAGCCGTGCACGAGGACGTCGCACCGCCCCAGCAGTTCCAGCAGGCGCCCGCGCGGGCCCGCCCCCCGCAGGTCGAGCCGGGCGGACCTCTTGCCGAGCATGACCTCGGGGACCAGTCCGGGCTCGTCCCACCAGGGCGGGTCGACGCGTAGGACGTCGGCCCCGAGCAGCGCCAGGAACCTCGTCGCCACGGGGCCCGCCAGGACCCGGGTGAGGTCGAGGACGCGCACGCCCTCCAGCGGGCGCGCCCCGCCCGCGAGGACCGGCCCCGTCTCGGACCTGTCGCCGTCCTCCCAGGCGATGAGCGGTTCGCAGGCCACGCTCCGTCCCTGCTCACCGGAGGCCCACTCGGACGTCGAGCGCATCACGGCCGCACAGCCCCCGGCCCCGACGACACGGGACTCCAGTTCGACCCCGTCCCACTCGGCGACGGCCCGCTGCGCCCGGTCCCGCCCTCCGGGGACGCCGAGGACCCGCAGGGCCGCCGCACGGTGGGCGGCGGCGTTGGTGTGGAGCCTGATCCACCCGTCGGAGGTCCGGTAGTCGCCCGCGACGTCGTCCCACGGGGAGGGGGGCCGCCATCCCGTGGGGCGGAGGGACCACGCGAACCACATCGAGGCCAGGCGCCGGTCGACGCGGACGTCCCGGCGGCGCCCGTCGCCCGCCGAGGCCAGGTCGGCGGCGGCGACACCGGCCGCACCGACGGAAGCGGCGGCGAACTCCGTGACGGGAAAGGCCGAGGGGAGTGCGCCCGTTCCCGTGAACGTCAGTCCCGCGCCCGGGGGACACCGGCCCGAGTCCAGGATGTCCGTCGCCATGGCCCGGGCGACGTCGTCCGCGACGTCGTGTCCACCGTCCATCGACCGCCCCTCTCTCCGGAAGGCTCACCACCGTACGGGAGGGGCTCCGGGGGGCCGTGCCGGGCCCCGCCACGTCGGCGGAACCGTGGCCGGATGCGCGGTGGGGGACGAGGTGCGTCGAGCAGGAACGTCTGCGGCGAACGCGGGATGCGGGGTCGCCCACAGCACATGCGCCGACGGGAGGCCCGCGGGTCGGCGGCCCAGCGCCCCGGGGGCGCATCGGGCGGCGCGGGGCCGTCCGGGCGGAACGCCTTCGCCAAGCGGCCGGGCGTCCCCGTCGACAGGCCCGGCACCGCCGCCCCGCCGATCACCGCGGCCCCAACCACAGGGGGGTGCCTCGGGTGCCTCGGGGGGATCGGGGGGTCTCCCCCCGGCAGACACGACGAAGACGACCCCGCGAGGAGGCCGAAGGCCTCCGAGCAGGGTCGTCCCAGAGTCGCGTGGAGCTATGGGGATTCGAACCCCAGACCTCCTCCATGCCATGGAGGCGCGCTACCAACTGCGCCATAGCCCCTGGTGTGCCGGGCGGTTTCCCCGCTCGGCGATAGAAGTACTGTACCGGAGGTCCGGGGCAGGTCGGGACGCCGGGGCGGGCGGGCGGCCGGTGGATGGCCGTGTGCGGAGCCGAATACCCTGGGGTCGTGGCCGAATCAAAGCTTGAGATCCAGATGCTCCACGACCGCCTCCTCGTGCGGACGGTCGTGGACCGGAGCGAGCGGCGCAGCAGTGCCGGTCTGGTCATCCCGGACACGGTGAAGCTGGCGACCAGGCTCGCGTGGGGTGAGGTCGTCGGCGCCGGGACCGGCGCCCGGCACGTGAAGACCGGGGACCGCGTGCTCTTCGACCCGGAGGAGCAGGGCGAGGTCGAGCTGAACGGCGAGCGCTACGTGATCCTGCGCGAGCGCGACGTGCACGCCGTCGCCAACGAGGCCCCGGAGCGGGGCACCGGCCTGTACCTCTGACCCGTCCTCCCGTCCCCGCACCGGCGCCGAGGGCCCGGCCCGCGGGGAGCGCCGGGGCCGCCCGAACGGCGGGCGTCAGCCGCGCCCGCCGTTCGCGGCCGGGTTCGCGGCCACCTTCTCCAGGGAGAGCACGCAGAGGTTGAGCGCCTCGTACGCGGAGACCTCCCCGGTGTTGACGTAGGACCACCCGGAGTAGAGCCCCGCCCACAGGAACTGCTGCATCCAGCTCGCGGAGATCGCGGGGTCGATGCTGCCGTCGGCGTGCCCGCGTTCGATGAGGGCGGTGAGCGCGAGGTCGGCCTCCCCGCACTCCTCCTCGGAACCCTCGGTGAGATCCTCCTCCTGCCCGAACGCCAGCATGATCACCTTCTGGAGCGCGAAGTACTCCGGCACGAGGCGCAGGAAGGCCTCCAGGCCGGTCCCCTCGGTGGTGCGCGCCCTCTGCATGGCCTCGGTGATCAGCTCGTCGGCGTACTCCCCCAGGGCGCTCGTCAGGTCGGCGCGTTCGGGGAAGTAGCGCTGGAGGGTGCTGCGGGCGACCCCCGCGACTCTGGCGACCTGCGACAGGGGGGCCGCGGAGTTCTCGCCGAGGACCTGGACGGCCGCTTCGAGGATCGCGCGCCGGGTGCGCGCGCGTGTCCTCGTCTCTTCCTCTGAGGGAGCGCTGTTCACCATGCCAACATCCTAGGCTTGTCGGTACTTGGTTGACAATAATCGGTCACATATGACCTAATTTAGAGCATGACTGAACGATCTACGGTATTAACCGACTCCTCACCGGGGACGCAAGAGCCCCGCTTCGCCCAGCTGCGGGTGCTGTGGTCGTTCGTGCACCCGCACCGGCGGAAGCTCGCCCTCGGACTGGTGCTCGCACTGCTCGGGTCGGCGCTCGAACTCGCCAACCCGATGGTGATCAAGCTCGTCCTGGACACCGTCGCCGACGCGGGCAGCCTCGTGGTGCCCATCTCGCTCCTGCTCGGGCTGTTCGCCCTGGGCATCGGGTTCGGCCTGTGGCACTGGATCCTCCTCGGCACCGTCGCCGAGAAGGTCGTCCTCGACGCCCGCACCTCCCTGGTGCGCCGCTACTTCCGGGCCGCCCTCATCCCGATGTCCCGGCGCCCTTCGGGCGAACTCGTCACACGGGCCACCTCCGACACGGTGCTCCTGCGCGAGGCCGCCTCCAGCAGCATCATCAGCCTCGTCAACGGCGGTGTCCTGCTGGTCGGGACCCTGGTGATGATGGGGGTGCTCGACCTGGTCCTGCTCGCCGTCACGTTCACCGCCGTGCTCGTCGTCACGATCCTGTTCCTCACCCTGATGCCCGCCATCGCCAAGGCCCAGGAGAAGGCGCAGAACTCGCTGGGACTCATGGGCGGCGTCCTGGACGGCGCCCTGCGCGCCGTGCGCACGGTCAAGGTGAGCCGCGCCGAGGACCGGCTCGGCGGCCAGATCCTGGAGCACGCACGGCAGGCCGCGCACCACGGGGTGCGGTCGGTGAGGCGCGAGGCCGTGGCCTGGACGATCGCCTACGGCGGCATCCAGATCTCGATCATCGCCATCCTGGGGGTGGGCGCCCTGCGGGTGACCTCCGGCGCGATGGAGGTGTCCTCCCTCATCGCGTTCCTGCTCTACGCGTTCACGCTGATGAACCCGGTCATGGAGCTCTCCCAGAGCGTCACCACCCTCCAGTCCGGCGTGGCCGCGGCCAGGCGCATCCGCGAGGTCGAGGCCATCCCCCTCGAGCCGTCCTCCGACGGACCCGACGTCCCGCTCGCCGACCCCGACGGCGCCGGGGACGCGCTGCTGGAGCTGCGCGGGGTCACCGCCCGGTACGCCCCCGGAGCCGAGGCCGCGCTGGACCGGGTCGACCTGAGCATCCCCCGGCGGGGGCACACCGCCATCGTCGGACCGTCGGGCGCGGGCAAGACCACCGTGTTCTCGCTGCTGCTGCGCTTCCTCGAACCGGTGGAGGGGGAGCTCGCGCTGGCCGGGACGCCCTACCCGTCGCTCACCCCCAGGCAGGTGCGCGGCCACTTCGCGTACGTCGAGCAGGACACCCCGGTGATCCCCGGGACCGTCCGCGAGAACCTGCTGTTCAGCAGGCCCGACGCCTCGGAGGAGGACGTGCGCCGGGTCCTGGACGAGGTCGGGTTGGCGGACAAGGTCGACGCCCTGGAGGAGGGCCTGGACACCCAGCTCGACGCCACGTCGTTCTCGGGCGGGCAGCGGCAGCGCATCGCCCTGGCACGCGCCCTGCTGTGCTCCCCGGACGTGCTGCTGCTGGACGAGGCCACCTCGCAGGTGGACGCGATCACGGAGGCGGCGATCACGGAGAGCCTGCGCCGCCACGCCGACCGGAAGGCCGTGGTCACCATCGCCCACCGGCTGTCGACGGTGATCCACGCCGACAGCATCGTCCTGATGGAGGACGGCCGTGTCCGCTCCCGGGGCACGCACCGCGAGCTGCTGGACCGGGACCCCCTCTACCGGGAGCTGGTCGCCGCGCTGCACATCTCCGAGGCGGGGGACGGCGGAGTCCTGGACGAGGGGCTCCCGGTCGGCTCGTCCTGAGCCGCGCGGCCGGTCCCGCCACGGGCACCGGGTGGGGCTCCGGACGGGCGGCGGCGCCGCGCGGGTTCGGCGCGGAGCGGTGAACACCGGGCGCCCGGGTGATGTGCGTCACCCGGGCGCCCGGTAGCATCCTCCGTGAGCCGGACGGCGCGAACGGTTCGACCGCCCGGGGCCGCGGGCCCTCTCCCACGGCCCGGGCCTCCCTGTCCGTCCCGTGCGCCGACCGCGGCGCGCGCACCGGGCGCCCCCGGCGCCAGCGAGGGAACGATGAGCCACTTCGCCCAGTACCAGGACGGCGTCTACGCCGACGCGACCAACGGCGACCTGCCGCACCTGCCCTACCACCACGAGGCCCTGCGCGACCTGGCCGAGAAGGCCATGGAGCCGGGGCCCTTCGGCTACGTGGAGGGGAGCGCCGGCCGGGAGCGCACCGCCGACGCCAACGTGGCGGCGTTCGCCCGGTACGCGCTCCGCCCGCGCAGCCTGCGGCCGGGCGCGGAGAACGCCGGGGACCTGGGCGTCACCCTGTTCGGGGAGCGCTACCCGACCCCGCTGCTCACCGCCCCGGTCGGGGTCCTGGAGCAGGTCCACGGGGAGGCGGAACTGGCCGTGGCCAGGGGCGCGAACGCCCTGGGCGTGCCGATGGTCCTGTCCACGGCCGCGTCCACGCCCATGGAGGAGGTCGCGGAGGCGGCCGACACGTGGTGGTACCAGCTGTACTGGCCCGGCGACGACGCGCTCGCGGAGTCGTTCGTGCGACGGGCGACCGCGGCGGGCGCGAAGGCGATCGTGGTCACCGCCGACACCAAGAGGCTGGGGTGGAGGCCGCGCGACCTGGCCCTGGGCCACCTGCCGTTCCTGCGCAGCCAGGGCATGGCGAACTACTTCAGCGACCCTGAGTTCCGCTCCCGGCTCAAGGCCGACCCGGAGCCCGGCGGGGTGTTCACGGAAGCGGTGTTCCACTTCCTCGGGGCGTTCGCGAGCAGGTCCTTGAGCACGGACAACATCGCCCGCATCCGCGACTGGACCGACCTGCCGGTCCTGGTCAAGGGCGTCGTCCGCGGCGACGAGGCGATCGAGCTGGTGGAGGCGGGCGTGGACGGCCTCGTGGTGAGCAACCACGGGGGCCGCCAGGTCGACAACGCGGTGGCGGCCCTGGACGCCCTGCCCGAGGTGGTGGAGGCGGTCGGCGACCGGGCCGCGGTGCTGTTCGACTCGGGGGTGCGATCGGGCGCGGACGTGGCCGTGGCGATGGCGCTGGGCGCCCGGGCGGTGCTGCTGGGACGCCCCTGGGTCTACGGCCTGGCCGTGGACGGGGCGGCGGGGGTCGAGCACGTGCTGCGCGCGGTCCTGGCCGAGTTGCAGATCACGGCCGAGCTGATGGGCAGGGACGCCGCCGACCTGGACCGCGACGACGTCACCCGCCGGTGAGTCCCGGCCCCGGACGGGCGGTGCGGGTCCGGGAGGGGCGCCGACGGAGTGGTGCGGAGGGCACGTCCCGGCTCCGACCGACCGCGGCGGCGCCGTGGCGGTCGGCCTCCCGCCCCTCCCCCGGAGGGCCTGGCGGCGGGAGGGGACCGGGGTCCTGGACTGCTCCCCGGGCCCCTCCCCGCCGCCGTCAGCCCTTGACGGCCCCCGAGGTCAGGCCCGCCACGATCCGGCGCTGCAGGACCAGGGCGAACAGGATGAGCGGTACCGAGACCAGCACCGACGCCGCCATGATCTGGCCGATCGGATTCTCGTAGCCGACCCGCTCGAACGTTCCCACGAACACCGGCACGGTCTGGACGTTCAGGTCGCGCGGCGCGAAGGAGAAGGCCAGCAGGAACTCGTTCGTGGAGTACACGAACGTCAGGATGGCGGCAGCGCCCACGCCCGGCGCCGCCAGCGGCGCCACCACGCGCAGGAACGCCTGGAACGGGGTGGCCCCGTCCACCTTCGCCGACTCCTCGATCTCCCGGGGGATGCCCGCGAAGAAGGTGGCGAGGATGAAGATCGCCAGCGGCAGGGTCAGCGCCACGTACGGGATGATCATGCCCGCGTAGGAGTTGAGCAGGTTGATCCCGGTCCACTGGTTGAGCTTCAGGTACACCTGGTACAGCGGGTTGACCAGTGCCACAGGCGGGAACAGCGTGGCCACCAGGGTGGCCGCCAGCAGCGCGAACTTGCCCGCCATGGGCAGGCGCGCCAGCGCGTAGCCGGCGAGGGACGCGACCGGGATGCAGATCGCCGTGGTCACCGCCGCCACGATGAGCGAGTTGCGCAGGGCGAACTGGAACCCGAGGTCGAAGACCTGCTCGTAGTTGGACAGGCTGAACGGCCCCTGGAAGATGTTCGGGTCCGTGAGCGCCACCGACCCCGACCGGAGGCTGGTCAGCCCCATCCACAGGAACGGGAACAGGCACCAGCCCAGCACCAGGAGCAGGCCCAGCAGCTTGAGCGCGTTGACCACCGCCGGGTGTGTCCTGCGGCGCGGCCGGTGGACCGGCCCGCTCGGCTTCACCGTCTCGGCCGTCATCACTTCTCCTTCCGCGCCACGTCGCCGACCATGTGGCGGCCCATGCGGCTGATGAAGGCCAGGCCGACGATCATGACGATGACGAACGTGACGGTGGACAGGGCGTTGGCGTAGCCCAGCTCCGGTTCGGCGACCAGGAAGCGCTGGGCGTACACGGACAGGGTGGCGAGCGAGTTCGAGTACCCGGCGAACACGTACGCGAAGTCGAACATGCGCAGCGCGTCCACCGTGCGGAACAGCAGGGCCACGACGATCGCCGGCCTCAGCAGGGGCAGGGTGATGAACCAGAACCGCTGGACCACGGTGGCGCCGTCGACCCTGGCCGCCTCGTAGTAGTCCTTCGGGATGGTCTGCAGCCCGGCCAGGAGCAGCAGGGCGACGAACGGGGCGGTCTTCCACACGTCGGCGCTGATGATGCCGACCATGGACCACGCGGGGTCGCGCAGCCAGTTGACGTCCGTGCCCAGGACCGAGTTCACGAAGCCCGGGTTGTGGTCGAACATGTACCGCCACACCTGGGCGGCGACGGCCGTCGGGATCACCCACGGCACGAGGATGACCGCGCGGGTCAGGCCGCGGCCGACGAACGCCTGGTGCATGATCAGCGCGAACGCCATACCGACGACGAACTCCAACGACACCGAGGCGACGGTGAAGACCAGGGTGTTCCCGACCGCGTTGAAGAACCCCGCGTCGGTCAGGACCCGCGCGTAGTTGTCGAACCCGGTGAACTCCTGGTGGAATCCGCGGATGCTGTAGAGGCTCATCCCGATCGCGTAGAACACCGGGAAGAGGGCGATGACGGCCATGAACGCGAACGACGGGGCGAGGAAGATCCTGCCCATCGCCCGCTCGCCCAGGCCGCGGCGCGTACTGACGCTCTGGGTCTTCGCCATCGGACCTACTCTTGCTCTAGGGCTTCGTCGGCCGACCGGTCCACGGCCTCCAGGGCCGCGGCCGGGTCCTCCTGCCCCAGGTAGGCGGCGTGCAGGTTCTCCTGCATGACCAGCGACATCGAGTTGTATCCCGGCACCGGCGGACGCGCGTGCGCGTCGCCGAGGATCTCGCCGAGCACCTCCAGGTGGGGGTCCTCCGTGTCCTCGTAGGCGCTCTGCATGGTCGGCGGCAGGCTGTTGGTGGCCAGGATGTCCTGGGCCTCGGGATCGGTGGCCGCCCACAGGACGAACTCGCGGGCCAGGTCCTTGTTCTCGCTCAGGGTGCTGACCGCGTTGTTGAGCCCGCCGAGCGCGCTGGTCGTGCCCTCGCCCGTGAAGGTGGGCAGCGGCGCCACGGCGAAGTCGTCGGCGACCGCGCTCTCCTCGCCTCCCTCGCCCTCCAGGAGCGGGATGGCGTAGGGCCAGTTGCGCATGTACACGGCCTCGCCGGCCTGGAAGAGGGCGCGTGCGTCGTCCTCGACCATGGAGTCGAACCCCTCGGCGTAGAAGCCGCTGTCGTAGGCCTCGGTCATGAAGTCCAGCGCCGTGGTGGCGGCGTCGCCCTCCAGGAAGGTGCTCTGCGACTGGGCGTCGTCGAACAGCTCCCCTCCCGCGGACCAGTACAGCTCGAGGAAGTTGACGACGAGCCCCTCGTACTGGTCGCCCTGGCCGACGTAGCCGGAGATGCCGGCCTCCTCGGCGGCCTCGGTGCCGGTCTCGTACAGCTCCTCCCACGTGGCGGGGGGCTCGTCGACGAGGTCGGTGCGGTAGTAGAGGAACGCTCCGTTGGAGGAGTACGGGAGCGCGTACAGCTCCTGCTGCCACTGCGCGCTGTCGACGGCGCCGTCCAGGCTGACGCCGTCGACCTCGGATCTCAGGTCCTCCAGGCTCTCGATGTACCCGTAGTCGGCGAACTCGCCGGTCCAGATGACGTCGAGGCCGAGGACGTCGAACTCCCCGGCCTGGCTCTGGAGGTCCTGGAACATGGCCTGCCGCTGTTCGTCCGCGGTCGGCGCCAGGAAGAAGATGTCGACCTGCCGGTCGGGGTTCCTCTCGTTCCAGAGGCGGGCGACCTCCTCGTGGACCTGCCGGTCGGCGCCGGTGACCGCCCACACGAACTGCGGGTCCTCGGCGAGTCCCGCGCTCTCCCCCTCCTCTTCCGACCCCTCCCCCGGAGGCGTTCCGCACGCGGTGGCCAGTGTCAGGCCGAGTGCGGCCAGGCCCGCCGCACCGGTGCGCACCGCGTACCTCTTGTGGCGTGAAAGCTCTGACATGACTCTCTCCTTCCGCGCCGGGCGGTGGCCGGGCGCGCGCCGTCGAGTGTGTCCTGGGTCATCCCCCCGGGGTCGTGCGAAAACGATGCCACCGCCATGTGATCCAGTCAACACAAAACTTATCCGGATCTGCCTGCTACAGGGGGAATGGCGTTCCTCGTGTCGGCAGACTCGTTGAAAACGTTGCCATGACACGGGCCACACTCTTAACGTAGGCAGCATGTCCAGCCAACCCGCGAGCATGCGGGACGTCGCCCACCGGGCGGGCGTCTCGCTCTCGACGGTCTCCCGTGTCCTGCGCGGCGCCCCCGGTGTCGCCCCCGACGTGCGCCTGCGCGTCCAGCGCGCCGCGGACGAACTCTCCTACGTGGTCTCTCGGAACGCTTCGGGCCTGGTCACCGGCCGCACGGGCCGGGTCGCGGTGGTCGTCCCCTTCCTCCAGCCGTGGTTCTTCGGGGTGGTCCTGTCGGGGGTCAGCGACGCGCTGCGCGAGGCGGACCTCGACATGCTCGTGTACCAGGTCGGCGAGACCCGGGCCCGCGAGGGCTGGACGCGCGCGCTCCCCCTCCGGCGCAACTCCGACGCCGTCGTCACGGTGTCGATGGACCTGTCCGAGGACGAGTGCCACCGCCTGGACGACGTCGGGGTGCCCGTGGTGCTCGTGGGCCAGTGCGTCCCGGGGCGGGCAAGCGTGTACATCGACGACCGCGCGGGCGCCGCCGGAGCCACCCGGCACCTGCTGAACCTGGGGCACACCCGTATCGCCTACATCGGAGCCCGGCGGGAGGAGTGGTCCAGCACCAGCTCCCGACACCGGCTCGAGGGGTACGGGGCGGCGATGGCCACGGCGGGCCTGGCGCCCTGGAGCGTCGGCAAGGCGACCGGCCACGCGGGGGGCGAGCTCGCCATGGGAGAGCTCCTGTCCGACCAGGACCCGCCCACGGCGGTGCTCGCCGAGTTCGACGACATCGCGATGGGCGCGCACCGGATCCTGCGGCGCTCGGGGGTCCGCGTGCCCGGCTCCATCTCCCTCATGGGGTTCGACAACCACGACGCCGCCGCCGTCCTGGACCTGACGACCGTGGACCAGGCCCCCTACGACACCGGCCTGGCCGCCGGACGGCTCACCGTGGGCATCCTCGACGGGAAGGCCCGGACCGACACGCACGTGGAGATGCCCACCCAGATCATCCTCCGGCAGTCCACCGCGGCCCCCCGGGGCGCGCGCGGGCTGTCCACCTGACCCCGGTCCCCGGGGACGGGGCAACGGCGTGAGCGCGCCGGGGCGGGGCGCCCGCACGGCCCGCCGACGACCCGCACGACGGCCCGAACACCCGATCAGCGAAGGGGAACCATGCAGCAGTGGTGGCGCGACGCGGTCCTTTACCAGATCTACCCGCGCAGTTTCGCGGACTCCGACGGGGACGGGGTCGGTGACCTCCCCGGCATCACCGCCCGGCTCGGTCACATCGCCGACCTGGGCGCGGACGGGATCTGGCTGTCGCCGTTCTACGCCTCCCCGTGGGCGGACGGCGGGTACGACGTGTCCGACTTCCGGGCCGTGGACCCGCGGCTGGGCACCCTGGAGGACTTCGACGCGATGGTGGCGGCCGCGCACGGACTCGGCCTGCGCGTGATGGTCGACATCGTGCCCAACCACACCTCCGAGGAGCACCCGTGGTTCCGGGACGCCCTGGCCGCCGGCCCCGGCTCGCCCGAGCGCGACCTGTACGTCTTCCGCGACGGCAGGGGCGAGGACGGCGGGCTCCCCCCGACCAACTGGCGGTCGACGTTCGGCGGACCGGCGTGGACGCGCGTGGAGGACGGCCAGTGGTACCTGCACCTGTTCGCGCGCGAGCAGCCCGACCTGAACTGGGACGAGCCGAGGGTGCGCGAGGAGTTCCGGGGCATCCTGCGGTTCTGGAGCGGTCGCGGGGTGGACGGGTTCCGCATCGACGTCGCCTACGCACTGGTCAAGGACCTGCGTGAGCCGCTGCGCGACCTGGTCCTGGTGGACGGCGGCCGGTTCGAGGACATCGCGGCCAACCCCGACCACCCGCTCCTCGACCGGCCCGGGGTCCACGAGGTGTACCGGGACTGGCGCCGCGTGCTGGCGGAGTTCGACCCGCCCCGGGCCACGGTGGGCGAGGTGTGGCTGCCCGGCGACCGGCGGCGGCTGTACACCCGGCCGGACGAGCTCGACCAGGCGTTCAACTTCGACTTCCTGAGGACGGAGTGGGACGCCGACTCCTACCGCCGCGTGATCGACGCGTCGATCGCGGACGCCGCGCACGTCGGCACGGCGCCCACGTGGGTGGTGGGCAACCACGACGTCGTGCGCCCGGTGTCGGTGCTGGGGCTGCCCCGCGGGACCGACCAGGGGACGTGGCTGCTCTCGGACGGGCGCGACCCCGAGCCCGACCTGGAGCTGGGGACCCGGCGGGCCCGGGCGCTCGCGCTGCTGGAGCTGGCGCTGCCCGGGTCCGCGTACGTCTACCAGGGCGAGGAGCTGGGCCTGCCCGAGGCGGCCGGCCTGCCCGCCGAGGCCCTGGAGGATCCCCGCTGGGAGCGCAGCGGCCGCACCGACAAGGGGCGCGACGGGTGCCGGGTACCGTTGCCGTGGACCCCGGACGGCCCCTCGTACGGGTTCGGTGCGGGCGGCTCCTGGCTCCCCCAGCCCGAGGGCTGGGGACGGTGGTCCGTGGAGGCCGAGTCCGGGGACCCCGGTTCGGTGCTCAACCTGTACCGGAGGGCTCTGGCGCACCGCCCGGACTTCTGCGCGGACCGGACCCTGGTCTGGGACGACACGCTGAACCTGGGCCCGGTGCTGGCCTTCTGGAGGGGGCCCGGGGTACTGGTCCTGGTCAACACGGGCCGGGAGCCCGTGGAGCTGCCGCCCGGCGAGGTGCTGGTGGCCAGCACGGAACTGGACGGGCGGCTTCCCGGGGACGCCGCGGTCTGGCTGCGCCGGGTCTGAGGGGCGGGCGCCCGCGGAACCCGCCCCCGGCCGGTGCGGGCGCCGCACGCGGCGGCCCCCGTCAGAGGACCGTCTCACGCCCGTCCACGACCCCGAAGCCGCCGGTGGTGAAGGGCGCGGGGCGCAGGGTGAGCGAGAGGAGCCCGGCGGGCGTGGCGGCGCTCCCCTCGACGGTGAAGCCGAGCGGCTCCGTCCTCTCGTCGAACAGCCGCTTGCCGTCTCCCACGACCGTCGGGAAGATCAGCAGGCGGAACACGTCGACCAGCCCGGCCGCGTGGAGGGCCCGGGCGAGCCGCCAGCTGCCGTGGACCTGGATCTCGCCGCCCGGGCGCTCCTTGAGCGCACGCACGCTCCCGAGGACGTCCTCGGCGATGAGCGTGGTGTCGCCCCAGTCCGCGCCCGTCCGGCCCGCGGTGGTCGAGACCAGGTACTTGGGACGGCTGTTGAGCGCCGTGGCCACCCGGTCCCCGGGGTCGGTGACCTCCCGCCAGTAGTCGCGCATCATGGCGTAGGTGGAGCGGCCGAACAGCAGCGCCTCCCCCGCGGCGAACCACCCGTCCACGATCCGGCCCATGTCCTCGTCGGCGTGGGGAACCAGCCAGCCTCCCCTGGTGAAGCCGCCGCTGGTGTCCTCGTCCGGCGCACCCGGCCCCTGCATCACGCCGTCGAGGCTGAGCAAGGTGTTGACGCTGAGTTCCATGGTCTCTCCTGTCCCGCCGACCGGCCCCCGTTCCCGTCTCCATCATGACGCCGTTCCGCCGGTCAGGGCCCCGACATGCCGAAGGGGACGACACGGAGGCCGCCCCCGGCGCCTCGGGCGGGGGCCCGCCGGCGCCTGGAGACCCCTGCCCCGGGGGCCTCACCGCGCCCGGGACGGGCCGTCCTCCACCGCGGCCGTGCAGCGGGCGGCCTGGTCGCGGAAGGCGTCGGCGAGTCCGTCCGGTCCGCTGACCAGGGTGAAGTCCAATCCCACCGACGTGATCATCCAGACCAGGTCGGAGGGGGATTCCGAGCCCACGTGGAACAGGCAGCTGTGCTCGTCGACGGCCTCCAGGACACCCATGCCCGGCCACACGCGGTCGGCGGCGGTCTCGGAGGAGGCGTGCAGCCTGACGACGGCGCGGAAGGGCCAGGTCTCCGAGGACAGCTGACGGGCGAGGTAGGCGGCCGCGTCGCCGTGGGGAGGCTCGCGGGGGACGAACCGGGGGCCCGTGGGGGTCCGGGGGGTGAGCCGGTCCACGCGGAAGCTTCGCCAGTCCTGCCTGTCGGTGTCGAAGGCGACCAGGTACCAGCGCCGGCCGAAGCTGACCAGGTTGTGCGGTTCGACCGTCCGGACCGTCGGACCCCCGCGCGGACTCGTGTAGCCGAAGCGCAGGAGCTCCCTGCGCCGGCAGGCCTCGGCGACGGCCATCAGCGTCTCGTGTGACACGGTCGGCCCAGGTTCCGCCCCGGCCCGCAGGGTGGCGCCGTGCAGGGTGTCGACCCGGCTGCGCAGACGCGGGGGCAGGACCTGTTCGAGCTTGGCGAGCGCGCGCAGCGAGGCCTCCTCGCCGCCGCTGACGGAGCCGTCGGCGGCGGTGCGCAGGCCCACCACCACGGCGACGGCCTCCTCGTCGTCGAGCAGCAGCGGCGGCATCGCGGCGCCGGCCCCCAGCCGGTACCCGGCGGTGCCCCTGGTCGCGTGCACCGGGTAGCCGAGCCCCCGCAGGCGGTCCACGTCGCGGCGGATCGTGCGCGCGGTGACGCCGAGCCGCTCCGCCAGCTCGGCGCCGGACCGCACGCGGTGGGCCTGCAACAGCGAGAGCAGCGCGAGCAGGCGCGTCGAGGTTTCTGCCATGGATCCGATTCTCCCCTCCGGTTGGGAACGGATCCGACCTAACCGGTTCCTAGGCTTCCACCCATGACGAACACGGAGCAGGACCAGCAGGAGATCCGGCCCTTCCGCATGGAGGTTCCGCAGGAGCAGCTGACCGACCTCGCGGAGAGGCTGGGCAACACACGGTGGCCGGACGAGGTCCCGGGGGTGGGCTGGGACCGCGGCGTCCCGGTGGGATACCTGAGGGAGCTGGCCGAGTACTGGCGTTCGGCCTACGACTGGCGGGCCTGCGAGGCGGAGCTCAACGCCCACCCCCAGTTCACCACCGTCGTCGACGGGCAGAACCTCCACTTCCTGCACGTGCGCTCGCCGGAGCCCGGCGCCACGCCGCTGCTCATGCTGCACGGCTGGCCCGGGGCGGTCACCGACTTCCTGGACGTCATCGGTCCGCTCACCGACCCGCGCACCCACGGGGGCGACCCGGCGGAGGCCTTCCACCTGGTCGTCCCGTCCCTGCCGGGGTTCGGCCCCTCCACGCCGCTGGCCGGTCCCGGGATGGGGGCGGCCAGGATGGCCGGGGTCATGGTCGGTCTGATGTCGCGGCTCGGCTACGAGCGCTACGGCGTCCATGGCTACGACACGGGCTCGTGGGTCGCCCCCGAGGTGGGGAGGCAGGCGCCGGAGCGGGTCCTCGGGGTGCACCTCAACGCCATGATCACGTTCCCCGTCGCGGAGGGCGACACCGAGGGCCTGACGGGGGTGGAGGAGGAGCGGTGGAAGTCGATGCAGGACTACAACGACGGCTACCTCCAGTGCAACGCGAAGCGCCCCCAGACGGTGGCCTACGGGCTCAACGACTCGCCCGTCGGTCAGCTCGCCTGGATGGTGGAGAAGTTCAAGGAGCTCAGCGAGCCGGAGGAGGCACTGCCCGAGGCCGCCCTCGACCGCGACCGGATGCTCACGTGCGTGTCGCTCTACTGGCTGACCGGCACGGCGGGCTCGTCCGCGCAGATCTACTACGAGGAGATGTCCGCGAGCTCCTGGAGTGAGGACTCCGCGAGCGGATGGGACAGCGGGGAGACGGCGGACGGGGGGACGGACGGGGGCTGGGAGGCCGGCGGCTGGGCCCCCGAGCGGGGGACGGTGCCGACGGGGGTGCTGGTCTCCGCGCAGGACGTGACCGTGCGGCGCTGGGCGGAGCGGGACCACCACGTGGTGCGGTGGACCGAGCTCGGCCGGGGCGGCCACTTCCTGTCCATGGAGGAGCCGGAGCTCCTGGTCGAGGACGTCCGCGCGTTCTTCCGGGCGCTGCCCTGACCCCGGTCCCCCCGGGGCCGCTTCCCGCGGCCCCGAGGGGACCCGCCACGGCCGGACGGGGCGTCACCGCCGGCAGGCCCGGCGCCGCCGCCCCGTCGATCACCGCGACCCCAACCCCAGGGGGTCACCTCGGGGGGTTCGGGGGGTCTCCCCCCGGCAAACACGAAGGATGACCCGGCGAGCGCGGTCACGCGCGAGCAGGATCGTCCCGGAGAACACGGGACACAAGCAGCCCGTACGGGAAACCGCCACGACCGGACGGGTGGCATCCCCGTCGACAGGCGCGGTACCGCCGCCCCGTCGATCACCGCGGCCCCAACCCCAGGGGGTCACCTCGGGGGGTTCGGGGGGTCTCCCCCCGGCAGACATGACGAAGACGACCCCGCGAGGAGGCCGAAGGCCTCCGAGCAGGGTCGTCCCAGAGTCGCGTGGAGCTATGGGGATTCGAACCCCAGACCTCCTCCATGCCATGGAGGCGCGCTACCAACTGCGCCATAGCCCCGTGTGGGAGTCGGGGGGCTTTCGCCCTCACGACTCCCAGAACCATAGCGGAATCCGGCGAGAACGTCGAAACGGTTTCAGGCGTCGTCGCTGAGGACCACGGGTTCGGGCAGGCTCGCCGCGTTGTGCTCCATGAGCCGCCACTGCCCCCGGCGCTCCTGGAGCACCGACCAGGAGCAGTTGCTGAGGGGGCCCAGGATCTCGCGCTGCTCGTCGGGGATGCCGAGCATGCGGGCGATCCCGATGCGTACGGCCGCACCGTGGCTGACCACCGCGAGCAGTCCCCCGGCCGGGGTTCTGGCCAGTCCCCGGTCGACGGCCGCCCGCATGCGGTCGCCGACCTCGGAGATGGGCTCCCCGTCCGGGATGGCCATCCGAGCGTGCTCGGACGGCCAGCGCGCGGACAGCTCCGCCCCCGTCCGCCCCTCCCAGGACCCCCCGAACCGCTCGCGCAGTCCCTTGTCGAACTCGATGGGCACCCCTGTGGCGCGGCTGAGGTACCCGGCCGTGTCGGCGGCCCTCTTCAGGTCGGAGGCGACGATGACGTCGGGGCCGAGCGAGGCGAGCAGGCCGCCCGCCCGCCGGGCCTGGGCGTGGCCGACCTGGTCGAGTTCGATGTCGGTCTGACCCTGGAAGCGGTTCTCCACGTTCCAGGCCGTGCGTCCGTGCCGCCAGAACAGCACGCGAGGGGTGTCGCTCACAGGGTGTTTCTCTCCGCTCGGGGTGGGTCCGAAAGGGTTACTGCTCGTCGAGGGCGGTGCGCTCGGCTCCGCGCGCCCCTTCGGGGAGCTCGATCTCGGGGCAGTCCTTCCACAGCCGTTCGAGGCCGTAGTAGCCGCGCTCCTCCTCGTGCTGGACGTGCACGACGATGTCGGCGTAGTCCAGGAGCACCCAGCGGCCGTCCCGCTCGCCCTCGCGCCGGAGCGGCTTGACGCCGCCCTTCAGGCGGAGCTGGTCCTCGACCTCGTCGACGATCGAGCGCACCTGGCGGTCGTTGGGGGCCGAGCAGAGCACGAACGCCTCGGTGATGACCAGCTGCTCGCTGACGTCGTAGGCGATGATCTCCTGGGCGAGCTTGTCGGAGGCGGCCTCGGCCGCCACCCTGACGAGCTCAAGAGCCCTGTCGGTGGCTGTCACGTTGTACTTGCTGCCTTTCAGCTGTCCCGGTAGAGCCCGGTCTTGTGGATGTAGCGAACGATGCCGTCGGGGACCAGGTACCAGATGGGTTCGCCCTTGCGGACCCGCTCCCGGCACTCGGTCGAGGAGATCGCCAGCGCGGGGACCTCCACCAGGGAGACCTTGCCCTCGGGCAGTCCTGAGTCACTGAGATGGTGACCGGGACGGTTACAGCCTACGAAATGCGCGAGATCGAAAAGTTCGTCGACGTTGTGCCAGCTGAGAATGGCGCCCAGCGCGTCGGCCCCGGTGATGAAGTACAGCTCCACCTCGGGACCGTACTTGCAGCGCATCTCGCGGAGGGTGTCGAGGGTGTAGGTGGGCCCCGAGCGGTCGATCTCGACACGGTCCACGCGGAACTGGGGGTTCTCCGCGGTCGCGATGACCGTCATCAGGTAGCGGTCCTCGGAGGGGGTCACCTTGGCCGGGTCCTTCTGCCAGGGCTGCCCCGTGGGCACGAACACCACCTCGTCGAGGCCGAAGAGGTGGGCGACCTCACTGGCGGCCACGAGGTGCCCGTGGTGGATGGGGTCGAAGGTGCCGCCCATGATGCCGACCTTGGTGGGGCCGGCGCCGCTCCGCCGTGGAGGGAGGCCTTCACCTGGGAGGACGCCTGGAGCCTCGTGCGCCACTGTGCGCTCCGTTTCGCCGTGGACGTGGGTCGTGTTTGCCGGGATCGGCCAACCGAGGTTAGCCGACAACGGGCACCTTCGGCGGCCTCTTCCTCCCGTTTTGTTCCCTTCAACGGAACAACCGCGACCTTCTCGGTCTGCTTCCCGGGCGTGTCGGAGCACCCCGGCAATCGCGTCATATCTCGAAGGCCGAAACCGTGGCCAAGCGCCATCGGGCCGCATAGCATGCCGATATGGCCAACACACCAGACCGCGTCCGCGTCCGGCTCTCCGAGATCTCACCCCGCGCCTACGAGCACCCCGCCGACCGTGGGGCCCTGGTGGCGCTGCGCTCGCTGCGCGGGTTCGACGAGGTGTTCAAGCGCATGTCGGGGCTGTTCAACGAACGCGCCCTCAGACTGATGTTCCTGTCCAGCGCCGTCCGGGTCGGCCCCACCCAGTTCCCCCACGTCCACGACTACGTCCGCGACGCCGCCTACGTCCTGGACATGGACGAGGTCCCCGAGCTCTACATCCAGATGAACCCCAAGCCCAACGCCATGGCGATCGGCAGCCAGCGGCCCTTCATCGTGATGACCACGGGCCTGTTCGACCTGCTGGACGACGAGGAGCAGCGCTTCGTCATCGGCCACGAGGTCGGGCACATCCTCAGCGGCCACGCCGTGTACCGCACCATGCTGCTGGCCCTGATCAGGCTGGCGACCCGCGTGGCGTGGGTGCCCCTGGGCTACATCGGCCTCCAGGCCATCGTCGCCGCGCTGGAGGAGTGGTACCGCAAGTCCGAGCTCTCCTGCGACCGCGCGGGCGTCCTGGCCTCCCAGAACCCCGAGGCCGCCAAGCGCGCGCTGATGAAGCTCGCGGGCGGCTCGACCCTGGTCGAGATGAACCCCGACGCGTTCCTGGAGCAGGCGCGCGAGTACGAGTCCGGCGGCGACGCCCGCGACAGCTTCCTCAAGCTGATCAGCCTGATGGGACAGACCCACCCGTTCGCGGTGGTCCGCCTGGCCGAGCTGCACCGGTGGATCGAGGAGGGCTCCTACCAGCGGATCCTCGGCGGCGACTACCCCCGCCGCTCCTCCGACCGCGAGGCGAGGGTCGGCGCGGAGGCCCGCAGCGCCGCCAAGTCCTACAAGGAGTCGTGGGAGCGCTCGGGGGACCCGCTCCTGGGCACCCTGCGCGACGTGGCCGGAAGCGCGGCCAGCGCGGGCGGCAAGATCTTCGACAACGTCGCCGACCGGTGGCGCAACGGCTCCGCCCGGTCCGACCAGGGCACGAGCGGGACGAACGGGGCGAACGGGTCCTCCTGACCCTGTGCCCCGCGCCCGGGACCCGCGCGGGGAGGCGGGACGACGGACGGGAGGGGGCGGTCCGTGCCGGGCCGCCCCCTCCCGCGTCCGCGGGCGGCGGGCCGCCCGCCGGCCCGGATCAGCCCGTCCGCGCCAGGTACGCGCGGACCACCTCCCAGGCGGGCCCCCGCGGGTCGATGACGGCGAAGTGGTCGGCCCCGGCGACCTCGTGGTACTCCACGGTGCCGCCCGCCGCGCGCACCGCGTCCGCGTAGGCGCGGCTGTGCTCGACCGGGACGCGCTGGTCGGCGTCCCCGTGCACCACCAGCTGCGGCAGGCCGGTCAGCGGGCGCCGTACCGGCGAGCTGACCCGGTAGAGCTCCGCGGTGGGGTCCGGCCCGAGGAACGGGACGACGGCGCCCTCGCCGAGCCCCGCCAGGGCGGACCGCTCCAGGTCGGTGACGGGGGCCAGGGCGACCACCGAGGTCACCGGGGTCCCACCCTCCGCGAGGCCGTTGAGCAGGGCGAGATGTGCTCCGGCGGAGTGCCCCACGCACACCACGCGTCCGAGGTCGTACCGCTCGGGCTCGCGTGCGGCCGCGTCGGCGAGGTACGCCAGGGCGTCGCCGACGTCGTCGAGGGTCTGCGGCCAGCCGCCGCCGTCGTCCCCGGTACGCCGGTACTCGATGTTCCACACCGCCCACCCGGCGGAGGCGAGGTCGCGGGCCGGCGGATCCATCAGGGCGGCGTCGTGCCTGTCGCGCCACCAGCCGCCGTGCAGCAGGACGGCGACGGGCGCGGGTCCGCCGGCACCCTCCGGCTCCCAGCGGTGGACGCTCCGGCTGGGGTGGTCGCCGTAGGACACGGTGGTGGGCACGCGCTGCTCCTCGCTGTCGGGGTGGTCGCTCCCGGACGCCGGCAAACGGGCGTCCTGCCCCGCCCGGCGCACCCGCGCCCCGGGGCCGCCGCGCGTGCGGCCCGGGCCCGGGCCGCCGACCGCGCCCACCGGCTGCGGGCCCCGGGCCTCCGGCGGCGGTGCCGTGCGGCGTCGGCGTCCGGATCGCACAGCGGTTCGGGCAGGTCGAACCCCGCGCGGGACCCGGCCCGGGCACGGGACGGCGCCGACGGCCCTGGGCCGTCGGCGCCGTCGCGGTACCTGCGTGGCGTATGCCGCCCTAGAAGGCGGGTCCGGCCGCCATGGCCTCGTCGATCGTCTCGGCGCGGGCCGTCTCGACCTCCTCGACCAGGTTCTCCTCGTGCGCCTCGAACTCCTCGGTCACGGCTGCGGCGAGGCTGCGCAGGGCGACCTCCTCCGTGACGATGCCGCCGCGGACGCGGTTGTTGTCGCCGACCTGGGCGGTCGGGGAGTTGTCGGAGGTGACCAGGTCGCCGCCGACGATGTTGTTGTCGACGTAGACGCCGCCGCCCACACCGGTGACGCTCAGGTCGCCGTCGATGTAGTTGACCGAGGAGCAGAAGCCCCCGGTCTCACCGGCGCCGACCGCGACGGGGCCGGTCCCGCCGGTGTAGGTGGCCGCGCCGATGACCTCGCTGTCGCAGAGGATGCCGCCGGCGGTCGGGCCGGTGACGGTCAGCGCTCCGCGCACCACCGAGTCGTAGATGTCGGCGTACTCGACGCCGTCGGCCGTGACCGCGCCGCCGATCCGGGAACCGGAGACGTAGACGGCCCCGACCTCGGCGTTGACGCTCTTCACGGAGGAGTCGACGACGAAGGCGAAGCCGTCGGTGTTGCCGCCCTCGACCGGGACGGTGCGCAGGGCGGCGCCCGTGGAGCTCTCCTCGAGGTAGGTGCCGAAGGAACCGCGGTTGACCACGCGGTCGCCGACGGTGGTGTCGGAGGCGTCGAAGTAGGCGTTCTTCTGGACGATCACCTCTCCTTCGACCTCCCCGCCGACGATGTGGAGGTTGGCGCCCTGCCGGACGGTGATGTCGCCCTGGATGACGGTGCCGTCCAGGAAGCAGTTCTTGCCGGCCGGGACCGCGAGGTCCGTCGGCAGGGTGACCGCACCGCCGTGACCCGAGCAGAGGGTGACCAGGTCAGCCTGGGCCGGTGAGGCCATCAGGGTGACGCCGCCGACGGCCAGGGCTGTCGTGGCGAGGACCGCGACCTTGCTCCGGAGCTTCATGCGGGGGATTCCTTTCGTCGTGACCGTGGGGGCGGCGCTCCGTGAGGAGAGCGGGGAGAGCGCCGTGAGACACCACTGTGAAATTACCGACCTGCCGTCGCTTTGGGAATACTTCCTTTGAGAAGATTCGCTTCTGTCCAGGTTTCCAGCGGGAAAACATTCCAGATGCCAATGGGTTCCGGACCATGTGCGGTCACGCATGGTTTCCGAGCGAACACGGAAGGGCCGCCCGTTCGCCGGGCGGCCCTTCGGAGTCCCCCGGCTACTTCAGGTGGCCGTCGCCGGTGACCACGTACTTGGTGGAGGTCATCTCGGTCAGGCCCATGGGCCCTCTGGCGTGCAGCTTCTGCGTGGAGATGCCGATCTCGGCGCCGAAGCCGAACTCCCCCCCGTCGGTGAACCGCGTGGAGGCGTTGACCATGACCGCGGCGGAGTCGACCCGGGACACGAAGTACCGGGAGGCCTTCAGCGAGTCGGTGACGATCGCCTCGGTGTGCCGGGTGGAGTACCGGCGGATGTGCGCGATCGCCTCGTCGATGGTGGGTACGACGCGCACGGCGAGGTCCATGGACAGGTACTCGGTGGCCCAGTCCTCCTCCGTGGCCTCGACCACGTCCGCGCCGGCGCCGTGGGCAGCCGCGGCCTCCAGCACCCGCCGGTCGCCGTGCACGGTGACCCCGGCCCCGCCCAGGGCGTCCAGCACCCGGGGCAGGAAGGCGTCGGCCACGGCCTCGTGCACCAGGAGGGTCTCGGCGGAGTTGCACACCGAGCAGCGCTGCGCCTTGGCGTTGGTGGCGATGGCCACCGCCTTGGCGAGGTCGGCGTCGGCGTCCACGTAGACGTGGCACAGTCCCTCGCCGGTCTCGATCACGGGAACGGTGGAGTCGCGGACCACGGCCCGGATCAGGGAGCCGCCGCCGCGCGGGATGAGCACGTCCACCAGCCCGCGCGCCCGCATGAGCGCGGTGGAGGACTCGCGGGTGCGGCCGGGCACCATCTGGACGGCGTCCTGCGGGACCCCGGTCCCCGCCAGGGCGTCACGCAGGACGCCGACGATGGCGGTGTTGGAGGCGTAGGCGGAGGACGAGCCCCTCAGCAGCGCGGCGTTGCCGCTCTTGAGGCACAGGGCCGCGGCGTCCACGGTGACGTTGGGGCGGCCCTCGTAGATGATGCCGATGACACCGAGCGGAACCCTGATCTGGCGCAGGTCGAGGCCGTTGGGCAGCACCCCGCCCCGCACGGACTCGCCCACCGGGTCGGGGAGCTCGACGATCTCGCGGACGGCGTCGGCGATCGCCTCGATCCGCTCCGGTGTGAGGGTGAGCCGGTCGACCATGGCGGGAGAGGTGCCGTCCCGGCGCGCCCGCTCGACGTCCTCGGCGTTGGCCGCCGTGATCTCGCCGGCCCGTTTGACCAGCGCGTCGGCGATCGCCACCAGAGCGGCGTCCTTGACCGCGCGGCTGAGCGGGGCGAGCTCGGCCGCCGCGTCCCCGGCCCGCTCGGCTACCGCGTGGACCTCGCGCTCGATGTCACTCATGGTGCTCTCTCTTGGTTGGGAGACCAGCCCGGGGAGCGCCCCGCCCTGCCGCGTCGAAGGGAGCGTGGGGCGCCGTCCGGGGTGAACCCCTCCAGCGTATAGCGCGGGCCCGCCCTCCGGCGGGCCGTCCACAGGCCGCAGTCGGCCGTGCGGGCCGCGCGCGCCCGGTCCGGTCCGCCACCTCGGCGTGTCCGGGGCGGGGCCCGGGCCCGGGCCCCGCCCCGGTCACCGAGGGTGACCCCCACAAGGGGGGTGAGTGACGAAGGTCACCTTGCACGGGAAAGTAATCGTCCGACTCCGGAAACGGCCCCGACGACGCACGATGACCAATGGTGTCCGCCCGGTCACAGGGGTCTCCGGCAGTCCCCGGGATATCGTCGCATTCTCCTGACTGGATGCCCTGCGAAGGTAGCCGTGCCCCGCACCGCCGGCGACTGGACGACAAATCCAGAACACTTCTCACTTCTTCGGGTTCTTCAACGGCACCGCCGCCGCACGGACGCACATGTTCGACCGCACCCGAATACACCAGGAACGCGAGTGCGACAATGACGACGAATTTCGGTTCACGGACGTCTCACGGCGAGGCGCCGTCCCCGGCGCGGGCGCTGGACAAGCTGTCCAGGATCCCGGTGCTGCGGGAGAAGTACCTCGGCCACACCGCGGGGGGCTCCGCGCCGGACCTGTTCGACCTCCCCACCCTGGGCAGGGACGAACTGGGCAGGGCGATCGACACCCTGGTGCGCACCGACCCGTCCGCCCTCACCCGGGCCTCCCTGCACGTCATGGGCGGCACGCGGTCGACCATGCGCATGGGAGCGGTGCCGGCGGACCTGTACCTGGACGAGATCGCGCCGCACGTGCGCCCCTTCGAGCCGGGCGACCTGTTCACCACCCTCGGCACCCCCTTCCACATGCGGGCCTGCCAGGACCTGCACAACGGACTCGCCGCCAGGGCCGGGGTGCCCACCCTCTCCATGGACGCGCCGACCGACCAGATGATCGACGCCTACCTCGAACTGTTCGAGCGCCACGGGGTCAACGCCCTGGGCACCACGCTCGACACCTTCCGGAGCCTGCTGCGCTACTGCGCCGCGTCCGGGCGTGACCTGGGCTTCCTGCACAAGGTGCTGTGGAGCGGACCGGCCATGGACGCGGCCACCCGCTCGCTGATCCGTACGTACTTCCCCCACCTGCGCACGTGGTCGCTCTTCGGCTCATCGGAGACCTGGATCATCGGGCACAGCGGCCCGGACTGCGCCAACGACACCCTCCACCCGCTTCCCCACCAGTTCACGGAGATCGTGGACGGGCGGATGCTGGTGACCGTCGTCCACGAGAAGGCGGTCGTCCCGCTGCTGCGCTACGAGACCGGCGTGGAGGCCGAGTGGGCGGCCTGCGCCTGCGGACTGCCCGGCCCCGCGGTGCGCACCCACAGCCGTATAGACGCCCCGATGGGACCGCTCAGCCGCGTGGTCTCCCCCCTCGACCTCGTGCCGCTGGCCCTGCGGCTCGACTCGGTCGAGGCGGCCCAGGTCGTCCTCGTCGACCCCCACACCGAGGACGAGCGGCTCCACCTGCGCGTCAGGCTCCGCCCGGAGACCCAGCCCGACCTCTACACCGGCGAGTGGATCCGGCAGCACGTGCTGTCCGAGTCCCTGGGCCTCTCCGAGGCCACGGAGGAGGCGCCCGAGTCCTTCGAGGTCATCGTCTCCCGGCACATGCTGCGGGAACGTCCGGACGGCACGGCCCCCGACTTCCTGGTGCGCGAAGGGGGACGCCTCCAGACCCCATCGATATCGATTCAGGATCAGGGATCTTATGATACCTTCTCGACATAGATTCAGGGGGACAGGTCGCACGCGCCGTCCGCGGCACCCCGGTCGTATCCCCGAGTGGCACCGTCCCTGAGTCGCGTCGAGCACGAGCACCGACCACAGGAGTGCGCATGCGGACTGTTCCGCTGACCACCGACGGACCCACCGTCTCCGCCCAGGGACTGGGCTGCATGGGGATGAGCGAGTTCTACGGCCCGGGGGACGAGGCCGACTCCCTCGCCACCCTGCACCACGCCCTCGACCTGGGCCTCAACTTCCTGGACACCGCGGACATGTACGGACACGGTGCCAACGAGGAGCTGGTGGGCAAGGTCGTCCGGGAACGGCGGGAGGAGGTCGTCCTCGCCACCAAGTTCGGGATCGTCCGCGACAGGGCCACCGGCGCGCGCAGCCACCGCGGGGACCCGGAATACGTCCGCGCGGCGTGCGACGCCAGCCTCTCCCGCCTCGGCATCGAGACGATCGACCTCTACTACATGCACCGGCGCGACGCCTCCGTCCCCGTCGAGGAGACGGTCGGGGCCATGGCCGAGCTGGTCGCCCAGGGCAAGGTGCGCCACCTCGGGCTGTCCGAGGTGAGCGCCGACGAGCTGCGCGCCGCCCACGCCGTGCACCCGATCGCCGCGGTGCAGACGGAGTGGTCGCTCTGGAGCCGCGACGTGGAGGAGTCCGTGATCGGCGAGTGCGCGCGGCTCGGCGTGGGCTTCGTCCCCTACTCCCCCCTGGGCAGGGGCTTCCTCACCGGGGCGCTGCCCCCGGTGGACGAGCTGCCCGCCGACGACTTCCGCCGCGGCAAGCCGCGCTTCTCCGGCGAGAACGCCGTGCGCAACCAGGAGCTGCTCGCCATCGTGCGGCGCGTGGCCGACGCGCACGGAGCGACCCCGGGACAGGTGGCCCTGGCCTGGGTCCACGCCCAGGCCGGGCGCTGGGGACTGCCCGTCGTCCCCATCCCGGGGACCAAGAGGCGCGAACGCCTGGACGAGAACGTCGGCGGCGCGGACCTGGTGCTCTCCCCGGAGGACATCGCCGAACTCGACACCATCGCCGACGCCACCGCGGGCGCGCGGTACTGATCCTCCCCCAGCCGGGGGTGGCCCTGGGCCGCTCCCGGCGCCGCCCCGACGCCGACCTGACGAACGGCCGACGAGCACGGAGGGACGAGCGCCCTGAGATACGATTCCCAGATGACCCAGCTTCCCATGGACCAGCGGATCGGTCATCACCTGAAGCGCGCCGAGCAGGAGCTGATCTCTGCGAAGCACGCCGTTCTGCGGCAGTTCAACCTCTCGGTCCCCCAGTACACGGTGCTCCTCGTACTCTCCGAGGAGCCGGGGGCCTCAGGCGCGATCCTGGCCCGCCGGTGCCTGGTGACCCCCCAGACGATGTCCTCCGTGCTCGCGACCCTGAGCAGGCGCGAACTCATCGAGCGCAAGCCCCATCCGCTGCACTCCCACATCCTGGAGACACGGCTCTCGCCCAGCGGGCGGGAGCTGCTCGCCAAGGCGGACGAGGTCGCGATCCGGGTGGAGATGCGTCTGAGCGAGGCCTTCAGCCGCGAGGAGGAGGGCGAGTTCGTACGCTTCCTCAGCCGGTGCGCGGAGGTCTCGGCCGAGAGCCGTACCGAACTGTCGGACCTGGGCGAGGAGTGAGGCCGGTCCCCGCCGGCGCCCCCTGGGCATCCCGTCCGGCGCGGGCCGGGCGTGCGGGAGCCGCCGGCCCCGGGTCGGAGCGGTCCGCCGCCCGCTCCCCGGGAGCTCCCGGCGGGCCGGCGCGGCGGGGGTCCGCGTCCCGGAGCCCCCGCCCCTGACAGCGCGCCGCCGGAGACGGTGCCGGGCGCGTCCGCCGGCCCCGCGCGCGAAGCGACGCGGTGAACCAGATGAACCCGACCAGGCCCGGCGCGGCCGGCCCCGCGCATGAAGCGACGCGGTGACGCGGTACCACCACGGTTCCCGCAGGCCGCCCCCCGGTTCGGCCGCCCACGACGGCGGCCTCCCGCACCCGTCGGGCGCGGAAGGCCGGCCGGTCTCCACCGGCGGGTCGCACGACTCCGTCTCCGCCCCCCGGGGGCGACGGCGTCACGCCGGGACGTGCACCGGGACCGCCCCTCCGGAACGGGCCGGAGCCAGGACGGAGGACGCCTGCGCGGCCACGGGGCTCCACCTCACGAGTGCCAGCCCCACGCTCATGCCGCCGCCGAACCCCGCGAGCAGGACGAGGTCGTCCCGTTCGAGCAGGCCCGCCCGGTGCACGGTGTCGAGGGCGACGGGCACCGACCCCGACCCGGTGTTGCCCTGGGTCTCCACCGTGAGGTGGAGGCGGGCGCGGTCCAGGCCCAGGGAAGGCCAGACGTCGGCGAGCATCGCGCCGTTGGCCTGGTGGGGCACGAAGTGGCGGATCTCCTCCCGTCCCACGCCCATCCCGTCGAGCATCCGGTGGATCGCCTCGGGCAGGCGCCGGGTGACGTACTCCCGCACGCCGCGCCCCTCCATCGTGAAGAAGTGCTCGCCCTGCTCCAGGGTCGCCGGGGACGCGGGCAGCCGCGACCCGCCGGCCGGGACCTTGATCAGGTGGTGGTGGTCCCCGTCCGTGAGCAGCTGGGTCCCGACGACCCCGCCGCGGTCCCGGGCGGGCCCCAGGAGGACCGCCCCCGCGCCGTCGCCGAACAGGACCGCCGTCTTGCGGTCGCCGTAGTCGAGGATGCGGGAGTAGATGTCGGCGCCGATGACCAGCGCGTAGGCCTCTCCGTGGGGTCGCAGCAGGTGCTCGGCCACGGAGAGCGCGTAGACGAACCCGCTGCACACGGCGTTGACGTCGAACGCCGCCGCGGAGGAGGCGCCCAGCAGGTGCTGGGTGATGCTCGCCGTGGCGGGCTGGGGGTGGTCCGGGGTGGACGTGGCGACGATGACGTAGGCCAGGCGGTCCGCGGGGACGCCCGCCTGGGCCAGGGCCCGGCGGCCGGCCTCGGCCGCGAGGTCGGAGGTGGCCTGGTCCGGTGCCGCGCGTCTGCGCTCACGGATCCCGGTCTTGCGGCGGATCCACTCGTCGGTGACACCGGCGGTCTGGGCGATCGGGTCGTTGCCGACCACTTCGGCCGGCAGGTACGAGCCCGTGCCGAGGATGGCGATGGTCATCGTGCTGTCTCCTTCTTGCTGGACTGCGGGAGGGGTTCGGGGCCGCCGCCGCTCCGGGCGGAGGCGCTTTCCGGAGTCGCCCGGGGCCGCGGGCCCCGGAGGGGGCGCCGGCCCCTGCCGCGGACTGCGCGCGCCGGGCGCGGTCCGCGGGCTTCGCGCGTTCACCGGCGGGAAGGCCGGGGCTCCTCTCCCCGGGAGGCGGGGACCGGGTGCCCGGAGCCGGCGGTGACGCGCTCCCACCCGTGGGCCTCGGCGTGCGCCGCGAGCACGGAGTCCTCGCCGACGACCACCGGGCTGCCGACGGACGAGAGCAGCGCCAGGTCGCTGGAGTGGTCCCCGTAGGCGGTGCAGTCGGACAGGGGGACGTCCCTCACCGCTGCGGCGGCCCTGGCCGCGACTCCCTTCGTCGCTCCGATCATCGGGACGAGGACCTCGCCCGTCAGGAGCCCGTCGCGCACGACGGGCCTCGTGCCCAGCGCCCAATGGGCTCCGGCCGCCTCGGCGATCGGGTCCAGGCAGGCGAAGAAGGAGCCCGACAGCAGGACGACCAGGTCGCCCCCGGCCCTGTGGCGGCGCAGCCGCTCCAGCACCGGGGTGTGCCAGAAGCCCGGCGCCCTCGCGGCCTCGGAGAACCACTTCCGTCCGGCGGCTCTCAGCCCCTCGACGGACTCCCCCGCCATGAGGCGGTAGTAGAGGCGGTTCACGTCCTGGCGGGGCACTCCCCGGGCCGCCGCCGCCCGCAGGTGGGCGACGGCGCGCTCGTAGGAGCCCGGTTCCCTGGAGCCGTCCCCGAAGTGGAACTCCAGGAACGAGAACATGCTCTTCGGTCCGATGAGCGTCTCGTCCACGTCGAAGAACGCGATGCCGCGTCCCCGGGGGCCGGATTCTTCGTTCGGGGTGGTCATGGGGTCTCCTGCCTGTAGGGGGTCCGTGGGGTCCGCGTCATGCGGGGAGGCGGACCAGGCCGACGTCGATCCGGCAGATCGACGCGCCCCGCTGGAGCACGTCCACCTCGACGGAGGCCGGGGACTGCTCCGGGCCGCCGGTGGGCGCGATGAACTCCACGATCCCGCCCTGCGTGTAGTAGACCCCTTCGCCCTCCTCCGCGGTCGCCGGAGCGGTGCGGGCCCGCACCTCGGTCCGGGGCTCCAGTTCGCCGAAGCTGGTGAAGGTGGCGGTGATCTCGGCCGGGTAGGCCTTGGCGGGCGAGGTCCCCTGGACCTCCATGAGCGTGTTCAGGGCCAGCTGGCGCCCGGCCTCGATCAGGACCATGCCGGGCAGGTGGTCCTGGGCGTGGTCGAACAGGCTCGGGTGCTGCGGGAGCACGCGCAGGGAGGCCGACACCGCGTCCCCGTCCCCCGCGAGCCCGGTCAGGACCACGTTGTCGCCGTTGGACCGGCCGACGAGGTAGGGGGCGGGGACCTCCCCGGTGACGGCGAAGTCGAAGGTCTCCGTGGAGGGGACCGGGGCTCCCGAGCGGTTGCTCAGGCGCAGCGCCCCGTAGCTCGCCGGGGACTTGAAGCGCAGGCCGACGACGGCGTTGCCGACCTCGGTGCCGTCGACGAACAGGCGGAACCTGGCGTCGTAGCCGACGACGCGGCCTTCCTTGACCCTCTTGTCCTCGACCGAGCAGAGCATCCGGAGGGCGCACGGGGCGGTCCCCACCGCCATCCGCTCGGGGCGCGTGATGTTGATGCCCAGGGTGGTGAGCACGAACTTGTGGTCGAAGGGGACCCCGTAGTGGGTGTGGGCGATGGCCAGGCCCACCTGCCGGCACGCCTCGAGCAGCAGCACCGGGTCGTGGAGGCGGGGGCGGAGAAGGTGGTCGCCGTAGTAGGCGTGCGACCGGGGGAGCTGGGCGGCGGCCGCGTGGGCGTCGCCGCCCAGGGGCTGGGTGTCGGTGACGAAGACCTCCGCCAGCGACTCCCGGTGGACGACGGTGCGGTCGAGGGTCCGCTCGTAGTCCAGGTTCGGACCGTCCGGGTGGGCTGTCGCGGTGTCGGTGTCGCCGTTGAGGAGGTGGCGCACGGGCATCTGCATGGTCTGTCTCGCATTCCTCGGGCTCGGGGACCTGATCTGGCGGGGAGGCCGCGGAGCGGGGAGTGCCTCCCGGGGAGCGTCGGCGGACGGGGCGGGGTCCGGTGGTGGGGGCCGGCGGGGGTCTGGTGGCGGGGTCCGGCGGGGACCTCCCAGTGGGGGCGGTCCGGGGTCGGCTAGCGGAGTTCGCGTTCCTTGACGACGAGGAAGGTGACCACCGCGCCGGCCAGGGCGAGGAGCGCCAGTCCGAGGAACGTGGTGTGCATCGCCGAGGTGAGGCTGGTCGACACCGCGTCCAGAGCGGTCTGGCGGTCTCCTGCGGCGAACTGGCCCAGCGCCGTCTCGAGCCGGCCCTGGGTGGCCTCACCCGCCAGGGTCCGTTCCTGCTCGGGACTGGCGAAGGAGAGGTCGAGCGTGCTCAGCGAGAGGGTCGCCAGCACCGATCCGGCGCCGGCGATCGCCACGCTCTCCCCGGTGATGCGCATGGTGTTGAAGATGCCCGAGGCCATTCCGGCCCGCTCGACCTCCACGGAGCTGAGCGCGGCGTTGTCCATGACGCCGAAGGCGCTCCCCACGCCCGTGCCGAACAGCGCCAGGGGCGCGGCCAGCGCCGTCCAGTGCTGACCCGGCTGGAGGGTCATCAGCCACAGGGACCCGCCCGCGATGAGCAGGGAACTGGTGGCGAGCATGACCCGCAGGGGGAGCCTGGCGGCCAGCTGCCCGGCCAGCATCGGCAGGGCGAGCACGGGCAGGGTCAGGGGAAGGAGCAGGGCTCCGGCCTCGGCCGCGCCGAACCCTCCCACGCCCTGGAAGAAGGGCGGCAGGTAGACGAGCAGGACAACGAAGCCGAAGGTGATGGTGAAGGGCTGGCAGACCACCACGACGAACGTGGGCCGCTTGAACAGCGAGAGGTCGAACATCGGGCGCCGGACCCGCGACTCCACCAGGACGAAGGCCGCGAGGAAGACGACGAACCCGACCGCGGAACCGATCGCGCTCAGGCTGAGCCAGCCCGCCTCGGCCCCCTGGACGAAGGCCAGGGAGAGCAGGAACAGGCTGGTGCTGAAGGTCATGACACCGCCCCAGTCCACCGAGGTGGAGTTGGGGTCGCTCGACTCCCGGATCGAGCGCACCAGGAGCAGGACGACTGCGGCGAACGCGATGTTCATCAGGAACACCATGCGCCAGTCCGCGAAGTTGACCATCAGTCCGGCGACGAACGGTCCCATGGCCAGGCCGAAGCCGAACGAGGTGCCCAGGAGGCCGAAGGCCCTGGCCCTGGCCACGCCGCGGAAGGAGTCGGCGAGGATCGCCGACCCGCTGGTCATGATGCCCGCGGCGCCGATGCCCTGGACCGCCCTGGCGATGTCGATGACGACGATGTTGGAGGAGAGGCCGATCACCGTGGCCATGGCGGTGAAGACGACGAGGCCGATGACGAGGACCCGGCGCCTGCCGAACCGGTCGGCGAGCCCGCCCGCGGCGAGCATGAACGCCGCGAAGGTCACGTTGTAGGCGTTCTGGACCCACTGGGCCTCGCCGACCGTGGCGTTCAGGTCGGCCGCGAGCTGGGTGAGCGCCACTGCCGGAGCGGTGACGGCGAGCGGCAGCATCACGCTGGACAGGGCGACGGCGACGAGTGTGGCCACCGCCTGCCCTCTGGTCAACGGGGCGGGAGCGAGCTGTGCGCCCGGCCGATCCGTTGCGTCTATCGCCATTCCCACACCTCATGATTCGGATTCTTATGATCATCCATTCGTGGATGAACATAAGGTATCTTATGCTCATCGTCAATCTTATAGACCTGGCCGGGTACGCGGTGGGCGGACCCGGGACGTACCACCGCAACAGGATCGATCGGAGCTCCCCGAGATGCCGTTGACCAGTGACGACACACCTTCCACCCGCACAGCCGCCCCGCCCGCCGACGTGCTCGTCGTCGGCGCCGGACCCGTCGGCCTGACCGCCGCGTGCGAGCTTCTGAGACGAGGAACACGTGTCCGGCTCATCGACCGCGCCGAGACCGCGTCCCCCTTCCCCAAGGCTCTGCTGCTCTGGCCCCGCACCCTCGACCTGCTGGACGACCTGGGGGCCCTGGAGCCGACCCGGCACGCCGGCATCGACATCCGGAGGTTCCGCTACTTCTCCTCCGGCGAGCCCCTGGCCTCGTTCGCCTTCCCCGAGCACCTGGCCCCCGTGTGCCTGCCCCAGAACGAGACCGAGCGCGTGCTCACCGAGCGGCTGCACGCCCTGGGCGGACGCATCGAACGGGGGGTGCGGCTGCTCGCCCTCGACGGGCTGGACTTCTCCGGCGACATCACCGCGACCGAGGGGGTGACGGCGATCCTCGAACACTCCGACGGGACCGTCGAGCGCTACCACGCGCCCTTCGTCATCGGCGCGGACGGCGCGGGCAGCGCGGTGCGCGCCCAGATCGGCACCGGTTTCGTCGGAAGCACCTACGAGTCGGCGTTCGCCCTCGTGGACTGCCGCATCGAGGGGGAGCTGCCGACCGACGAGGCGCTCTACTACCAGTCGCCCCAGGGCGCCCTGGTGATCGTCGCCCTGCCCGACGGCGTCTTCCGGTTCTTCGCGAGCCTCCCGCCCGGGGAGAAGGCCGGCGTCGACCTGCTCCAGCGGATCACCGACGAGCAGGGGCCGGGCGGCGTGCGCCTGGTCGACCCCGTGTGGGAGTCCGTGTTCCGCGTGCACCGCAGGCACGCGGACGACTTCCAGCGGGGCCGGGTCTTCCTCGCGGGGGACGCCGCGCACGTGCACAGCCCCGCCGGGGGCCAGGGGCTCAACACCGGGATGCAGGACGCGCAGAACCTCGCCTGGAAACTGGCCGCGGTGGTCGGGGGCGAGGCACCTCCGGAACTGCTCGGCACCTACGGCCCGGAGCGCAAGGACGTGGCGCGCCAGGTCGTGCGGGACACCGACATCCAGACGCGCGGGTGGATGCTCCAGCACCCCCTGCAGACCGCGGGCCGGGACGCGGCCTTCCGGCTCCTGGAGCCGGTCATGGAGCGCGGATACCTGCCCGTCATGGCCGGATACCGGTTCCGGTACACACCCGCACGGCTCACACAGGACCCCGCCTGGCCGTCCCTGTGCCGGCTCACCGGGCGGCTGGCGGGCGCCGTCCGCACCGGGCACGCCCTCCCCCGCTCCCTCGCGGTGTCCCTGGGGGTCACCGCGCCGCGGAACACGGAGACGGGGCACGGGCGGGCCGGCGGCGGGCCGGAGCTGCCCGGCTGGACGCTCGCCGTCACCCCGGACCGGTCCCGGGCCCGGCCCGGGGAGCCGTTCTCCGCGCTCGCCTCCGACCGGCCGCAGGTGCGGACGGTGACGCTGTCGGCCGCACAGGCCTCGGAGCACCGCCTGTGCTCGGCCCCGGGGTACCACCTGATCCGCCCGGACGGCTACGTCGCCGCCCACGGCCACGCCGGGGACCACGCCCGGCTCCGCGTGGAACTGGCCGCGCACCTGGGCCGGGCCCGCGGCCGCCTCCGCCCGTCCGAGGACGCCGGACGGGTGGCGCCGAGCCTCGCCTGAGGACCCCCTCCAGCGCGGTCGGCCGGCCGCTCCCCGGCCGACCGCGCACCGGGGGCGCCGGTGCCCCCCCAGAGCTCCGCCGCCCCGGCGGCGGCTCCCCGCGGGCGCACGGCTCGGTGCTCCCCGGCCGCGTCGAGCATTCGCTGAAGCCGCGGCTCCCCGCGGGCGCGCGGCTCGGTGGTGACGGCCGTGCCCGGGAACGGCCCGCCCCTCCGCGGGCGCGGTGACGCGCGGAGGGCGCGCCCTGTCCCGCCGGGTTCACGCAGAACGCGCGAGCGGCCCCGCCCGCGCCCCGTCCGCCCCGCGCCGCCGGAAACCGGCAGGGCCCCGGGGCAGGGCGCCGGACCGGGGCCGGGGCCCCTCGTCCCGGGCGGCCCCGGCCCCTCCGTGCCCGGGCGTGCGGCCCCCTCCTCCTCGCACCGGAGGCCGGCCGACGCATGTGCGGAACCGGCCCGCCGTCCCCTCCCGACCGGATGCGCGGCCCTCGCCGCCCCGGGGAGAGGATCCGGCCTCCGTCGGCGCGCCGCGCCCCCGACCCCCTCCGCGTGGTCCCGGAGGGCGTCCGCCGGCCTCCCGGGAACCGGGCGGCTCCGCACAGGTGTTCCCCTTCCGACCGTTCGCGGTGAGCAAGATCACCCGACCACATCCGGCCACGGAGGGACCACGCTCCGAGACATCTCCCAACAAGTGAACATGACCTGCGGTGATCGCGCGCTCACTATCGGCGGAAATCTTCGCCATGTCCCGCCGTGAAGGAATCTGCTTTACTGTCCGAACGGCCACGAACCAGCCATGCCGCCACCGAAGGCATTCCCCCGAGAAGACTTAACAAGAATTTCAGATTCATTTACGTCACCGCAGCTGTCCCCGGCGGGCTGAACGCAATCCCTAACACCCAGAGATGCGAGCACGAGAATGACGATGAATATCGGAGGAATGGTGGAGGGGCCACTCCCCCTGGCCCAGGCGCTGCAGCGCCTCACGAGGATCCCGTCCATGCGGCACAAGTACGGCCGCTACCTCGGCCTGGGCAGGCGGCCCCGCCTGGTCGACCTGCCGCCCCTCACCCGCGAGGAGCTCGGCGAGGCCGTCGACGCGATGATGAGGGAGAACCCGGCCGAGCTCTCCCGCGCCTCGCTCCACCTCATGGGCGGCACGACGTCCACGAGCCGCATGGGCGCTCTCCCCTCCGACCTGCACGTGGACGAGATCTTCCCCCACCTTCGCCCCTTCGCCCCGGGCGACCTGCTCGCGAGCCTGAGCACCCCGTTCCACCTGCGCGCGTCGCACGACCTCCACAACGCGCTCGCCGCGCGGGCCGGGATCCCCACGCTGTCGCTCGACGCCCCGACGGACCAGATGATCGAACCGTGCCTCGACCTCTTCGAGCAGCACGGCGTGACCGCCGTCGCCACCACCCTGGACACGGTCCAGCGCATCCTCCGCTTCTGCGCCGCATCGGGCCGGCGCCTGGACTTCCTGAGCAAGGTGCTCTGGAGCGGACCCGCGATGGACGCGGAGACGCGTTCACTGATCCGCACGTACTTCCCACACCTGCGCACGTGGTCGCTGTTCGGGTCCGCGGAGACCTGGATCATCGGCCACAGCGGTCCCGACTGCGCGGTCGACACCTTCCACCCGCTCCCCTACCAGCACACGGAGATCGTCGGCGGGCGCATGCTCGTGACCGTCACGCACAGGAAGTCGGTCGTCCCCCTGCTGCGCTACGACACCGGCACCGGGGCCGAGTGGACGTCCTGCTCCTGCGGCCGCCCCGGGCGGGCCCTGCGGACCCACAGCCGCATCGACGCACCCTACGGGCCGCTCAGCAGCCTGGTCGACCCCGCCGACCTGGCGTCGCTCGCCCTCCAGCTCGACTCGGTGGAGGCCGCCCAGGTGGTCCTGACCTCCCCCCACACCAAGGACGAACGACTGCGCCTGCGCGTCAGGCTCCGCCCGGGGACGGAGGCGGACCTGTACACCGTCGAGTGGATACGGCACCACGTGGTGTCCGGCTGCCTGGCCCTGTCAGAGGTCCTCGCGGAATCACCCGAGACCTTCGAGGTGACCGTCTCGCGGAGGCTGCTGGACCAGTCCTCGGACGGCTCGGCCCCGGCGACGGTCGTCCGGTCCGCGGACCGGAGCCGTCACTCCGCGTGACCCGCGCCGGGCCGTCCGGCCCGGCGGGCGGGGTCGCACGGGAATTCCGGACGCGGGTCGCGTGAAAATCCCGTGAAATACCCCGGGGAACCGGGTGTCCCGCGAGGGGAATTCCCTCATTTCGGCGCGGGGGTCGGACGCCGCGGTCCGGCCCGCACGGCACGAGGTGTTTTTCCGAACGAGAACATGAAAGTCCGGAGAAAACCGCGCAAGGTCCGCGCCCGCGCCCCTCACGCCTTCTCACCCGCCCCTCCCGGGCGGCCCGCGCACGCCCGGACGGGGCTCCGCCCGGCCCGTCGGCCCTCCGTCTGCGTGTCCGCCGGATCACCGCCCGCATCGGGAACGCCCCGGCCCAGCCCCCCCGCGGAGCGACCCCGTCGGCAACAAAAGATATCTTATGCAAATCAGTCTTCTCTTTTGCATAAGAGATCGTATACTCCTCCTAGCTCGATCAGCCAGACCTGGAAGAGGAACACTGCGATGTGCGGACCCCACGTGATCCACAAGGCCCGAAAGACTTTCATGACCGCCTCGGGACACACCCCGGAAACGCCCGGGGGCACGATCACGGCCGAGCGCCCGGACCCGTCCGCACGCCTGGTGAGCAGCGGGGTGAACCGGCGCCGCATGCTGACCGGATCGGCCGCCGTCGGCGCGGTGCTGACGGGGATCGGGGCCCTCGGGGGTCCGGTGGAGTCCGCCCACGCCCAGACCATCGCGGACATCAGCCCCTCGCGGCTGAGGGTCACGGACCTCACCCACGTCCTCCACAACGACTTCCCGATCTACCGGCCCTACATCCTCGACCCCAACATCTTCCAGTTCGCGTCGATCGCGGACGACGGGTTCAACGCGCTCAAGCTGGAGATCGACGAGCACACCGGGACGCACTTCGACGCGCCGTGGCACTTCAACGACAGCCCCGACGCCCTGCACACGCACGAGGTCGATCCGCGCGACCTGGTCTGCCCCCTCGTCGTCATCCGCATCTCCGACCGCGCCGCACGGGACTTCGACGCGCAGGTGGGCGTGGCCGACCTGCGCCGCTGGGAACGGCGCCACGGACGCATCCCCCAGGGGGCCCTGGTCGCCATGGACTCCGGCTGGAGCGCGCGGGTCCTCCAGAGCGAGGAGGCGATGCTCAACCGCGGCAGCGACGGCATCGCCCACTTCCCCGGGTTCGAGCTCGAGGCGCTCGCCTGGCTGCTGTCCGAGCGGGACATCGCCGGGGTCGCCGTGGACACCCCGAGCTTCGACTACGGGCCCGACTCCGCGTCCAACCCCGAGGGGCACGTGTTCCTGCTCGGCGAGAACAAGTACGCCGTGGAGATGGTCGCCCACCTGGAGACCGCCCCGGAGAACGGGGCGATGGCGGTCGTGGGCGTCGCCAACATCAGGGGCGGTTCGGGCGGCCCCGTCCGCCTGCTGGCCCTCACCTGACGCGACGGTCCGCGCCGGGGCCCTCCGCGGGCCCCGGCCCCGCTCCCCGCGCGCCGGCCCGGGGCGTCCCGTCTCCCCGCGCGTTCCGGCGGCCGGCCCGCCCGCGCGCCGGGGCCGGGCCTCCGCAGGGCGCGCTCACCCCCGGGGCCACGCCTCCATGGCCACCCCGACCAGCGCCTCCAGGTCGGCACGGTCCGCCCCGTCCCCGGCCTGGACGGACATCCCCTGGATGAGGGCGCCGAAGTACCGCGCCAGAGCCGCGGTGTCGGCTCCCCGCGGCAGCTCCCCCGCGTCTTTGGCGCGCCCCAGGTAGGCGGCCACCGCCTCCATCGTCCGGGCCCGTCGCGCGGCGACCGCCCGCCCGACCTCCGCGTGCCGTTCGCCCACGGCCAGGGCCGCGGTGGAGATCATGCACCCGTGCGGCCGGTCCGGCTCGGTGAAGTCACGCGCCGCGTTCGCCAGCAGCCGCCTCATGCCGTCACGGGACGCCTCGGGTTCGTCGAGCACCTTCGCCGTGCCCGCTCCCACGCCCCGGGCGTAGTGGTCCAAGCACGCCTCGTACAGCCCCAGCTTGGACCCGAACGCGTTGTAGAGGCTCGGCGGCGTCAGCCCCGTGGCCCGCTGGAGCTCACTCAGACTCGCCCCCTCGAAACCGTGCCGCCAGAAGACGGTCATCGCCCGGTCCAGGACCCGCTCCTCGTCGAACTCGCGCGGTCGGCCGCGCCCCTCAGCCCGCCTTTTTTCCATAGTGACCACTATAGTAATCTTCATTCTGTAGCGATCACTATGAAATGAGGACGGGATGAGCCGGACAGCACTGGTCACGGGCGGTACCCGCGGCATCGGACGGGCGATAGCACTGGCCCTCGCGGAGGACGGCGCCGCCCTCGTGGGGGTGCAGTACCGCGGTGACGGGGAGTCCGCCGCCCGTACCGCGGAGCTGATCGAGGAGCGGGGCGCGCGAGCGGTCACGATCCGCGCCGACTTCGGGGCCGACACCCTGGACGCGGTGGAGGCCACCGCGGGCGCGTTCCTGGAAGAGGCCGAGAGAACCACGGGCCGGAGGGAGGTGGACGTGCTGGTCAACAACGCGGGCATCGGCGAACCCCAGGAACTGGGAAGGATCGACGCGCCCACCTACCACCGGGTCATGGACGTCAACCTCACCGCGCCGCTGTTCCTCATCCAGCGGCTGGCCCCGAGCATGGGCCGGAACGGTCGCATCGTGAACATCTCCACCGGATACACCCGTGTCGCCGCCCCGACCCACCCCGTCTACTCCGCGTCCAAGGCGGCCCTCAACGCCCTCACCCTGGCGCTCGCGCCGGCCTTCGGGCCACGCGGGGTCACGGTCAACGCGGTCATGCCCGGGGTGGTCGACACCGACATGAACGCGGGCTGGCTCGGCGAACCCGGGGCCCGGGAGAGGGCGGCCGGCCTCTCCGTCTTCGGCAGGGTCGGCGAGGCGGAGGACATCTCGGCCCTGGTCCGCTACCTGGCCTCGCCCGAGGCCGGGTGGACCACCGGACAGGTCATCGACGCAACGGGGGGAAGCGCCCTCTGAGGGCGCCGCCGGTGCGGGCCGCCCGGGACCGGGTCCCGGGCGGCCCCGCGGGTCAGGTCCAGCCGTAGCGGCTGCGCAGGACGTCCGCGACCAGCCAGAACATCTCCTCGTCCATGACCGCGGCCTCACGCCGGATGTCGTCCTCGTCGAACTCGAAGAGCCGGTCCGCGCGGAGGAACGATTCGCGCCCCTCCCGGTCCCAGGGCCCCGAGCCGATCGGCAGCCAGTCCTGGCGCTCCCACTCCTCGGGGCGCTGCGAGGACAGCATCAGGCCGTGCAGGCGCCTGCCCCTGCGGCCGACGACCAGCAGCGGGCGGTCCTTGCCCTGCTTCGGGTCCTCCTCGTAGGGCACCCACGTCCACACGATCTCGCCCGTGTCGGCGAGGCCGTCGCGCTCGGGGGCGTACGCCAGCCGGGTGGCGTTCTCTGAGGTGGGGATCTCGCGGACCTCGCCCCGGTGGGGGTGGTCGTCGCCGCGTCGCATCGTTCGTTCGCTCACGCCCCGCATCCTAGGACCTCGCGACGGGTGTGTCGGCCCAGGAGGACGGCGCCCCGCGCCGTCGCACGCCGCCCGACGGGACCGTAGTGTCGACGCGGCCGGTCCCGCCCCCTCCGGCCCCCGCGGCGGCCGGTGCCCGGCCACACCCCGCCGGGCACGGGACACCGGAACGACGAACACCACGGAGAAGCAGGTATGAGCAAGGGAACGATCCTGATCAGCGGCGCCAGCGCCGGTCTGGGAGCCGAGATGGCGCGCCAGTTCGCCGCCCTCGGCTACGACCTGGCCCTGTGCGCGCGGCGCGTCGACCGGATGGAGGCGCTGCGCGAGGAGATCACCGCGGCCCACCCCGGACGGCGGGTCGAACTGCGCGCCCTCGACGTCACCGACGCCGACGCCGTGTTCTCGGTGTTCGGCGACCTGGCCGACGCCTTCGGCGGTATGGACCGCGTGATCGTCAACGCCGGCCTCGGCAAGGGCGCGGCCCTCGGGACGGGGCGCCACGACGCCAACCGCCGGACGGCGGAGACCAACTTCATGGGCGCCCTCGCCCAGACCGAGGCCGCCATGGGGATCTTCCGCGCCCAGGGGCACGGCCACCTGGTGCTCATCTCGTCCATGTCGGCCCTGCGCGGCATGCGCAGGTCCATGACCGTGTACGCCGCGACCAAGGCGGGGGTCTCCGCCATCGCCGAGGGCCTGCGCGCGGAGCGTGTGCCCGGCCTGGACGTGTCCGTCGTCCACCCCGGCTACATCCGCACCGGTATGAACGAGCGCGTGGAGCAGAGGACGCGGTTCATGGTGGACACCGTGCCCGGCGTCCGCTCCATGGTGGCCGCCATCGAGCGGCGGCGCGTGAAGGCGTACGTGCCCGCCTGGCCCTGGGTCCCCATCGGCTTCGCGATGCGGGTGCTGCCGCTCTCGGTCGTCAGCAGGCTGGCCTGAGCGCTCCCCGCGGGGCCGGGGGCGGCGTCCGCGCGCGGGGGGCGGCTCCACCTCGCCCGAGCCCTCCGGCACGGTCTGCTCCGCGGCGTCCGCGCGGGGTGGCGGCCCTGGGTGTCCGCGCCCGCGGACGGTCTCACAGGTCCTGGACGGTACCGATGATCGCCGCACGCGCCCGGCTGCCCTCGGGCACCGGGACCAGTGGATACACGTGGAAGGCGCCCGCCTCCTCGTGCAGCTCCACCTCGCCGCCCGCCTCGGTGACGAGGTCGCGCAGGCGGCGGGTGTCGGGCAGGAACACGTCACGGGTGCCGATGTAGAGGTCGATGGGGGGAAGCCCGACCAGCCGCCCGTTGATGGGGCTGAGCCTGGGCACGGAGAGGTCGTCGCCGCCCGCCCACGCCTTGGCGGCCTCCCTGAGGCCGACCGGGCTGAGCCACGGGTCCCTCCCCTCCACCTCGGCGATGTCGGGGTTGGACATGGTGAGGTCCGCCCACGGTGAGACGAGGATCAGCCGGGCGGGCCGGGGCAGGTCCTCCCCGGGCAGCGTCTGGGCGAGGGCCAGTGCCAGCCCGGCGCCCGCCGAGTCGCCCGCGAAGACGGTCCGCCCCGGGTCTGCGTGCTCCAGGAGTTCGCGGTAGACCGCGTGGAGGAACCCGAAGGCCTCGCGGTAGGTGTGCTCCGGCGCCAACCCGTAGACGGGCACCTCGACCCGGCACCCCGTGTCGGCCATGCGGGAGATCAGCACCCAGTGCCACGGGGAGATCTCGCTGATGTACGAGCCCCCGTGCAGGTACAGGACGGCCTTGTCCGGTGCGTCCTCCCGCTCACGGGGCAGGACGGTGTAACTCCGGAACCCCCCCACCTCGCGCAGGGTGATCTCGTGCCGCTTGGCGACCCAGTGCGGCGGCTCGGGGTCGTCCTTGGCCTCCTCGATGCGCTCCCGTGCGCCCTCCACGGTCTCCATCGGGCGCTTGCGCGCCACCCGGAACGCCACCGCGAGCATTCTCGCCACCAGGCTAGGCATGGATGTCTTCGCTTCTCTCCTCGGGGATGTCCCCCGACCTTGCCACAGGGGTCTCACAGAACGTGCGGACGGCGCGGGAGGGCCCTCCGGCCCGGCCCTTCCGCCGCACTCCCTAGAGGACGACGAGGTCGTCCCGGTGCACGAGCTCCCGCTCGTAGGAGGGCCCCAGCTCACGGGCGAGCCAGCGCGTGGACCTGCCCATCAGGTCGGGCACCTCGGCCGCGTCGTAGTTGACCAGCCCGCGCGCGACCACGGTGCCCTGCTCGTCGCACAGGTCGACGGGGTCCCCCGCGCTGAACTCCCCCCTCACCCGCACCACACCGGCCGGGAGCAGCGACGCCTTCTCCCGTACGACCGCCGCGACCGCGCCCGGATCCAGCACCAGGCTGCCCCGTCCGGCGGTCGCGTGCGCCAGCCACAGCTGGCGGGCCGAGGGACGGCGCCCGCCCCCCGCGGCGAACAGGGTGCCGACCCTGTCGCCCGCCAGGGCTGCCCGCGCGTTGGCCGCGGAGGTCAGCATCGTGTGCACGCCGGCCTCCGTGGCGATCCGCGCGGAGGCGACCTTGGTGACCATCCCCCCCGTGCCCACGCCGCGCCTGCCGGAGCTGCCGATGTCGATGCCGTCCAGGTCCTCGGGCCCGCGCACCAGGCTGACCACGGACGCCCCCGGGTCGGACGGGTTCCCGTCGTAGAGGGCGTCCACGTCCGACAGCAGGACCAGCGCGTCTGCGCGCATCAGGTGCGCGACCAGGGCCGCGAGCCGGTCGTTGTCGCCGAACCGCAGTTCGTGGGTGGCCACCGTGTCGTTCTCGTTGACGATGGGGACCGCTCCGATGTCCAGCAGGCGGCGCAGCGTGCGCTGCGCGTTGCGGTGCTGGACCCTGCGCATCATGTCCTCGACCGTGAGCAGGACCTGGGCGGCGTTGAGCCCGTGTCCGGCCAGCTCGGCCGTGTACGCGGCGAGCAGCAGCCCCTGGCCGACGCTCGCCGCGGCCTGCTGGGAGGCGAGGTCGCGGGGCCGGCGGGCCATGCCGAGCGGGGTCATCCCGGCGGCGACCGCGCCGGAGGAGACCAGGATCACCTCCTGGCCGAGGGCCCGGCGGGCCGCCAGCACCTCGACCAGGTCGCGGATGCGCCCGGAGTCGATCCGGCCCTCGGGGGTCGTCAAGGACGACGACCCCACCTTCACCACGACCCTGCGGGCCGAGGCCACCGCCGCCCGTCCTGCGGTTTCCGCCCGGTCGGACTTCTCGAGTTCTGCGCTGTGCACCGTGTGGGGCTTTCCATCCAGGGCGCGGCGCCCGGGTCGGGCGCCGCGCACGTTCCTGTTCGGCCGGGCCGTCGGTCCCCGCGCGGGTCAGCCCAGCCGGGCGTCGCTTCCGCGCGGGCCGGACGGGACGACCTCGGCGTCCATGGACGGGTCCCAGTCGAAGACCACGGAGTCCTCCTCGGTGCCGATGTGCACCTCGGCGCCCTCGGTGGCCCCGGCCTTGGCCAGCTGCTCCTCGATGCCGAGGCGGTTGAGCCGTTCGGCCAGGTAGCCGACCGCCTCGTCGTTGCTGAAGTCCGTCTGGGCCACCCAACGGGCGGGCTTGTCCCCGCGCACCTGGAAGGCGTTGTTGCCCAGCGGCACCACCTCGAAGGGGGTGTCCCCGATCATCTTGGGACGGATCACGATCCGGGTGGGCTCGGCGGCGGGGGCGGCCCCGCGTGCGGCCGCGACCTGCTCGCCCAGGGCGAAGGACAGCTCGCGCAGGCCCTCACGGGAGGCGGCGGAGACCTCCATCACCTTGTACCCGCGCTCGACGAGCATCGGGGTGACGAGCTCGGCGAGCTCGCGGGCCTCGGGCACGTCGACCTTGTTCAGGGCGACGATGCGCGGCCGGTCGGACAGGTCCACCCCGGCGCGCTCGCCGTAGGCGGACAGCTCCGCCTCCAGGGCGTCGAGGTCGCTCACGGGGTCTCGGCCCGGCTCGTAGGTGGCGCAGTCCAGGACGTGCAGGAGGGTCGAGCACCGCTCGATGTGGCGCAGGAACTCCAGGCCCAGGCCCTTGCCGTCGCTCGCCCCGGGGATGAGCCCGGGCACGTCGGCGATCACGTACTGGGTCGTGCCCGCCTCCACCACTCCCAGGTTGGGGACGAGCGTGGTGAAGGGGTAGTCGGCGATCTTGGGCCGGGCCGCCGACATGGCGGCGATCAGCGACGACTTGCCGGCGCTGGGGAAGCCCACCAGGCCGACGTCGGCGATGGTCTTCATCTCCAGGCGCACGTCGAAGGCCTCGCCCTCCTCGCCCTTGAGGGCGAAGCCGGGCGCCTTGCGCTTCTTGGAGGCCAGCGAGGCGTTGCCCAGGCCGCCGTGGCCCCCCTGGGCGAGGACCAGGCGGGTGCCGTGTCCCACGAGGTCGGCGATGAACTCGCCGTCCGCGCGGGTGACCACCGTGCCGTCGGGGACGGTGAGGACCAGGTCGTCCCCGTTGGCCCCGGACCGGTGCCCGCCCTGGCCGGGCGTGCCGTTCTGGGCGTTGCGGTGCGGGCGGCGCTGGTAGTCCAGCAGGGTGGCGGCCTGCGCGTCGACCTCCAGGACGATGTCGCCGCCCCGGCCGCCGTTGCCGCCGTCCGGGCCGCCCAGAGGCTTGAACTTCTCACGGTGCACGGAGGCGCAGCCATGCCCGCCGTTCCCGGCCTTGACGTGCAAGACCGCCTCGTCGACGAAGTCAGGCATAGCTCTCCCCGTTGCTTGTCGGTCCCCGTACGGGTGACCTGGTGGAACACGCGTGTCACTCAGTGACAACGCGAGAGGCGGGCCAGTGTTCCCTGGCCCGCCTCGAAACCACAACGTCCGTGCGCGAACCTACTCGGCGGCGACAGGGACGATGTTCACGGCCTTGCGGCCGCGGAAGTTGCCGAACTTGACCTGCCCGGCGACCAGAGCGAACAGCGTGTCGTCGCCACCGCGGCCGACGTTGGCGCCGGGGTGGAACTTGGTGCCGCGCTGACGGATGAGGATCTCGCCGGCCGAGACGGACTGACCGCCGAAACGCTTCACGCCGAGGCGCTGGGCATTCGAGTCACGACCGTTACGGCTGGACGAAGCGCCCTTCTTATGTGCCATTTCTCCAGGCCTCCTACTTCGCCGCGATGCCGGTGACGCGCACCTGGGTGTGCTTCTGGCGGTGCCCCTGGCGCTTCTTGTAACCGGTCTTGTTCTTGTACTTCAGGATGTTGATCTTGGGGCCCTTGGTCTCACCGAGGATCTCGGCGGTGACCGAGTAGCCGCTCAGCTTGTCCGCGTCGCTGATGACGTTGCCGTCGTCAACGACCAGGATGGGCTGCCACGTGATGGTGGCACCGGTCTCATCGGAGACCTTGTCGATGTTCAGGACGTCATCGACAGACACCTTCTCCTGTCGGCCGCCCGCTCGCACGATCGCGTACACCGGGTAACTCTCTTCCTGCTCGCTCAACGAATAATGCTCGGGACCATCCCCGAGACGTGAGTTCCGGGGTCCGGGTCCGGCTGTACCTGTGCCCAGGCCAGCCGGGAGGATCGCCCCCATGTGGTTGGGGAGAAGCCTCGTTCCACGATCCACTGATCGCCTGTAGCGGGGCGCGGGGATCTGAGGGAAACAAACCCTGCGTGGAGAGCACTTCGGTGTCGGGGCGCGCGATTGTGGTGGAACGCGCCGACGCACCGTCCATCAGATTACCATCGGCCCGCTACAGGCCTGCACACGTGCCGTGGTTCGGACGGGGTCTCCCCCGTCCGGACCACGGCCGGTATGTACCGCCTCGGTCAGCCCGCGTCCACGGCGGACGGCGGGGCCGCCGCCGTCTTGGCCCGCCGGGTGCGGCGCCGCTTGGGCCGCTCCGCGGCCTCCTCGTCGCCGTTCTCCGCCGGGGCGGGCGTCTCGCCGACGGCGGTGTCGGCGTCGCCTGCGGCGTCCGCCCCACCGCCGTCCTGCACCGCGGCCTCACCCTTGTCGGCCGCCGCGCGGGCGGCCTTGGTTCCGGTGCGCCGGGTGCGGGTCCTCTTCGCCGGGGCCTTCTCGGGCTCGGCGTCCGCGGCGGGGGCGGGCGCGGAGTCCGCCCCGTCCTCCGCCTGGGCCGCCGAGCCGGTGTCCGCCTGCCCGGCGTCCGCCGCGTCCGCGGCCTTGCGGGAGCGGGTGGCGCGCTTGCGGGTCTTCTTGGCGGGCTCGGCCTGCTCCTGCTCCTCGGCCTGCTCGGGCTTGTCGGCCTCGGCCTCGGGGGCGTCGGCGGTCCGCTCGGGCTCCTGCTCCGGCTCGGCCTGCCCGGCCGCGTCGTCGCCCTCGCCCTCGTCGGAGGGCTTCTCCGCCTTCTCCGCCTTCTCGGCGGGCTGGTCGGTGTCGCCCTTGCCCTTCTTCTTCTTGCGCCCGCCGCCGTTTCCACCCGCGCCGGCGCCCTTCTCCAGGAGGTCGCCGGACAGCACCAGACCGCGCCCGCTGCAGTGCTCGCACGTGTGCGAGAACGCCTCCAGAAGGCCCTGGCCGACCCGCTTGCGGGTCATCTGCACCAGGCCCAGCGAGGTGACCTCCGCCACCTGGTGCTTGGTGCGGTCGCGCGACAGGCACTCCAGCATGCGGCGCAGCACCAGGTCGCGGTTGGACTCCAGCACCATGTCGATGAAGTCGATGACGATGATGCCGCCGATGTCGCGCAACCGGAGCTGGCGGACGATCTCCTCCGCCGCCTCCAGGTTGTTCTTGGTGACCGTCTCCTCCAGGTTGCCGCCCTGGCCGGTGAACTTGCCGGTGTTGACGTCGACCACGGTCATGGCCTCGGTCCGGTCGATGACCAGGGAACCGCCGCTGGGCAGCCAGACCTTGCGCTCGAGGGCCTTGTTGATCTGCTCGTCGATGCGGTAGGCGGAGAAGACGTCGCGGTCCTCGGACCAGTGCGAGAGCCGTTCGGCGAGGTTGGGCGCCACGTAGTCCACGTACTCGTGGACGGTGGTCCAGGCCTCCTCGCCGGAGACGACCAGGCTGGAGAAGTCCTCGTTGAAGACGTCGCGCACGACCCGGACGGTGAGGTCCGGCTCGCTGTTGAGCAGCGACGGCGCGTTGGCCGACTTGGACTTGCGCTTGATCGAGTCCCACTGCTTGGCCAGGCGCGTGATGTCGCGCTCCAGCTCCTCCTCGCTGGCCCCCTCGGCCGCGGTGCGCACGATCACCCCGGCGCCGGACGGCATGACCTTCTTGAGGATCTGCTTGAGGCGGGCGCGCTCCTTGTCGGGGAGCTTGCGGCTGATGCCCGTCATGGAACCGCCGGGCACGTACACGAGGTAGCGGCCGGGCAGGCTGATCTGGCTGGTCAGGCGGGCGCCCTTGTGGCCGACCGGGTCCTTGGTGACCTGCACCAGGACCGACTGGCCGGACTTGAGCACCGACTCGATGCGCTTGGGCTGGCCGTCCAGGCCGAACGAGTCCCAGTTGACCTCGCCCGCGTACAGGACGGCGTTGCGGCCCTTGCCGATGTCGACGAACGCGGCCTCCATGGACGGCAGCACGTTCTGGACGCGGCCCAGGTAGACGTTGCCGACGTAGGAGCGGTGGGTGGCCCGGTCGACGTAGTGCTCGACCAGGATGTCGTCCTCCAGGACGGCGATCTGGGTGCGGTCGCCGGTACGGCGGACGACGAGGTCGCGCTTGACCGCCTCGCGGCGGGCCAGGAACTCCGACTCGGTGACGATCGGGGCGCGGCGGCGGCCCTGCTCGCGGCCCTCGCGGCGGCGCTGCTTCTTGGCCTCCAGCCGCGTGGAGCCGCGGACGGACTGGACCTCGTCCTCGATCGGCTTCTCGGCGCGCGGCTCGCGCACCCGGACCACGGTGTTGGGCGGGTCGTCGGCGGTGGTCTCGCCGCCCGAGCCCCCGCCGGACCGGCGCCGACGGCGGCGGCGACGGCGGCTGCTGCCGCGTTCGCCGTCCTCCCCCGTGTCCTCGTCGGACTCGGCGTCGACGTCGTTGTCGTCCTCGGCGGTGTCGGCGGCCTCGACCTCGGCCGCGCGGCTCCTGCGCCGCTCGGGCTTCTCCGCGGCGGGCTCGGGGGCCTCGCCCTCGGCCTCGTCGCCGGAGCGGGACCGGCCGCGGCCGCGGCCGCCCCGGCGGCGGCGACGGCGGCTCGGACGGTCGTCGGAGGGGTCGCCGGTCTCCTCGGCGTCGGAGGACCGGTCGGCCGTGTCCTCGGCCTCCTCGTCGTCCTCGTCCTCGTCGTCCTCTTCCGCGGAGGGGTCGGCGACGGGCGCCGGGGAGGCACTGGCCACCGGCGGCTGGAACAGCATGGCGGGCGCCTGGAAGACGCTGCCGCCACCCTGCTCGGCGGTCTCCTCGTCCTCCTCGGCGGGGATCGCCTCGGGCGTCTCGGCGGCCTCGGACGCGCGCGTGCGCGCACGGGACCGGCCGCGGGTCCGGGCGGGCCCCGCGGTGTCAGGGGTGTCGGCGGCCTTGTCGCCGCGCTCGGCGGAGTCCTCGGCCGCGGTCCGCGCGGTCGCGGGCTCCGTGTCCGCGGTGGCGCGGGTGCGGCTGCGGCGCGGGGCCGGGTCCTCGTCGGGACGGCCCGCGGCGCGCACGGTGCGCCTGCGGGCGGTGGTGGACACCGCCGTCTTGACCGTGCCCCCCTCGCCGGAACCGGCGAGCGAGGTGACGGGCATCGAGGGCGGGGTGAAGACGTCGTCCGGCTCCGGGGGCGGTCCGGCCGCGCGGCGGACGCCGCGTACCGGCGCCGGCGTGGTCACACGCACCTCACCTCCCCCGCCGGGGGGCGCCGCCTTGCGAGCGCTTGCTTCAGTTGTACCCGCGGTGCTCTCGGCACCGTCGTTGGGCTCGTTGTCGAGCATCCGGGCGGTCTCCCGTCAAAGTCCTCGGGCGCGCTGCGGCCTTTCGGTCGCCGGCGCGGCTCACGAGAACTGTCGTCGCTGTGTCACCGCCGACGGCACCGGGGTGCCGTCGGGGCGAAGTCCTGTGGTTTCGCCCATGTTCCCCGCTTCGGGGCCGCACATCCGCGCGGTCCCGTCCATGGGCGTTGACGGCCGTGGTGCGTCGTCGCGCCGCTCGTCCGCGTTGTCGTTCGCGGGTCCGGGGCTCGTGAGAGCTTCGGGCCGGTCCTCGGTGAGCGGGTCCGCGATCGCGCCTGTCGCCTCGTCCAGCGGCCCCTGCGCCAGCCGGGTCATCACGGGTGATGACGGCGGCGCGAGGTCGGCCACTCGGAGGAGTCCGGTCAGCACGTCGTCTGGTCGGACAGCAGGTGTCGTGTGCCGTACAACCATCCGAAGTATGGCATATGCCGTGTCGTGTTCCCCTGGGACGCGCCCGTGGGATCCGCTGCACACGTCGATACGAACCACTGCCGGTCGTGTGTCGAAGCGGCGACGACCCTTCTTCGTCATCCGCTCCACCTCGACACTGTCGGCGGCCGCGTAGGCGGCCACCGCCCTGGCGGCGTCATCGGGGTCGACGCCGTCCATCTCCACCTGCCAAGCGGAGGCCTGGAGCCGATCCGCGAGCCCGGACTGCCGGGCCTCGACGACCTCGACCACGTCGATGCCCTCGGGCATCGCGGCGTCGATGTCGGCTCGGACCCGTTCGGGTTCGCGTGCCTCGGCCAGGACGAGTTCAAGGTACTCCGCCTCGCTGGCGACCCCGGTGGGGGCCGCTCCCGTGTAGGAGACCTTGGGGTGAGGCGAGAAGCCGGCGGAGAACGCCATGGGCACGGAGGCCCTGCGCAGGGCCCGTTCCAACGCCCGGGCGATGTCGCGGTGACTCGCGAACCTCATGCGCCCGCGTTTGGCGTAGCGGACACGAAGCCGCTGTCCCGGCTTGGCGGTGGAGGGTGAGGTGGTGCCCTCGGGTGCGGGGGGCAGCTCAACTCCTTTCCTCATGCCCCCAGGTGTGGTCGGCGGAGCGACCTCGAAGGGGCTGTTCCTCGTCCTGCTCAGCGTACGGTGCGCCGTGGTGCACATGCGCCAGCAGGACTACGCATACCGGTATCTCCCCCACTGACCTGCGGTCGAAAAGTCCCCGAGGTCTCGGAGCGGACACTGAACCGGTGTTCACCACCTGAACGCGGAGCCGCCGAAAAAAAATCCGAAGAAAATCTTCTGGAGATGGCAACCCCCCGCGCACCCCGCGAGTCTTATTACTCGTACGGCCCGGCGCGAGCGGGGCGCCGGGCCGTACACCTTCTCCCCGGGCCACTCCCCTCCACAGGGTCGAGAGAGCGCCCGGAGCGCGAATCCTACTCCTGTAGCCCTGACACCACTGTGAGCGACCCCGCCCTCCCGCGCCATGAGCACCCCTGTTCTCCGCCGTCCCCCGGCGGAGCAGGGGTTCCCCCGTTCCCGGGGGCGTGCCCGGTACGGCGGTCAGGCGGGCGGACGCAGCCCCGCCAGCACCACGGCCACGGTGCGGCGCCGCGCGGCCTCGTCGGTCCCCCCGCGCTCCCTGGTCATGCACCCCTCCATCAGCGCCTTGACGTCGGCGGCGTCCACGTCGTCGCGGACCTCCCCCGCCTCCTGCGCCGCGGCGAGGAGTTCGCCGAGCGCCGCCACCACGTCGTGGCCGGTGCCGCGGACCGCGGCGGCGACGTCGAACCCGCCGCCCCGGAGCGCCTCGCCGAGCCCGTGGTCGAGTGCCCCCTCGTCGACCACGAACGCGAAGAAGGAGGCGAGGGCGTCGCCCGGCGCCTCCTCCTGTGCGAAGGCCCTCGCCGCGCCCACGAGGCGCTCCATCCGGCTGAGCACGATGGCCCCGTAGAGGGACTCCTTGGTGGGGAAGTGCCTGCTGACGGTTCCGGCCCCCACGCCGGCGCGCCGGGCGATCTCGTGGACGGTGACGGACAGCCCCTCGGAGGCGAAGGCCTCGAAGGCCGCGCGCAGGACCTTCTCGCGGTTGCGTCTCGCGTCGGCTCGCACTGTCGCCCCCAGGGCCCGCGCACGGGCCGTCGACCAACGGGATGCCCGTCCCGGCGCCGCCACGGCAACCGGGACAGTCGTCCCGACTCTAGCCGGGTCCTCCCGGCCGGCGGCGGAGCACGCGGCTACTCGACGGTCAGCGGGAGCAGGGGGCGCCCCTCGGCCGGCGCGTTGATCTGGATCTCGGTGCCCATACTCGGACAGACCCCACAGTCGTAGCAGGGGGACCACCGGCAGTCGTCGACCTCCAGCGACTCCTCTCCGTGCAGGGAGTCCTGCCAGTCCTGCCACAGCCACGACCGGTCGAGGCCCGCGTCCAGGTGGTCCCAGGGCAGGACCTCCTCCTCGTCGCGCTCGCGGGTCGTGAACCAGTCGAGGTCCACCGGGAGGCCGGCCAGTCCGGTTACGGCCGCCCGCTCCCAGCGCTCGTACGAGAAGTGCTCGCTCCAGCCGTCGAACCGGCCTCCGGAGCGCCACACCTCCTCGATGACCCGGCCCACCCGGCGGTCGCCCCGGGACAGCAGGCCCTCCACCACGGACGGGCGGCCCTCGTGGTAGCGCAGACCGATGGACTTGCCGTACCTGCGGTCGCCCCGCAGCGCGTCGCGCAGCTTGCGCAGCCGTGCGTCCACGACCTCGTGCGGCGTCTGGGCTGCCCATTGGAAGGGCGTCTGGGGCTTGGGCACGAACCCGCCGATGGAGACCGTGCACCGGATGTCCTTGCGCCCGGTCACCTCCCGGCCGGTCCGGATGACCTCTGCCGCGAGGTCGGCGATGGCGAGGACGTCCTCGTCCTCCTCGGTGGGCAGACCGCACATGAAGTACAGCTTCACCTGCCGCCACCCGGCCGCGTACGCGGCGGTGACGGTCCGGATCAGGTCCTCCTCGGTGACCATCTTGTTGATCACCCGGCGCATCCGCTCGCTGCCGCCCTCGGGCGCGAAGGTCAGCCCCGACCTGCGCCCGTTGCGGGTCAGCTCGTTGGCGAGGTCGATGTTGAACGCGTCGACCCTCGTGGAGGGCAGGGACAGGCCCGTGTTGGTGCCCTCGTACCGGTCCGCGAGCCCCTTGGCGATGTCGCCGATCTCGCTGTGGTCGGCGCTGGAGAGCGACAGGAGCCCCACCTCCTGGAACCCGGACGCGGCCACGCCCTCCTCGACCATGCTCGTGACGGTCTCCCGGCTGCGCTCGCGCACCGGCCGCGTGATCATCCCGGCCTGGCAGAACCTGCAGCCCCGCGTGCAGCCGCGGAAGATCTCCACGCTGTACCGCTCGTGCACGGACTCCGCCGTGGGCACGATCGGCCTCTTGGGGTAGGGCCACCCGTCCAGGTCCATCACGGTGTGCTTCTGGACCGTGCCGGGGACCCCGGGCCGGTTGGGCGTGTACGAGGCGATCCGCCCGTCCCCGTGGTAGGCCACGTCGAAGAAGCGCGGTACGTACACGCCGCCGGACGCGGCCAGCCGCAGCAGCAGCCCGTCGCGCCCGCCCGGCCGGCCCTCGTCCTTGAAGGCGCGGACGGTCTCGGTGACGGCGAGGCTGATCTCCTCCCCGTCGCCCAGGACCACCGCGTCCAGGAAGTCGGCGATCGGCTCGGGGTTGAACGCCGCGTGCCCCCCGGCGAGCACGATCGGGTGGTCGTCGGTGCGGTCGCGGGAGCGCAGCGGAATCCCGGCCAGGTCCAGCGCGGTGAGCATGTTGGTGTAGCCCATCTCGCTGGCGAAGCTGATCCCGAGCACGTCGAAGGCGGCCAGCGGCCGGTGGGCGTCCACGGTGAAGTGCGGGACGCCGTGCTCGCGCATCAGCTCCTCCAGGTCCGGCCACACCGCGTAGGCGCGCTCGGCGAGCACCCCCTCGCGCTCGTTGAGGACCTCGTACAGGATCTGCACGCCCTGGTTGGGCACGCCCACCTCGTAGGCGTCCGGATACATGAGGGCCCAGCGGACCCTGGTCCCGTCCCACTCCTTGACCACGGAGTTGAGTTCGCCCCCGACGTACTGGATGGGCTTGCCCACCTTGGTCAGGAGGGGTTCCAGGCGCGGAAACAGGCTTTCGACGGACATGGTGCGGGCCTTCGTTCGGCGGACATCGTGTCAGAACGCGTGTTGTCCCCCGCCGGGGCGGGAGCGGGCGGCGGAGCCGCTGGAGCGCGACCGCCCGGAGGTTCCCAGGCTACCGGCCCGGAGGGCTCCGGCCCGGGTCGTCCACAGGGCCGGTCGGCGTTCCCCGAGGGGCCCGCCGGGACGCCCGCGGGGTGCGCCGCCGGCCGGGACGGGCGGGGCCCGGCGAGGGCGGCCCCTCCCCGGGCCCCGGTCGCGGGCCGCGCGACCGCTACTCGAACCCCCGGTCCCGGGAGTTGATCCCCAGCACCAGGCCCAGCCCCAGCATGTTCGCCATGATCGCGGTGCCGCCGTAGGACACGAACGGCAGCGGCAGGCCGGTCACGGGCATGACCCCCAGCCCCATGCCGATGTTGATGAAGGTCTGGAAGCCGAACCACGCCGCCACCCCCACGCACAGCAGGCGGGGGTAGGGCTGGTCGCATCCCAGGGCGATCCGCAGGATCCGCCAGAGGACCACGGCGAACAGCGCGATGACCAGGGCCGCCCCCGCGAACCCCAGCTCCTCCCCGGCGACCGTGAAGATGAAGTCGGTGTGCTGCTCCGGCACGAACCTGCCGTGCGTCTGCTCCCCCTGGAACAGCCCGGTCCCGTTGAACCCGCCCGAGCCCACCGCGATGAGCGCCTGGTTGGAGTTGTACCCGGCGCCCTGCGGGTCCGCGGACGGGTCCACCAGGGTGGCGAGGCGGTCCAGCTGGTAGGGCTCCAGGAGGTCGAACCAGAACACGCAGAACACCGCGGCGACGCCGCACGCGAGCATGCCGGCCACCCAGACGAACGGCGCGCCCGAGAGCGTGAGCATCCCCAGGAAGATCGCCCCGAGGACCAGCGTCGTGCCCAGGTCGGGCTGGAGCATCACCAGGGCCAGCGGCACCGCCAGGACCAGCAGGCAGAACAGGACGTCCCTGGTCATCGGCCTGCTCTCGCCGTCGCGCGGCTCGCCCAGGAGCGTGGCCAGGACCAGGACGAGCCCGACCTTGGCCAGCTCGCTCGGCTGGAACTGGAACGCCCCGACCACGATCCACCCGCGCGACCCGTTGATCACCGCACCCAGCGGGGTGAGCACGAGGACCAGGGCGACCGCCGTGGCCACGTAGACGATGGGCGCGTACGCCCGCACGGTCCGGAAGTCCACCGAGGCGACGACCAGGCACGCCACCCACGCCACCGCCAGGTGGGCCAGGTGGCGGCGGAGGTGGCCGGTGGAGTCCATCGGGTCCCCGCCGTCGCCGGGCAGGGTCGCCGACCACACCAGCAGTGAGCCGATGGCGCAGAGCACCGCCACCGAGACGATCAGGACCCAGTCCAGGCGGCGCGCCGCCCCGGCCGCCATGACGGCGCCGGAGCCGAAGCCGGTCCGGCGGCCCGACAGCGGCGCGCCCGTGTGTGTGCTCATGGCCTACCGATCCAACACTTCGATGGAACCGTCGGAACGCACCACGGGCAGCTCCGAGTAGGGCTTGCCGCCCGGGAGCGCGGGCTCGCCGCCGCCGGAGTCGTCGTCCTTGTCCTTCTTCCCGGAGAACCCGTAGATGCCCTCGTAGATCTTGCGGGCGATGGGCGCGGACGTCTCACCGCCCGTTCCGCCCTGGGAGACGAAGACGACCACCGCGAACTGCGGGTCGTCGGCCGGCGCGTAGGAGGCGAACCAGGACGACACCTGGCGCTCCTGCGCGTCGGCGCTGCCGGTCTTGCCCGCGATGGACACGTCGTCCTGCGGGAACTCCGCGAAGGCTCCGCGGCCGGTACCGGACTTGGTGACCTCGGTGAGCGCCTTCTGGAGGTACTCGATCGTCTCGTCCTTGACGGGGACCCGCCCGGCCACGACCGGTTCGATCTCCTCGACGGAGCTGCCGTCCGCGGCGACCAGCGCCTTGGCCACGCGGGGCTCGTACAGCGTGCCCCCGTTCGCGATGGCGGCGTAGGCCCGGGTCAGCTGCAACGGGCTGACCAGGACGTCGCCCTGGCCGATCGCGAAGTTCACCGCCTCGCCCGCACGCCACTCGAAGCCCTCCACGCACTGCTCGTGGGCGAGGCGCTTGAGGTAGGAGGCGTGCGACGGGTTGGTCTCGGCGACCTCCGGGTAGCCGTGCTCGCCCCGGTAGCAGTTGTTCTCCCGGGTCTGCGCCCAGAAGGTGCGCTTCCACTCGCGGTCGGGGATGCGGCCGCCGGTCTCGTACGGCAGGTCGATGCCGGTCGGCGCCCCGAAGCCGTAGCCCCGAGCCATGGTGGCCATGGCCTCGGTCGGCTCGCCCTCGGGCCTGAGCCCGCCGTCCTTGAGCCACAGCTGGTAGCCGAAGTTGTAGAAGATGGTGTTGCAGGAGACCACGATGGCCTGGTGCAGCGACAGCGCCCCGTGGCCGCCGCCCGCGTAGTTCTGGTAGTTCTGGCCGGCGATGTTGACCGAGCCGGGGCAGGCGTAGGTGCTGCGCAGCGAGAAGCCGTTCTCCACCGCGGCCGACAGGGACGAGATCTTGAACGTGGACCCTGGCGGGTACTGGCCCTGCACGGCGCGGGAGAGCATGGGCTCGCCCGCCTCCTCGCTGAGCATCTCGTCGAAGGTCTCCTGGTCGATGCCGCCCTGCCAGACGCCGGGGTCGTAGGTCGGGAGGCTGGCCATCGCGACGATGCCGCCGTTGCGCACGTCCATGACGATCGCGGCGCCGGAGTCCGCCCTGTACCTGGGCCGGGCGGCCTCCATCCCCTCCTTCAGAGCCTCCTCGGCGATCTTCTGCACGCCGACGTCGAGGTGGGTGACCAGGTGCGAGCCGGCCACGGGCAGGCGGTCGGAGATCACGTCCATCACCTCGCCGTGGTTGTTCACCCCCAGTGTCCGCAGGCCCGCGGTCCCCCGCAGCTCGGCGTCGTAGACCGCTTCCAGGCCGTCGCGTCCCACCTGGTCGATACCGGTGAACTGCGTCCGCAGCTCCTCCCGGGCGTCCAGTTCCTCCTGGGTGACGGGCTGCAGGTAGCCGAGGATCTGTCCGGCGTGCGCGCCGTAGGGGTACTCGCGGACGGCGTGCGCCTGGGCGGTGACACCGGGGAAGTCGTCGGCGCTCTCCATGATCTGGAGGGCGATCGAGGGCTCCACGTCCTCGGCGAGCGTGACCGGCTGGTAGGGCGAGCCCGGCCAGCAGGGGCGCTCAACCTCGGGTCCGCACAGGCGCATGCGCTGCTGGAGCTCGCGCACCGGGACGTCGAGGACCTCGGACAGGTCGGTCAGGACCTTCTCGCCGGAGTCCTCCATGCCCATGAGCTCGTGGTAGTCGGCCGAGACCACCAGCTCGGTCCGGTTGTTGACCAGGGGCCTACCGGTGGCGTCGAGGATCTGTCCCCGCGTCGCGGGGACGATCAGCTGCTGGTGGTGGTTGGCCACCGCGAGGTCGCGGTAGTGGTCGGACATGGGCACCTGGAGGTACCACAGGCGCGCGGTCAGCACGGCGAACAGGACCAGGACCAGGACCTGGGCGGTGATCAGACCGGCACGGCCGAGCCTGGGCCCCGGGAGCGTCGGGTCGAACGGCGGCTTGCGCACGGCTCACCACCCTCCCGGGGCCATGGGGCCCTGGACGGTGGCGAACTCGCTGTCCGCGAGTGTCTCGCGCACCCACAGGACGGGGAGGGTGACCAGCGGTGCGACGAGCACCGTGAGGGCCGCGCCCACCCCGACGCCGGTCCCGACGGCCGCCGGGGTCATGTGCTGGTCGCCCATGAGGAGGCCGACGGCCGCGTATCCGGCCCCCACCCCCAGCGCGGTGGCGGCGGTGGCGCCGACGGCCGCCCAGCCGGAGGTGCGCGAACCCACCGCGCCCGGGGCCCCGGTGTTGCGGCGCAGCAGGGCGACGAGGTAGGCGGCCAGGCACAGCACGAGGGCGTAGCGGCCGACGGCGTGCTCGGCGGGCGGCAGCAGGTCCATGGCCAGGCCCGCACCGAAACCGCACGCGGCCGCGGCGGCCGGGCTGGTGGTCAGGGCGACCGCGACGACGGCCGCGACCACCAGATCGGGGCCGGGGCCCCACGCGAACGGGAGCCGGTTGACGATCGTGGCCTGGGCGAGGACGGCGGCGGCCACCATGACCAGGGTCGCTGCGGACCTCATCACTGCTCTCCCTCGGGCTTCTCGGACTTCTCGGGCTTCTTCGGCTTGGGCGGCAGCACCGAGTCCCGCGGGTCGTCGTCGGGACCCGCCACGACGACGCCCACCACGTCCAGGGACGCGAAGTCCACGGCCGGGGTGAGGCGGGCGATGCGGCTGAGCGCTCCCGGCGCGACCTGCACCTCGTCGACGGTGCCGATGGGCACTCCGGGGACGAAGGGCGCGCCCTCGTGGGATCCGAGCGTCACGATCCGGTCGCCGGCCTCCACCGGCGCCTCCATGTCGAACAGCTCCAGGGTGAGGTCGGCCTCGGGTCCGCCCGGGACGGAGCCGCCGTTGACCACGCCGATCTTGCGGGTGGATTCCAGGCGGGCCCCGACGGCCGACTTGACGTCGGTGGCGAGCATGACGGTGGCGGTGCGGGGGCCGGCCTCGACCACGCGCCCCACCAGGCCGGATCCGTTGACGACGGTCATGTCCGGGCGGACACCGGACTCCGTGCCGGTGTCGATGGTGACCGTGTGCGCGTAACCGCGTGCGGTGGACCGGGTGACCGCCTGGGCGGGGACCACCTCGTAGGCGCCGAGGCCGGACAGGTGCAGGAGGTCGTCGAGCTGGTCGGACCGGTTGCGGTCGATGCGGGCGGCCTGGAGCTCGGCCTCCAGCGCGGCGTTGGCCTCCTCCAGCTCGGCGACGCGCGCGGCGGCCCGGGGCCCCTCGCGCAGGCCGTCGTAGAGGGTGACCGCGGGCGCGGCGGCCCAGCCGACCCCGGCCGCGGCGGGGGCGAACACGAGTTCGCCTCCCGCCCGGGCCACGGAGGTCACGGGATCGGCGCCGGGCCGGGCGTCCAGGACGAGCAGGACCACGGCCGCCGCGACCAGCAGGGCGAGGACCAGCCGGGACCTCGGTGAGTCGCGGAGCATGTCATCGCCGCCGTTCCGGGACGAGGACCTGGTGCAGCCTCTCGTAGTTCTCGACGCAGGTGCCGGATCCGACCGCGACGGAGTCGAGCGCGTTCTCGGCGACGTGGATGGGCATGCCCGTCTCGTGCAGGAGCCGGTCGTCCAGGCCGCGCAGCAGTGCTCCGCCCCCGGTCACGGCCACGCCCCGGTCCATGATGTCGCCGGACAGCTCCGGGGGGCACTTGTCGAGGCTGGTGCGGACCGCGTCGACGATGGCGGTGACGGGTTCCTCGATGGCCTGGCGGACGTCGCCCTCGGAGAGCACGACGGTCTTGGGGAGCCCGCTGACGAGGTCGCGTCCGCGCACCTCGGCGTGGAGCTCCTCGGGTCCGGTCGGGTAGGCGGAGCCGATGGCGATCTTGAGCTCCTCGGCGGTGCGCTCCCCGATCATCAGGGAGTACTCCTTCTTGACGAAGGTCATGATCGCCTGGTCCAGCTCGTCCCCGCCGACGCGGATGGACTGCGAGGTGACGATGCCGCCCATGGAGATGACGGCCACCTCGGTGGTGCCGCCGCCGATGTCCACGACCATGTTGCCCGTGGGCTCGTGCACGGGAAGCCCGGCGCCGATGGCGGCGGCCATGGGCTCCTCGATGATGTAGACCCTGCGGGCGCCCGCCTGGTAGCCCGCCTCCTTGACGGCGCGGTGCTCGACCGAGGTGATGCCGCTGGGGACCGCGACGATGATGCGCGGTTTCGCGAAGTGGCGTCGCCGGTGGATCTTCTGGATGAAGTAGCGCAGCATCCGCTCGGTGATCTCGAAGTCGGCGATGACGCCGTCCTTGAGGGGGCGGATGGCGGTGATGTTGTTCGGCGTTCGGCCGATCATCTGCTTGGCCTCGATGCCGACCGCGACGATCTTTCCCGTGGACGTGTTGAGTGCGACCACCGATGGTTCGTTCAGAACGATGCCGCGTCCGCGCACGTACACGAGCGTGTTGGCGGTTCCCAGGTCGACGGCCATGTCCCGGCCGAGAAAAGCAAGGTTGTTCGGCATGTAACGTCCTCAGAGGCGCCGTGTCGGACGTGGTTGCACGGGGCGACCATACGTAGTCGTTCCGGCACGATAGGTATTCAGTCCCCCGCATCGTAACGGTCAGCACTTACTCCGTTACGCAAACACACCGAATTGATGCCTCGTCACCGGACGAACCATGAGAAGTCGACTACCGGGCCGCGGACCCCATGCCGTAGGGTCCGCGGCCGCCCGGCCCCTACAGGTCGGGGAAGAACAGCTTGATCTCGCGCTCCGCCGAGTAGGTGGAGTCCGAACCGTGCACGATGTTCTGCTGGACCTCCAGCGCGAAGTCGCCGCGGACGGTGCCGGGCGCGGCGGTCACCGGGTCGGTGGCGCCGGCCAGGGCCCGGAAGGCCTCCACGGCGCGCTCGCCCTCGACCACCAGGGCGACCAGGGGACCGCCGGTGATGAACTCCACGAGGGAGCCGAAGAACGGGCGCTCCGCGTGCTCCTCGTAGTGCGTCCGGGCGGTCTCGGCGTCGAGCGTGCGCAGCTCCATCGCGGCGAGCTTCAGGCCCTTGCGCTCGATGCGCGAGATGACCTCGCCGACGATGCTGCGGCGGACGCCGTCCGGCTTGATGAGAACGAGAGTGCGCTCCACGTGCGTGTCAACTCCTCACTGGGGCTCCGCGTGGCGCGTGGGCGATCGCCCACGGCGTAGGCCGCACGCGGAGGTTCGGGTGGTGGGTCACGGAAGCGGGGCCGCGAAGGGGGAGAACCCTCCCGAGGGGACCGGCCGCCTGTCCGGACGTGCGTCACACTATCGCGTTTGCCGCGGCGACGCGGTGGTCGCCGAACCCTCCCCGCCCCCGTCCCCGGAGGCGGCCGCCTCGGCCTCGGCGCGGGCCGCGTGCGCGGCCTTCATCTCGTCGGTGCGGCGGCCCATGACCACTCCGGTCACCCACAGGGACACGAACACGACCGCGATGAGCATCGCCCCGGACACCAGGAAGGAGGTGAACAGGAACGCGGCCTGCAGCGCCCAGGCGGCGTAGTGCGCCCAGGTGCGCTTCTGGAGGCCGGAGAGCACCAGGGCGACGGCGGCCATGCCGCCCCACAGGCTCGCGGCTGTGGCCGGCTCCATCCCCTCCAGGGAGATGGCGACGGGGATGAAGAGGCCGATCACGATGGCCTCGAACAGCAGGACGACGGCGCAGACTACGCGCACAGCGGGTTCCCTTCGTAGTGTGTCGCCCCGCCCGTCACTCGCCGGAACCGCGCAGCAGGTGGACGGTGTCACCCGCGGTGACGACCGACCCGGTGACCAGCACACCGGTACCGCCGAGCTCTCCGCCCTCCTCGGCCAGGCCGACGGCCCGGTCGATGGCGTCGTCGAGTCGGGGAACCACGTGCACACGGTCGTCCCCGAAGACCTGTCGGGCGAGGTCGCCCAACTGCTCCGGTCCGAGGGAACGCGGTGAGGAGTTACGGGTGACGACGATCTCGTCAAGCAGTGGTTCGAGGGGGTCGAGGATCCCCTCGACGTCCTTGTCGGCCATGATCGCGACGACGCCCACCAGGCGGGAGAAGCTGAAGGCCTCCCCCACTGCGGCCGCGGTGGCGGTCATCCCGGCGGGGTTGTGCGCCGCGTCGGCGATGACGGTCGGGCTGGTGCGCACGACCTCCATGCGCCCCGGGGAGTCCACTCCGGCCAGGGCCTCGGCGACCATCGCCGGGTCGAGCCCCTCGGCGTCCTCCCCCGCGGACGCGAACGCCTCCACGGCGGCGACGGCCACGGCCGCGTTCCCCGCCTGGTGGGCGCCGAACAGGGGGAGGAACAGGTCCTCGTAGTCCCGGGTGAGGCCCTTGAGGGCGAGCTGCTGGCCGCCGACGGCCACCTCGCGGGAGGTGACGCCGAACTCCAGCCCCTCGCGGGCCACCTGGGCCCCCACCTCGGCGGCGTTGCGGAGGAGGACCTCCGCCGCGGACACCGGCTGCTGGGCCAGGACCGCCACGGAGCCGGGCTTGATGATGCCGGACTTCTCCTCGGCGATGCCGTGCAGGGTGTCGGGCAGGTAGTCGGTGTGGTCGATGCCGATCGGGGTCACCACGGCCACGTCGCCGTCGACGACGTTGGTGGCGTCCCAGCGGCCGCCCATGCCCACCTCGACCACGGCGACGTCCACGGGGCTGTCCGCGAAGGCCGCGTAGGCCATCACGGTGAGGATCTCGAAGAACGACAGGGGCGCGTCGTTCATCTCGTCGGCCATGTCGATGTAGGGGCGGATGTCGTCGTAGGTCTCGACGAACCGCTCCTGGGAGACGGGCTCCCCGTCGACGACGATGCGCTCGCGCACGGTGCGCAGGTGCGGGCTGGTGTAGCGGCCCACGCGCAGGCCCCTGGCGCGCATGAGCGCGTCGATCATGCGCGCGGTGGACGTCTTGCCGTTCGTCCCCGTGACGTGGATGACCCGGAAGTTGCGATGGGGGTCACCCAGCAGATCCAGCAGGGTGCGGACGCGGTCCAGGCGGGGATCGATGTCGGACTCGGGTGCGCGGGAGAGGATCTCGGCGGTCACCTCGGCGTAGCGCTGCTCGGCGCTCACGCCGCTCACGGTGTCTCAGTGGTCGGGGTGTACACCCGCGCCAGTGTACGCGCCCCCACCTGGGCCCGGACTCCGGGTGAGGGGTCCGGCGGCCGATGTCGCACAGACCATACTTGGGGGATGCCGAGCCTTGACCCCTTCTTCACCGAGTGGGCGGAACGCCGCCCCGGACAGACACGCAGCCTGGGACGCGCCTCGGCGCTCCTGGCCGCCCTCGGCCTGGACGCCGACCGCACCCCCGTGCTGGGGGTCGTCGGCTCCAAGGGCAAGGGCAGTACAGCGACGACGGCGGCGGCCGCCCTGTCGGCGGCCGGCCTGCGCACCGTCCTGGTGACGGGGCCGAGCTTCCGCTCCTACCGCGAACGCGTGCGGGTGGACGGGACGTCGGTGGACGACGCGGTCCTGGACGCCCTGGGCGCGCGGATCGACGCCGCGCGCCGTGACCTGCCGACGGTGGAGGAGTCGGGGGGCTACCTGGCGCCGAGCGGCCTGTTCCTGGTCGCCGGGCTCCTGCGTGCGCGGGAGGCGGGCGCCGACGTGTGCGTCCTCGAGGCCGGTATGGGCGGGCGCCGCGACGAGCTGCGCCTGGCGGGCCCGGAGGTCGTCGCGCTCGGGAAGGTCTTCGCCGAGCACGTGGGCGTCCTCGGCGCCGACGTGGTCGAGATCGCCCGGGAGAAGACCCTGGTCGCCGGGGAGCGGACCCGGGCCCTGGTGCGTCTTCCGCAGACCCCCGAGGTGGCCGCCGAGATCGACGCGGCGCTGGCCGACGCGACCGGTGGGAGGGTGGGGGCCGAGGTCGTCGATCCGGAGGCGGAGGGGACGGAGCCGCCGCCCGCGCTGCGGCCGCCGGGCCTGTCGGCGGCCTCCGGGGTCCTGGGCGCGGCCGCCGCCGCGCGGATGCTGGAGCACCTCGGGATCCCGGGACCGGACCGGAGGACCCTGCACGGCGTTCTGGCGACCGTCCGCCTCCCGGGGCGGCTGTCCCGGCACACTGTGCCGCTCCCGGCGGGGAGGGCGCCCGGCGGGGAGGCCCCGGACGCGGAGGTGGTGGTGGACTCGGCCATCGACCGCGTCGGCGTCGCGGCGGCCCTGGCCCACGCGCGCGGCCTGTGGGGCGGGGTGGACCACGTGCTGCTGTGCCTGCCGGACCACAAGGACGTCTCCGGCGCCGTGGAGGTCCTGGGCGGCCTGCCCGTGACGGCCGTGCGCCTGCCCGAGGCCCACTTGCGCTTCGAGCACGCCCTGCCCCCGCACTGGGGCCGCATGGACGCCGCAGACCTGACCGCGGCGGCCCTGGCGGCGCTCGGCCGCCGGGTCCTGGCCCTGGGCACGGTGTACTTCACCGGCCGCGTCCTGGAGGCGGTGGACGCCCCCACCGACCGGCTGTTCGGCTGACGCGTCCGGGGGATCCGGCCGGGTCCCCCGGACGCGGAACGGGGGCGGTGCCGGGCACCGCCCCCGCCCAGGGAGCCTCCTCCCCGTCCGGACCGGTCAGCCCCGCCCGGGCCTGTACTCGGGCTGGGACTGCGGGTTGAACTCGTCCATGCGCACGCGCTCGGCGGCCCGCAGGCGCGGGTCGTCCAGCTTCAGCACGTCGATGCCCCGCTCGATGTCGGAGGAGTAGACGTAGCCGTTGTAGTAGTACGCGGACCAGCTGTCGTTGTCCTGGACGCCGTCCTCGACACGGGAGTCGATGTCGAAGTAGCCGATCTCCTCGGGGTTCGCCGCGTCGTTGAAGTCGATGACCGAGACTCCGCCCGTGTACCAGGACTGCACGAAGAAGTCCTGCCCGGGCACCGGGATCAACGAGCCGTTGTGGGCGACGCAGACCTCCCCGCCCTGGTGGCGGTCGATCTTGAAGTAGCTCTGGAACGACAGGTCGGCTTCGGCTCCGTCACCGTCGAGGGAGTAGACGGCGTCGGCGCCGCGCTCCGGGCCGATCTCCTCGGTGCAGGTGGGGGCCCCGCCTCCGCCGAGCTCGTCGGTGAAGACCACGTTCCTGCCGTCGTTGGTGAACGTCGCCGAGTGCCAGAACGCGAAGTTGGTGTCCTGCACGACCTCGGTCACGACCGGGGCGGCCGGGTCCGAGATGTCCATCAGGATGCCGTCGCCCATGCACGCGCCCGCGGCGATGTCCCTGCTCGGGAAGACCGTGATGTCGTGGCAGCCGGAGGTGCCGGTGTTTCCGCCCTCGGGGAAGAGCACGGGGGCGTCGACGAGCTCGGCCGAGGCCGGGTCGTCGAC